>CAJCJG010000345.1 GCA_903970625.1 Solirubrobacterales bacterium 70-9 | reverse complement strand
GGATTCGCCGGCGGCGGCGGCGGTGGCGGCTTCGGCGGCGGCGGCGGCGGGTCGTTCGACGGCGGCACCAACCAAGTATTGGTGGGCAGCGAGAACGCCGGCAACGGTTCGGTCAGCATTGTCCTGCTGTGCTTCGTGGGCGGCACGCGGATCGCCACGCCGTCCGGCCAGCGTGCGGTCGAGGTGCTGCGCATCGGCGATATCGTCACCACGGCGGACGGGGCTCCGCGTCCCGTCAAGTGGATCGGCCGCTTGACCGTCCACGCCGAAGGCCCGCGCGGCTTTCGGCGGGCCGATCCGCTCAGCGTCATGCCGATCCGCATTCGCGCCGGGGCGCTGGGCGACAATCTGCCCGTGCGCGATCTGCTGGTGTCCTCCGGGCACGCTTTTCTGATCGACGGCCTGCTGGTCCAGGCGGGCGCGCTGGTGAACGGCGTGTCCGTGGTGCGCGAGAGCCGCGTGCCGGACACATTCACCTACTACCATGTGGAACTGGACGACCACGCGCTGATCCTGGCCGAAGGCGTGCCGGCGGAAACCTTTCTCGACGGCGCCGAACCGCTGACGTTCGACAATTGGCGGGAACGCGAGGCGCTTTACCTCGCCGAGGCGCCGGCCGTGGAGATGGCGTATCCGCGCGTCAAGGCCGAGCGACAGTTGCCCGCCGCCACGCGCCGGCGCCTCGCGCGGCAGGCCGGCGACATGCTGGCCGATCGCGAGGCGATGGCCGCCTGACCGGTCAGACGAGGCGCACGCCGCGCCGGTTGAACGCCGGCTCGCGCCAAAAACTGCCGCCTTCGAAGCGCCGCCACAAATCGGGCGGCAGGATGGTGTCGCGCTCGACCGTGCGCACCACCCTACCGACCTTGTGCAGGCCGGGCGTGCCCAGCCGGGCATCGAATTCGTCGGCATCGAATTCGACGTTGGCGAAGTCGTGCGCGAATGGCGGCAGTCCGGTGAACTCGTACACCGCCGCCATGGCCCGCGCAGGGTCGCTCGTCAGCGTCTCGTACGACAGCAGCAGCAGGCGATCCGCCTCGTCGCTGGCCAACGCCTGCTTCAGTGCGCCCAGCGCAAATCCCACCATGCCGTTGCCGGCGGACAATCCGTCGGCGCGGGAATAGACGGTGCCGCCGGGGTCGAAATCGAAGATCTGCGACAGTTCCCAGCGGTTCTGGCGCACCAGCCGCTCGATGCTGTCGATCACCCACGGCAGATGGCGCACGCAGCAGATGACCTTCGCGTCCGGGAACAGGCCGGCGACCACATGCAGCTTGGCGCACCACATCCGGCTGGTGTCGAACACCGTCCGCAGCGGATGCACCGCGCCGTAGTAGCTGGCGAACACGCCGCGCAGGATCGCCTCCCGTTGCTCGTCGTCGATGAAGATCGAGGTTTCGCTGCGCTGGCTCATCTCCCGCAACAGACTGGCGACGAGGCCGCCGACCGGGCTGGTGATGCCCGCGTGCAGGGCCGGATTTTGCCGCAGCAGCGCCGCCAGCAGCGTCGAGCCCGCGCGGGGCATCCCGGAAATGAAGTGGACACCATTGCGCATCGTCCCGCCCCCGTTTGGCGCCGAAGTCTGGCATGCGGGGCAATGGCATGGCCGCCCCGGGCGTTCAACAAGCCGCGACGGTTTGGGCAACCCGATCCAGCCGCCGCGCGGGCCGACCCTACGCCAGCACCTGCAACCCGTGCTTCCGCACGATCGCGAGCAGTTTGAGGGCCATGCCACTCGGCCGCTTGGCGCCCGTCTCCCACTTCTCCACCGTGCTTTCGCTGGTGTTGAGGTAGCGCGCGAACACCGGCTGGCTGACGTTATTGCTCTCACGAAGCTGCTTGATCTGGTCAGGCTCGAACGATGCCGGCACGGAAAGGCAGGTGTCGTCGAAGCTCCGCATGGTCGCCTTGTCGATGGCACCGACTTTACGAAGCGCCGAGGCGGACGAATGGATCGCCTCGAATGCGTCCCTCCTGAAGACCCGCTTAGCAGCCTTGGACGTCGCGATCATCGTTGATTAGTAGCACCGAGTGCTATCTATTTCAAGTTGATCTCGTTCGCCACCCCCACCCGCTTGGCGCCCGCGCCCGATCCAGCCTAGCCTTTGCGCCCGGGGGAAGTGCCGATGTTCGTTCGGGCGGGCGATCTGGTCGTGCATGTGCAGGTGGACGGGCCGGCCGAGGCGCCGCCGTTGCTGTTGCTGCATTCGCTCGGCACGTCGCTGCATGTGTGGGACGCGCAGGCCAGGGCGATGGCCGAAAATTTTCGGGTGATCCGGCCGGACATGCGGGGCCATGGGCTCACCACCGTCACCAGGGGGCCATACAGCCTGGACGGGCTTGCGGGCGACGCGCTTGCGGTGCTGGGCGCGCTGGGGGTCGGGCGGGCGCATGTGGCGGGGCTGTCGATCGGGGGCGCCATCGCGCAGGCGCTAGCGGCGCGGGCGCCGGCGCGGGTGCGGTCGCTGATCCTGTGCGACACGGCGATGGTGTTCCCGCCCGAAAGCGTCTGGCGCGAGCGGGCGGCGACGGTGCGGGCGCATGGGATGGAGCCCATCGTGGCGCCGGTGATGTCGCGCTGGGTGACGGAGGATTTTTTGGCCGATCCGGCGGCCGAGGGGCTGCGGGCGATGCTTCGCCACACCGACCCGGAGGGGTATGCGGGCGCCGCCGAGGCGCTGGCGGTCGGCGATCTGCGGGCCGGCACGGCGACGCTGCGCGTGCCGGCGCTGGCGTTGGTCGGCGAGCACGACGTCGCCACGCCGCCGGCGGCGGCACAGGCCATTGCCGATGCCATTCCCGGCGCCTCGCTGACCGTGCTGCGCGGCGCGGCGCATATCCCGACGGTGCAGGTGCCCGACGCGGTGACGGCGGCCATGCGCGGCTTCCTCGCCGTGCAACCGGCGTGAGAGAGGAGGCGCCGATGGACGATAAGCCGTTCCGCCCCAACGTGACGGGCACGCAGGCGCCGTACGATTCGCCGTCCTATCGCAGCACCGGCCTGCGGCACCCGACGCAGCCGCTGGCGCCGCTGCCGCACACGATCACCGAGACGACGGGGCCGCGCTTTTCGCAGTCCCGGTTTCCGGCGACCATCGACATCTCCGTCGTGGGCGGGCGGGCGGCGGTCGGCGAACGAATCATCGTCGAGGGCCGGGTGCTGGACGAGGACGGGCGACCGGTGCCGCACACGATGATCGAACTGTGGCAGGCCAACGCCGCCGGCCGCTACGCGCACCCAAGCGACCGGCACGACGCGCCGCTGGACGGCAATTTTCGCGGCACCGGGCGGGCGTTCACCGACGCGGACGGCAAATATCGCTTCGTCACGATCAAGCCCGGCGCCTATCCGTGGGGCAACCATTTCAATGCCTGGCGGCCGAATCACATCCATTACTCGCTGTTCGGGCCGGGGTTTGCGACGCGGCTGATCACGCAGATGTATTTTCCCGGCGACCCGCTGCTGCCGCTGGACCCGATCTTCAACTGCGTGCCGGACGCGGGGGCGCGCGAGAGACTGATCGGGGTGTTCGACATCGGCATCGCCAAGCCGGACTGGGCGCTCGGCTACCGGTTCGACATCGTTTTGCGCGGGCGCGGGGCGACGCCGGTGCAGGCGGCCGACGAGCACGGAGAGCATTGATGCCGGTTGCGACCGCCCACCAGACGATCGGGCCGTACTGGCATTTGCTGGAAGATGCATCCTGGGCCGACCTGACCCGCTTCGGGGCCGAGGGGGAGCGCATCGTCGTCGGCGGGCGGATTACCGACGGCGCGGGGGCGCCTGTCGGCGATGCGTGCGTCGAAATCTGGCAATCCGATCCACCAGCGTCAGACGTTTTCACCGGTTTCGGCCGCGCGGCGACGGACGCGGACGGGATGTTTGCCTTCACGACGTTGAAGCCGGGCGCGGTGCGCGGGCGCGGCAACGCGGTGCAGGCGCCGCATCTGGCGGTGGCCATCTTCGCGCGCGGGCTGCTGCGGCATCTGGCCACGCGGCTGTATTTTGCGGGCGAGCCGCTCAACGAGAGCGATCCGTTGTTGAGTTCCATCGGGGACGAGCGGCGCGGCACACTGATCGCGCGGCCGGAGGGGCCGGGCGTCTGGCACTTGGACATCCGGTTGCAGGGCGCGGCGGAAACCGTGTTCCTGGACGTGTGACGATGGCCGTCAATCCCGCCGATAGTGGTGTGTTCGGGACACTGTTCGGGTCGGACGCGATGCGGACGGTGTTCGACGAGGGCGCGTTCTACCGGCGGATGCTGGACGTGGAAGCGGCGCTGGCGCGGGTGCAGGGGCGGTTGGGCCTGATCCCGGCGGAGGCGGCGGCGGCGATTTCGGACGCGGCCGGCAGCGTTGCGCTGGACCGGGCGGAATTGGCCGCCAGCGTGCGGCGGGTCGGCTACCCGGTGGTCGGCATCGTCGCGGCGCTGACGCGGGCGGCGGGGACGGAGGCCGGGCGGTGGACGCATTGGGGGGCGACGACCCAGGACATCATGGACAGCGCGCAGTCGCTGCAAATCCGCGATGGCCTCGCGCTGATCCGCGCCGATCTGGTGGCGACCGTGGCGGCGCTGGCGCGGCTGGCGGAGGCGCATCGGACGACGGTGATGGCCGGGCGGACGCATTTGCAGCACGCGCTGCCGGTCACGTTCGGGCTGAAGGCGGCGGTGTGGCTGTCTCCGCTCGTCACCCATGTCGAACGGCTCGATCAGCTTCGGCCGCGCGTGGAAATGGTGCAGTTCGGGGGGGCGGCCGGCACGTTGGCGTCGCTGAGGGCCGACGGGCTGGCGGTGGCGGAGGGGCTGGCGGCAGAACTTGGCATGCGGTCGCCGCCGCTGCCATGGCACGTCTCGCGCGATGGGGTTGCGGAGACGGTCGGGTTTTTGGGGCTGCTGTGCGGCAGTCTGGCCAAGATCGCGACCGACGTGATCCTGCTGGCCCAAACGGAAGTGGGCGAAGTGGCGGAGCCGTACGAGGCGGGGCGGGGCGGATCTTCCACGATGCCGCAGAAGCGCAACCCGATTGCCAGCGAGTATATTTTGGCCGCCGCGCGGTTCGCGCAGGCGCTGGTGCCGGTGATGCAGGGGGCGATGGCGGCGGATCAGGAGCGGGCGACCGGCCCGTGGCAGGCGGAATTGCTGGCGCTGCCGCAGGCGTTCGTGCTGGCCCATGGCGCGCTGCGGCATGCGCGCGATCTGGCGCAGGGACTCACGGTCGATGCCGCGCGGATGCGCAAGAACCTGGACGCGACGGGCGGGCTGATCATGGCCGAGGCGGTGATGATGGGGCTGGCGCCGCTGCTCGGCCGGGCGGCGGCGCACGACGCGGTGCATCGCGCCTGCGACGTGGCGCTGGCCGAGGGCATCGGGCTGGCGCACGCCTTGGGGCGCGAACCGGCGGTCGCGACGCGACTGGACACGGCGGCGCTTGCTCGGCTGACCGACCCGGCGGGATATCTGGGCAGCACGAATGCGTTCATCGACCGGGCACTGGCGGCGGCACGGGCGGTCTCCCGCGCCTGAAGACTTTCATTTTTATATCGTAACAAAATGGGCACGCCAAGACGCTGGCTTCGATGGGGCCGAATTTTTGTGGGTCGCCGAAGGCTGGAGAGCGCGCGGGAAGGTGCCGAGCGAGGCACGCTGCGGGTTGCGGAGCGAAGGTGGAGCGGCCCGTCTTTCCGAGGGTCTCCGACGAGGGAGCTTGCCCCTCGGGGACCGGAGATCTTGCGGGATGGTAAGGGTGGGGCCGGGATGGCCCCGGGTGGCGACCGGAGGGGCTTTGGCCCGGTCGGAGGGAAAGGTCGGCGCAGTGCCGAGCGCCTGGGAAACCGGGGCAATCCCTGTGCCGTTCGTTTGGGTCTCGGAGGTTTGGGTCTCGGCGGTTTGGGTCTCGGAGGTTTGGGTCTCGGAGGTTTTGGCGGCCAGTGCGCGCAGGGCCGTCACCATGTCGCGGAACATGGCCGCGATCAGCATCATCACCAGCCGGGAAAACCACGAGCGGCTTTGCGCGTCGGCTTCCAGCCGGAGCAGGATGGCTTCGATGCCCTCGGACGGGGAGGAGAGTGAGGGATTGCTCACGCCCCATAGTTAGCATGAATGCCGGAAAATGGGCAAGGGGAAATGACATGTTTCGATCTAAGTCGGACGATTTCTGTGTGGATGCGTGGCGCGGCATGGAGTCCTGGCGTGAGCGACCCCGACGCTCTCCCACACGGGGACAGGGAGAAGCGAGCGATGGGCCGCGTTACCGCCGCCTTGCGGTAACGCTGGCAACCCGTTTCGGGCCTCGCTAAGATCGGCATGTGAACGCTCTCGACACGCATCGCCTCGTCAAGCGACTGGTCGCTGTTGGCTTCTCGGACGAACAGGCCGAGACGGTTACGGATGTCGTGCGCGAAGGGCGCGAGGCGGATTTTTCCCATTTGGCGACCCAAAGCGACCTTGCGGCCGTCAAAAACGACGTTGCGGCCGTGAAAAGCGACGTTGCGGCCGTGAAAAGCGACCTAGCGGCCGTGGCCACGCAGTTGCGGACGGAAATGGGGCCGATGGAATCGCGACTGAACGCATCCATCTCCGAGGCGAAGGCCGACCTCCTGAAATGGGTGATCGGGCTGCTGCTGGTCCAAGGCGGCGCGGTCGTCACGCTGATAAGGCTGTTGCCGGGCCACTGACGAGCCGGTTTATATCGCCGGATTATCCCCCGGATAGTGCAAAATCAGCCGGTAACAGTCTAGACTGCGGCTGTAGAACTCGTACGCGGCCCCCCAAAGATACAGCCGGAATCGGCGGTAATTGAATTCCCCGAAATTGTCGATGACGAAATTCTTATTGTTGTCGAAGTTGATCGCCCATTGCTTGAACGTCAGGAAATAACTCCAGCGATCCGAAAAGCACTCCTTCATCGACAGAGGCGTTTTTGCCAGTTGGGTCATAAAGTCGTGCAGCACCAGAAAACTGTGGTTGCCGGGGTAGATGTATTTGACCATGAACGACGACAGCTCGTACTTCTTGATGCAGGCGCTGCCGTCGAGGAAAATGTTGCCGCCGGGTTTCAGCAGTTCCATGAATTTCGCCAGCACCTTGTCGTACTGCGGCAGATGCTCGATCACGCCCATGATGACGATGGCGTCGTATTTGCGGTCGGTCTTGTAGGCCAGCAGGTCGGAAAAAATCAGTTCCCAGTCTCGGCCGAGTTCCTTCGCGCGCCCGTTCAGATAGTCGATGCTGGCCTGCGAGATCGAAATGCCGGTGCATTTGACGCCGCGCGCCGAGGCGTACTCGAACCAGGCACCCCAGCCCGGGCCGATTTCGAGAATGTGGTCGCCGGCTTTCAGGCCGAGCTTCTCGAAGCAATAGGCGAATTTCCGGGTGGTCGCGACGTCCAGCGTTTCGTCCTCCGCCTCGTACACCCCTTGCGTGTAGCAGGGGGTGATCGGGTCCAGCAGCGACAGGAAGAATTTCGGGTCGATGTCGTAGTGCGAGGAGATCGCAGCACGGTTGGTTTTCACCTGCCCCATCAGCAGCGGTTGCAGGAAGCGCCAGACGGTCGTGATCAGGTGGAAGTCGCCCATGCCCTGCCGCAGCGCGAACGGGCGCAGCATGTCGCCTTCGAGGTCGATGTCGCCGGCCAAGTAGGCGTCGGCGAATCGGCCTTCGTCCAGGCTGCTCAGCGCCTTCAGCCCGGCCGGGCTGTGCAGCAGCACACGGAATTCCGGCGCACCCTGGCCGAATGGCTGCACCGAGCCATCCGGCATGCGGATTTCGAACGCGACCGGCGAGGTCGCGAAATGTTCGGCCACCTTGCGCATCAGGAAGCCGCCGCGTGCGCTCTGCGTGGTCTGGGCCGCCGCAGTGCTGGGCGATGCCGCCGTGCCGTCGGGCATGGGAGTCCCCCTCATGGTTCGCTCAACCATCGCCCCGCCGGCGCCGATTGTCACCCCGCTTTGCAAAGGCTAATGCCGGCCAGTCGCCGGAGTCCGCCATGAGCCCTTACAATCGCATCGCCGGCCAGTCGGTGGAGCGCATCTGCGCGCTGAGCGACGGGGTGTTCGCGGTGGCGATGACGCTGCTGGTGCTGGATCTGCACGCCCCGGCGGCGGAGGCCATCCATAGCGAGCGCGACCTGCTGGGCGCGCTGTGGCTGCTGGCGCCGCGCCTGCTGGTGTACATGCTGAGCTTTCTGACGCTCGGCATCTTCTGGCTGGGGCAGCAGACGCAACTGAATTTCGTCGCGCGCAGCGACCGGCAGTTCTCCTGGATTCATCTGGCGTTCCTGTTTGCGGTAACGATCACGCCGTTCTCCACCGCGCTGATGGCGGAGTTCATCGCATACCGCTCCGCCCTGGTGCTGTATTGGCTGAACATCGTGGCGCTCGGGGCGCTGCTGTTCGCGAGCTGGAGCTATCTCGAGCGGACACACCTGTTGAAGCCGGACATGCCGCCCGGCACGGCGGCGGCTGTGTGCCGGCGTATCCTGTACGCGCAGGCGCTGTATGCGGCGGGCGCCGCGTTGTGCGTCGTCAGCACGACGTTGAGCCTCGGCGTCATCGTGCTGCTGCAACTGAACTACGCGATCGCACCCCGCATCGGCCCGCTGGCGCGGGTTTAGCCGGGGGTCAGACCGGCCGCAGCGACAGCGCGGCCATGCGCTTGCGGCGCCGCGTATCGGGCACGCTGCCGCGACCGAGGCCGCCACGCGACACGACCACCGGCTCCGCC
>CAJCJG010000344.1 GCA_903970625.1 Solirubrobacterales bacterium 70-9 | reverse complement strand
GGCGGCGGGGTTCTACGTGTCGATCCGGCCGCGCACGATGCCGCCATTGTCGGCGACGAGGCGCTGCTGTTGGCCGAAATCGGGGAAACCTACGTCGCCGCCGACCGCGCCGCCGGCGCCCGCGCGGCGATGGCGGACGGGGCGCAAGCACTCGTCATGGACGACGGCCTGCAAAACGCGACGCTGGCAAAAACCTGTTCATTGCTGGTCATCGACGGCGAGGCCGGATTCGGGAACGGGCGCTGCATCCCGGCCGGCCCGTTGCGCGAGACGCCGGAAGCCGCCGCCGCCCGCTGCCGCGCCGCCGTGCTGATCGGCCCCGATCGCACCGGCGCATTGGCCGCCCTGCCGGCGGGATTGCCGGTGCTGCGCGCACACCTCGAACCGGATGCGACCATCGCGGCGCTGGCCGGGCGCAAGGCCGTGGCCTTCGCCGGCATCGGGCGGCCCGGAAAATTTTTCGAGATGCTGGAAGCGGCTGGTATCGCGTTGGCCGCGCGGCAACCGTTTGCCGACCATCACCGCTACACCGACGCCGAATTTTCCGGATTGCTGGCCGAGGCCGCCCGCCTCGGCGCCATCGGCGTGACCACCCCGAAGGACGCCGCGCGGCTGGCCCCGGCGCAGCGGGCCCGGGTCGCGACCGTCGGCGTCCGTCTCGCATGGAACGACGAAGCCGCCATCGAGGCGCTGGTCGGCGCCGTCCTCGGCGGCGGCGTATGATGCGGCGGGCGCTGTTCCGGCTGGAGGCTGCGGTGCTTTGGGTGGCGCTGCGGGTCGTGCGCCGGCTGTCGCCGACCGCCGCCTCCAATGTCGGCGGTGCCCTCGGCCGCACCATCGGCCCAATCCTGCCGATCTCGCGGATTGCCGACACCAATCTGCGCCGCGCCCTGCCCAACCTCGACGCCGCCGCGCGGAAAAAGATCGTTCGCGGCGTGTGGGACAATTTGGGGCGCACCGCCTTCGAACTGCCGCATCTGCCCACGCTGGGGCCGACGCAGCAGGGTCCGGGCTGGGAGGTGGTTGGGGCCGAATATCTGCACGAGTTACAGGTCGCAGGCGGTCCGGCGATCCTGTTTTCCGGCCACATCGCCAACTGGGAGTTGCTGACGGCCATTGCCGCGACCTACGGGCAGGCGCCGGCCGTGGTTTATCGCGCGGCCGGCAACCCGATCACCGACGGCATGATCAATGCCATCCGCCGGGAGACGATCGGCGCCGTGGTGCCGATGTTCCCGAAAGGGTCGGAGGGCGCGCGCCGGGCGCTCGCGCATCTGCGCGGCGGCGGCGTGCTGGCGATGCTGGCCGATCAGAAGATGAACGACGGCATCGCCGCGACTTTGTTCGGGCATACGGCCATGAGCCCGTCTGCCGGCGCGGCGCTGGCCCTGCGCTTCCGCTGCAAGCTGATACCGGCACATGCCGAGCGCCTGGGTCCGGCACGCTTCCGCATCGTCGTCGAACGGCCCATGGAGCTCCCCGAAACCGGCGATCGGGCCGCAGACGTGGCGGCGGTGACGCAGGCGATGAACGACTGGCTGGAACGCTGGATTCGCGCTCGCCCCGCCGAGTGGCTATGGCTGCACCGCCGCTGGCCGAAGGAGTTTTACCGATGACGACGCTGCTGCTGGATCTGGACGGCACGCTGGTCGAATCCGGCCCCGGCATCGTGGCCCATATCCGCCACGCGATGCAGGTGGTCGGCCATCCGCTGGAGCCGGGGCACGATCTGTCCTGGGTCGTCGGCCCGCCGCTGCACGACATTTTCGCCCGCCTGCTGGACCCGTTCGGCGGCGGCGATCGGGTGGAAGTTGCAGCCGCCGCCTATCGGGACAGCTACGATACCTCCGGCTACTTGCAGACGCCGCCCTACGCCGCGATCCCGCCGGTGCTGGAGGCGCTGCGGGCCGACGATTTCACGTTGTTCGTCGCCACCTCCAAACCCGCCTCCGTCGCCCGCCGCATCCTGGCGCATATTGGGCTGGCGGGGCATTTTAAAGCCATCTACGGCGCGGCGGCGGACGGCGTGCTGTCGCACAAGCCGGAACTGATTTCCTACATCCTGGCCACGCAGGGCCTGGACCCACGCCGCGTCGTCATGGTCGGTGACCGCGGCTTCGACATTTTTGGCGCGCACGCCAACGAGGTGCGTGCCATCGGCGTGCTGTGGGGATACGGCGACCGGGCGGAACTGGAGCAGGCCGGCGCGGACGCAATCGCGGAGACGGCAGACGCGCTGCCGGCTCTGGCCAAAGGGTTGCTGCACGCTTGACATCGCACATGGCGCGCCGCCACCTCTGACACCGTCATGAGCAGTTACGACACCGACATTCTGGACTGGTCCGAGCGGCAGGCAGCCCTGCTGCGCCGGCTCGCCGACGGTGAGCGCGTGAACGACGCCGTGGACTGGACGAATGTCATCGAGGAGGTGGAAAGCGTGGGGCGCAGCGAACTGGCTGCCGTCGAGTCGCTGCTGACGCAGGCCATCTCTCACACGCTGAAGCTGATGGCATGGCCGAACGTGCCGGCCGTGCGCGGCTGGGCCAAGGAAGCGCGCGTGTTCCGCCGTCAGGCCCGGCGCAAATTCACCGAGGCGATGCGCCAACGGATCGACCTCGCCGGCCTGTATGCCGACGCGCTTGACCTTCTGCCCGACGAGATCGACGGCAAGCAGCCGCTGCCGGTGCCGCCCCTCTGCCCGTTCACCCTGGATGGGCTGCTGGCGGAGGACTGATCCTACGCCGGCAACACGTCGTGCAGCTTCGCCAGTTCGATGCGCGTGCGCCCGCGTGCATCGACCGTCATGATGTCGGCAAACCGATGGTCCCACAGCAAATCGGGCGGATCGTAGGCCCGGACGATGTGGACCGGTGCCGCCAGCGTCGCGTCCGTTCCCGTGATCGAGACCACCAGTTGCGCGTCCATCTCCGTCAGGTGCTCGACGGTCAGGCCGTGCAGCGGGCTGTCGGCGTCGATTGCATGGCGCACGGTCCAGGCCAGCGACAGCGCCTGCACCCGGCGGCGCATCAGTTTCAGATCGTGGACCCGCCACATCGTCTGGCCCTCGGCCGTTTGGTGGCGGCAGATCAGCGTCAGATAGGCGTCCACATGAAAAATCGTGCCGGCACGGCGGTTGCCGAGGCGGATCGACAGCGTCGGCACGCCGTCCTGCGGCGCAATCGTCGCCTGCCGGCTGAACTCCATGCTGGCGCGCGGGCGGGCGAAGCGGACGAAGATCAGCCCGGTCAGCATCGCCGTGGACAGCAGGCCGAGAAAGATTTCCGCCGTCGCGACGAGGTGGCCGTACAGCGTTTGCGGTGCCATCACGCCATAGCCGACGGTGGCAAACGTCTCCACGCTGAAGAAAAAGGCGTTGTCCCACCGGCCGGACGCCAGATTGGCAACGCTGCCGGGCGACAGCGCATACAGGGTGGCGAACGCCGCGTTCAGCGCAAGATGGTAGCAGAGCACGCTCAACAAAAACCGCGGCCAACCGATCGCCAACAGCGCGTGGTACGGATCGCGCCAGTCGTACAGCGGTGCGTCGGTGGTGACGATCTCGGTGCCGCCGAACTGCGCCGCGACCTCTCGCATGCGGCGCGGGCCGATCACAGCGGCAGCGCCCCCTGCCGCTTGTCGTCGCGCGCGGCCGTCGCGCGCACGTCACCGTCCGCGAACGCGATGCGCAGCGGCGCCCCCGGTTTGACGGATGCGGCGGTCGTCAGCGGATGGCCGTCCGCCCCGAACACGGCCGCATAGCCGCGCGCGAGCACGGCCTTGTGGGAAACGGAGTCCAGGCGGGCGGACAACCCCTCCAACCGCGCGCGGGCTTCGCGCAGCCGGGCTTCGACCGGTGCGGCCGTCAGGCGCGGCAGCACGCGGCCGGCGAGCGCGGCCCGG
>CAJCJG010000343.1 GCA_903970625.1 Solirubrobacterales bacterium 70-9 | reverse complement strand
AAAAAATTAGCCGCCGCCAACGACCCCAACGCGGCGACCCTGTTGCCGGGCATCACCGCGCTGGTACGGTCGGCCAACCAGGCCATCGAGCAAGTCGGCAACGCCGATTTCCTTGATCGCACTGCCGAAATAGACCGGCGTCAGATGTCCGGCGTAAAACTCCTCGACCTGGAATTCCGGCAGCGCCGCGCGCACCAGATCCAGTTCGTCGCCCATCGCCTGCATGCGGGGATCGGCCTGCGACAGTTCCGTCATCAGGTGATATGTGCGCGCCCGCAGATCGTAGGTGCCGACGAACTCGGAGGCACGCCCCACCGGCCACGTCACCGGCGCCGTATCCAGTGCCAGCGCCGAGGACACCTCGTCGAGCAGCGCGAACGGGTCCTGGCTCTCGCGATCCATCTTGTTGATGAAGGTCAAAATCGGGATGTCGCGCATGCGACAGATCTCGAACAGTTTTCGCGTCCGCGCCTCGATCCCCTTCGCCGCGTCGATCACCATCACCGCCGCGTCCACCGCCGTCAGCGTGCGATACGTGTCCTCGGAGAAATCCTCGTGGCCCGGCGTGTCGAGCAGATTGAAGACGCAGCCGCCATACTCGAACGTCATCACCGACGTGACGACGGAGATGCCGCGCTCCCGCTCAATGCTCATCCAGTCCGACCGCGTGCGCCGCCGCTCGCCCTTGGCGCGCACGTTGCCGGCCAACTGAATGGCACCGCCCGCGCGCAGCAACCGCTCGGTCAGCGTCGTCTTGCCGGCATCCGGGTGCGAGATGATCGCGAATGTGCGGCGGCGTGCAATTTCGGTGGCGGCGTCCGTCATTTGTGTGCCCGCAATGCCGAAGCCACCCGCAACGTCCCAACCTCGATCCCGTTCCAGTTGCGCAGCACCGGGTTCTTCCAGCGCGCCGGCACGCCATCGCCGAGGAACCGTTCAATCATCGTCGCGGTCGCCAGTTCGGCTGCGCGGCCGGCCCCGTCGTCGCATTTGATCGCGATGCCCAAGCCCAAATCCGGCAGGGCCGCGCAATAGACTCCCTCGGCACCAGTCTTGGCGAACACGCGCGCGCCGAACGCCTTCATCACCTCCGTGTCGAACCGACCGGTGCCGCCGACCATGAACGGATGCTCCATCACCGCAGCCCGGATCCGCACCGCCGCCGCGGCGCGATCCGGGTGAAACCCGGCGCCAGTGCCGAACTTCGCAAACCCCAGCGCCAGCGCCCGCAACGGGATCGCGAACGTCGGAATCGAGCAGCCGTCGATGCCGCGATTGCGTTCGTCCAGCACCGTCTGCGTCACGTCGGACAATGCCGCCGTGATCCGCTGCATCGTCTTGTGCTCGGGCCGCACATAGCCGGTCGGGTCGTCGCCGCTGGCACACGCCAGGCAGATGAAGCCGGCATGCTTGCCGGAACAATTGTTGTGCAATGGCGTGGCCGTGCCGCCCGACTTCGCCAGGGCCAGCGCTGCCGCCTGTAACGACGGCCAATGCACGCCGCACTCCAGCGTGGCAACATCCTGCCCCGCCTTGCGCAACATCGACTCCGCTGCCGCCACATGCTCCGGTTCGCCGCCATGCGACGAACAGACCAGCGCCAGTTCCGCGTCGGTCAGCCGCAACCGGTCCGCCGCCCCGCTCTCCACCAGCGGCAGCGCCTGCAACGCCTTCACCGCCGAGCGTGGGAAAACCGCCGCGTCGATGTCGCCCTTGGCGAAAACAATCTTGCCGTCCGCGTCCACCACCGCGACCGCACCGCGATGGACACTTTCCACACGCCCGCCCCGGGTGACTTCGACGAGAATGGAATCCATGCGCATCACCTTACGAAAAAAGCCCGCCGCACGGAATGCGGCGGGCTGGTTCGGAGAGTCTACCCGCTTACCGCGAGTAGAACTCGACCACCAGGTTCGGCTCCATCTGCGTCGGATACGGCACGTCCGTCAGTTTCGGCGCACGGGCGAAGCGGCCCTTCATCGCGCGATGATCGACCTCCAGATACTCCGGCACGTCGCGTTCGCCGCTCTGGGCCGCATCCAGCAGCACCGCAAGCTGCTTGGACTTTTCCTTCACTTCGATCACGTCGTTGTCGCGCACCTGATAGCTCGGGATATTCACCCGCTTGCCATTTACGGTGATATGGCCGTGATTGACGAACTGGCGCGCTGCGAACGGCGTGATGGCGAATTTCAGGCGATAGATCACCGCGTCCAGCCGGCGCTCCAGCAACTCGATCAGGTTCTCCGAGGTATCGCCCTTGCGGCGCACGGCCTCGAAATAATATTTATGAAACTGCTTTTCGCTGATGTTGCCGTAGTAGCCTTTCAGCTTCTGCTTGGCCATCAACTGGATGCCAAAATCTGTCGGCTTGCCCTTGCGGCGCTGGCCGTGCTGGCCGGGGCCATAGTCGCGCTTGGAAATCGGCGATTTCGGCCTGCCCCACAGGTTTACACCCAGGCGGCGGTTGATCTTGTACTTGCTCTCGGCGCGCTTGGTCATGTGCGCGGTGCCCTTTCGACATTGTCGTCGCCACGGCCATCCAGGCGCCGCGCGACATTATTGCACCGGTAGTCCCGCGCCGACGGCGCAAGCGGGCGCGGGCGACAAGCGCCCGTCCACGTTCCCGGCAGTGGGCGGGGTGTAGGCGCGACAGGCCCCGGCTGTCAAACCTCGTCGGACAACGCAGCCGTGCGTTCTACGGCACGATCATCGTCCCGTGCCCGCCCTCGATGAACAATTCCAGCAGGCACGCATGGGGTTGGCGGCCGTCCAGGATCACCGCCCCCTTCACCCCCTGCCGCACGGCCTCGACGCAGGTTTCGACTTTCGGAATCATCCCTCCGGTGATGACACCGCTCGAAATCGCCTTAGCCACCTCGTCCACCGTCAGTTCCGGCACCAGCTTCTTGTTGGCGTCCAGCACGCCGGCCACGTCCGTCAGCATCAGCAGCCGCGTCGCCCCCAGCGCGCCCGCTATGGCGCCCGCCACCGTGTCGGCATTGATGTTGTAGGTGCGCCCATCGTCGCCCGAGCCCACCGGCGCGATCACCGGAATCAGGCCCGCACCCGTCAGGGCGTGGATCACGCGCACATCCACGCTCTCCGGTTCGCCGACGAAGCCGAGGTCGAGTTCCCGCTCGATCCGGCTGCCCGGGTCGCGCACGGTGCGGGACAATTTGCGTGCGCGGATCAGCCCGCCATCCTTGCCGCAGATGCCGACCGCGAGCGCGCCCGCGCGGTTGATCAGCCCCGCAACCTGTTTGTTGACGGTGCCGGCCAGCACCATCTCGACCACATCGACCATCTCCGAGCTGGTCACGCGCAGGCCGTCCACGAACGTCGAATCGATCTTGAGCCGCCGCAGCATGTCGTTGATCTGTGGCCCGCCGCCATGCACCACGACAGGATTGACGCCGACCTGCTTCAGCAGCGCGATGTCGGCGCCGAACATCTCCGCCAGCTTCTCGTCGCCCATCGCGTGGCCGCCATACTTCACGACGATGGTGGCGCCGGCGTAGCGGCGCAGGAACGGCAGCGCCTGCGCCAGAATTTGCGCCTGCTGCTCGGCAGTGTCGGACGAAATCAGCGGAAGATCGGTCATGTCGTGCGGGTTCCTCGCGGGCGGCGGCCCTTTTTTGCGGCCCCCGCGCCGCACCCGTCAAGGCGAGGCGCGCCTCAGGCCGGACCTGCCAACTCCGTCAGCGCCGCACGCAGGATGTCGATGCCGGCGCCGGTCTGGCTGCTGGTGCTGACGATCTCCGGATAGGCGGCCGGGTGGGCGCGGGCCAGTGCCGCCGCCTCGGCTTGCTTGGCGGCCAGTTTCGCGCCCGTCACCGCGTCGGCCTTGGTCAGCACGATCTGGAACGTGACGGCCGCCTGGTCCAGCAGGTCCATCACCTGCCCGTCGGTTTCCTTCACCTCGATCCGCGCGTCCAGCAGCAGTGCCACCCGGCGCAGTGTCGGACGCCCCCGCAGATAGTCGAACATCAGGCCCTGCCAGTCCTCCTTCACGTCGCGATTGGCGCGCGCATAGCCGTAGCCGGGCATGTCCACCAGGGTCAGCCGCTCGCCGAGGTCGAAGAAGTTCAACTGCTTCGTCCGTCCCGGCTGTGCCGAGGTTCGCGCCAGCGTCTTGCGCCCGGTCAGCGCGTTGACGAGGCTGGATTTTCCGACGTTGGAGCGGCCGGCGAACGCCACTTCCGGCCCGGCCGTCGGCGGCAACTGATCAAGCTTCTGGCTCGCGTAGAAGAATTTGCATTCCGCCGCGAACAGTTTGCGCCCGGCCTCCAGCCAGTCGGCGTGTTCCTCCGGGGTCATGGCGCGATCAGGTGCGCGCCAGCCCGGGTTTGGAAAGCTTGGTGCGGCGCATGATCAGCCATTGTTGCGCGATGGTCAGCAGGTTGTTGGTCGTCCAGTAGATCACCATTCCCGCCGGAAACCGCGCCAGCATGAACATGAAGATCAGCGGCATAAACTGGAACAGGCGGGCCTGCACCGGGTCCGGCGGCGGCGGGTTCAGCTTCTGCTGGGCGAACATCGTGGCGCCCATGATCAGCGGCCACAGGCCGAGATGCAGGAAGGGCGAAATGACGGTCGGGTCGAACGGAATCAGACCGAACAGGTTGAAGATGTTGGTCGGATCGACCGACGACAGATCGCGAATCCACGGATAGAACGATGCCTGCCGCATATCGATATTGATGAAGATGACCTTGTACAGCGAGAAGAACACCGGAATCTGCACCACCATCGGCAGGCAACCGCTGGCCGGGTTGATCTTCTCCGCTTTGTAGATCGCCATCGTCTGCGATTGGATCTTGCTCGGATCGTCCTTGTACTGCTCCCGCACTGCCTGCAATTTCGGCCCGAGCAGCTTCATCTTGCTCATCGACCGATACGAATAGTTCGCCAGCGGGAAGAACAGGAGCTTGATCATCAGCGTGAAAATAACGATCGACCAGCCGAAATTGCCGGTCAACTGATACAGCCAGTCGAGCACTTTGTAGAACGGCCGGGTGATGAACTCGAACCATCCCCAGTCGATCGCCTTGTAGAAGTGCGAAATTCCGTCGCGCGCCTCGTAGCTCTCCAGCAGCTTCACGTCCTTGGCGCCGACGAAAGCGTTGTCCACGCTGGTCGCCTCGCCGTGCGGGGCCACGTCGAGGTTGTGGGCGGCGAGCAGATCGACCTGAAACGCGCCCTTGCCGTCCGGGAAGGAACGGTAGGTCGTCGTCACTTCGTCCTGGGTGCCGGCAATCACGGCGCTCAGCCAGTATTTGTCGGTGAACCCGGCCCAGCTTCCCGGCCCTGTCCCGGTATAGGCGATGCCGTCATGCTTCTCGCCATCGGACTTGGCCGACGAATAGGTCACGTCGTGCATGCTGGCATCCGACCAGCCGACGAAGCCCTCATGCAACACGCTGTAGCCGCCGGTGGTCGGCGTATAGTCGCGGCGCACGCGGGCCCACGGTTTCAGCGACACGGCGGCGTCGGTCGCGTTCTTCACCTGCTGCGTCACGGTGAACATGTAGTTGTCGTCGATGGACAGCGTGATCCCGAAGGTCAGCCCGGCGCCGTTGTCCCAGGTCAGCGTCACCGGCTTGGTCTGCGTCAGCGTCTCGGCCGAGGCGGTCCACAGGGTCGCGTTGTCGGGCACCTTCACGCCGCCGTCGGCGGTCCAGCCGAACTGGATGAACGACGGGAACGGAGACGGTCGCGGCTCCAGCAGGCGAACGAGGGGCGAATCCCTGTCGATCGTCTCGCGGTAGTTGGTCAGTTCGACGTCGTCGAGGCGCGCGCCCAACAGGTCCAGGCTGCCGGCCACGCGCGGCGCGTCGATCTTCACCCGCGCGGACGCATGCGCGGGCGTCTCGGCGGCATCGGCATCACCGGGGGCGCCAAGGGCAGTGCCGGGCTTGGTGCCGGCGCCGACGGTGGGGGTCGGCTGCGCCTCCTGCGCCGTCTCGACCGGCAACGGTTTCGGATGCTTTGGCGGCAGCACGAACTGGAAGATTGCGATGATCGCCACCGAAATGGCGATGGCAATGAAAAGCCGCTTTTGGTCCATCAGGATGCCGTCCGGGCGGGGCGCGCATCGTGCGGCGGCCGCTGTTTGGTCGATGTTTGAACAGGCGGCACGGGGTCGTCTCCGCCCGGGTTCCAGGGATTGCAGCGCAGCACCCGCCACGCCGCCAGTGCGCTGCCGCGCGCCGCACCGTGGCAGCGCAATGCCCCGATGGCGTAGCAACTGCAACTCGGCTCGAAGCGGCAATTGGCGCCGATGAACGGTCGCAGCGTGTATTGGTACAGCTTCACGGCGCCGACCAGCACGGCGGCGGCGGGCGTCATGGCTCGGGGCCCAGAGTCGCGCCCGTTGGGGTCACGCCCGTTTTCGCCAGCGCCCGGCGGACATCGTCGATCAGGTCTGCAAACGGCCGCTTGGCCGTCGCGTCGCGGCCGATCAACACCAGATCGACGCCGCGAAGAGTCTGCCCGCGCAGCAGCAGTCGGGCGGCTTCCTTTAGCCGGCGGCGGGTGCGGTTGCGCACGACAGCATTGCCGACCTTCTTCGTCACCGTGAAACCCAGTCGCGCCGGCCCGTCGTCCGGCCGCTCGAGTGCCTGCAACACCAGTCCATGCACTGGCGCCTTGCGGCCCTTTGCGGCGACGCGCAGAAATTCCGCCCGGCGCTTCAGCCGTTGCGGCTGGATCGGCTCAGGCAGCGTGGCCATGCGGCTGGACCTGGATGGCAGGAGGAAAAAAGGCAGCCGAAGGGCCGCCGCGCGCCGATCAGGCGGACAGCTTCTTGCGGCCCTTGGCGCGGCGATTGGCCAGCACTTTGCGGCCGCCAACAGTCGCCATGCGGGCGCGAAAGCCGTGGCGGCGCTTGCGGACAATTTTGGACGGCTGATACGTGCGCTTCACGACACTCTCCGACAGGATAACCCAAGGTGGGCATAAACACGCCGACCGGGCACAGGCGCCGCGATCCAGTCAACAGCAGAAGACGGGGCCGCTTGCCGGTCCCGTCGCAGGGGCCGGCTTATAGGCGGCCGGCCGGCGGCCCGTCAACCGGCGGCAACCCTTCCGCAGCCTAGACAAGCTTTAATATGCATCGGCTCGTGCAAGATCTGTAACATCCCGACATGCTCGATGGTGCGCGTCCCTGGCTTCTGCTGCCGCTCGTCGCCGTCCTGGTGGCGACGGCGGTGCTTGCGGTGCGCGGCGACCTGAGCGCCGCGTCCGGATGGGCGGCGCTCGCGGCGCACGAAGCGACACTGCATAGGTGGGTAGCTGCGGCGCCCCTCGCGGTCGCTGCGATCTATTGTGCCCTCTACGCTCTCTGCGTGGCCGCCTCGCTGCCGGTCGGCGTGCTGCTGACCGTAACCGGGGGGCTGCTGTTCGGCACCGTCGTCGGCGCTGGGCTGGCGCTGTTGTCGGCAACCGCCGGAGCGGTGGCCCTATTCCTTCTGGCGCGCGGCGCGCTGGCGCCGCTGGTGGTGCGCCGCGCGGCGCCGCTGATGGCCAAGCTGGAGCCGCGCCTGAGACGGGAGGGGTTCTGGTATCTGTTGGCACTGCGGCTGATGCCCGTGGTGCCGTTCTGGCTGCTCAATCTTGCATCCGCCCTCGTTGGCATACGGCTCGCGCCGTTCGCATTTGCGACACTTCTCGGGGCCGCGCCCGCCACCACGGTTCTGGCGAGCATCGGCGCGGGCCTCGGCGGCATCCTGGCGAGCGGCATGCAGCCCGACCTGTCCCTGCTCCGCTCGCCGCCGGTGCTGCTGCCGCTCGCCGGCCTCATCATACTATCGCTGCTGCCGGTGGCGTGGCGGCATTGGCGCCGCCCGACCTCGACGACACCCACATGAACGACTCCCCCATCAGCGCGGAGCCAGCCCGGGCGGGTGTCGCCGCGCAAGCGGAGCCGCGCGCCCGTCTTCGCCGCCGCCCGCTGGCGCTCCGCCTCGCATGGTTCACGGTCATCGCCGTGCTGCTGGTGGAAGCCGCCTTCGTCGGCCCTTCGATGGTGCGCCGGCGCCAGGAATGGCTGGACCTGCGCGTCACCGAGGCCGAACTCGCGGCCCTGTCGGCCACGCTGGCCCCCGGCGGCAAGGTCGATCCGGCCACACGTAGCGAATTGCTGGGTCTGGCCGGCTCCGAGGCGATCCGGGTCGAACAGCCAGGCCGGCCGACAATCACCCTGTCCGCATCCGGCGATCTGCCCAGCGCCGACCCGCTCGACCTGCGGCAGGAGACGGCGGGCGAAGCCGTCATGCGCACTGCTGCCAGCCTGCTGGGCGAGGTGTCGGACCGCGCCTTTGGCGTGGTCAGTACCAGCCCGCTGGAGGAGACAACGGTCGTCACCACAGTGGTCCACGGCCAGGGGCTGCATCAGGCGTTGATGAAGCACCTGCGCCGGTTCGGCACCATCTCCCTAACCATCGCCATCGCCGTGGGCGCGCTGCTGTATCTCGCGCTGCTGCTGCTGCTGGTGCGTCCGATGCGCAGGCTGACGGAAAGCATCGCCGCGTTCCGTGCCGATCCGGAGCGCTCCGCCCCGCTGGACGTCGCCGCCCTGCCCTCGCGACGCGACGACGAGATCAGCGCGGCGGCGCGAGAGCTTGCCGCCATGCAGCGCGAACTGCGGGCGGCGCTGTGGCGCAACGCGCGGCTGGCGGCCCTCGGCACCGCCGTCGCCAAGGTCAACCACGATCTGCGCGGCATCCTGTCGCCCGCGATGCTGACCGCCGAGCGCCTGCAAAGCCATGCAGACCCTGGGGTCAAGCGGGCCGGCGACGTGCTGATGCGCGCGGTGGAACGCGCCACGGACCTGACGCGCCGAACGCTCGACTTCACCGGCGAGATGCCGACGGCCCTGCCGCGCCAGCGCGTGATCCTGCGACTGGCGGTGGACGAAGCAGCCGAACAGGCGCGCGCCGCCTGCCCATGGCTGGCGGTCGTGAACATGGTGCCGGCGAGCGTGTGCGTGGCCGCCGACCGTGAAAGCCTCGCGCGGGTATTCGGCAACCTGTTGCGCAACGCGGGCGAGGCGACGGCGCGGCATGTGACGGTCGCGGTCGGGACGGAGCCCGGCGACCTTTGTATTTCGGTCACGGACGACGGGCCGGGCCTGCCGGAGGCCGTGCGAGCCCGCCTGTTCCGCCCCTTCGTCGCCGGCGGCCGGCGCGGCAGCACCGGCCTCGGTCTGGCCATCGTCCACGACCTGATGCGCGCGCATGGCGGCGATGCGGTGCTGCTTGACAGCGGCGCCGGCGGCACGCACTTCCGACTCACGCTGCCGGCCCGATTGGTGGTGGCCGCCACCGACAGCGTGGCGGAGACCGAGTTTCGCGCCTAGCCGCATCGGATCGCAGCACACGCATGTCCACAGCCGTCGCCCAGCACCGTCCGCTCGCCCCGGAGAAATTTCGCGACCCACTTGTCACCGCGCGCGGCGAGACGCGGGCAACGGTCGCGCTCGCCAGTTTGCGGACGCTGTGGATCAACACCGGCACACTGTGCAACCTGACCTGCCGCAATTGCTATATTGAATCTTCTCCCCGCAACGACCGGCTGGCCTACATCTCGGCGCCCGAAGTCGCCGCGTATCTGGACGAAATCGCCCGCGACCGGCTGCCGACCGAGGAAATCGGCTTCACCGGCGGCGAGCCCTTTATGAACACCGATTTGCCGGCCATGCTGGCGGACGCGCTAGGCCGGGGATTTTTTGTCCTCGTGCTGACCAACGCGATGCGACCCATGCGTAAAATGGCGGCGGCTCTGCTGGCGCTCAAAGTCGCGCACGGTGCCCGCCTGCGCATCCGCATCTCGCTCGACCACTATGCGGCACCCGTGCATGAGGCCGAACGCGGCCGGCGCAGTTTTCGTCCGACGGTCGAAGGCCTGGCATGGCTCGCCCGCGAGGGTTTCGCCATCGACGTCGCCGGCCGCCTGCTGTCGGGCGAGCCGGAGGCGTCGTTGCGGGCCGGCTATGCAAAATTGTTCGCCGAGATCGGCGTGCCCATCGATGCGGCCGACCCGGTACGGCTGATGCTGTTCCCGGAAATGGACGCTTCGCGGGATGTGCCGGAGATCACCGAATCCTGTTGGGGCATCCTGCATCGCGCGCCGGACAGCGTGATGTGCGCGTCTTCGCGGATGGTCGTGAAACGCAAGGGCGCCGAACGTCCCGCCGTGCTGGCCTGTACACTGCTGGCCTACGACGACCGCTTCGAACTCGGCGCCACGCTAGCCGAGTCGAGCGGCCCGGTGTCCCTGAACCACCCCCATTGCGCCTCCTTCTGCGTGCTGGGCGGGGCCGCGTGCAGCCGATAAGGCGCTACCCGAGCCGCCACGCGTGAAGCCGCGCCAGCCACGGCAGCACCCGGGTCGGCGCATTCCCCTCCCGCCAGCGGCCGGCCACCGCGCCCACCGCCTCGCTGTAGGTCGGATACGCCCGCAGTGACCCGAACAGCCCCTTCAGGCCGATGCCGCGCCGCATCGCCAGCGCGACCTCCGCCAGCATATCGCCGGCACGCGGGGCCGCTATGGTGGCGCCGAGAATCCGGTCCCGGCCCGGCGCCGTCAGCACGCGGATGAAGCCGGGTGCCTCGTCCACGATGGCGCGATCCAAGTCCGCCAAGCCGTAGTGCGTCACGACAACCTTGACACCGCGCGCCGCCGCCTCCCGCTCGGTCAGGCCGATGCGGGCGATTTCCGGATCGGTGAAGGTCACGGCGGGGATCGCGCCGTTGTCCGGCCGCAGCCTCGGCAGGCCCCAGAACAGCGCGTTGACCGCCGCCATCCATCCCTGCTGCCCCGCCGCATGGGTGTATTGGAACGGCCCAGCGGCATCGCCCACGGCGTAGATGTTTTTCCAACGCGTTTGCAGATAGGCGGTGACGGCGATGGTGCCGGCCTCGGTCCGATTGATGCCGAGTTCCTCCAATCCGAACCCCGCCGTCCGCGCCTTCCGCCCGACCGCGACCACCAGCGAATCGAACGGCACCGAACTTTCGTCCCCCATACGCAATTCCGAGCGTGTGACCGACGCGACCGTGGCGCCGGTCAGGACACGCACCCCGTCCGCCTCCAACCGCTCCCGTACGAACGCGGAAACGGCATCGTCCTCGCGCGGCAACAGCCGGGCGCCGCGCTGGACAAGGGTTACGGCAGAGCCGAGGCGGGAGAACGCCTGCGCCAACTCGCATCCGACCGGACCGCCGCCAAGGATCGCCAGCCGCGCCGGCGCCCGGTGCAAACGCCACAATGTTTCTGACGTGAGGAAGAAGCTATCGGCGAGGCCGGGGATATCGGGCACCACCGGCTCCGCCCCCGTCGCGACGACGATGGCGCGGGTGGACAATTCCGCCCCGTCGATGGCGACCGTCCAGGGTGACGTGATGTGCGCGTGCCCAAGCCGGACATCGACGCCGAGCGATCGATACCGCTCGACCGAATCGTGCGGGCCGATGGCCTCGATGGCCGCGCGGACGTGGGCGAACGCGGCGGCGCTGTCCACCGGCCCCACCGGCCCGAGCAGCCCGGCCCGCTCCGCCCCCCGCGCGTCCGCGACCAGCTTCGCCGCATGAATCAATGCCTTGGACGGCACGCAGCCGGTGTTCAGGCAGTCGCCGCCCATGGCGTTTGCTTCCACCAGCGTCACCTTGGCCCCCAGCTTGGCCGCCACCAGCGCCGCGACCAGCCCGGCGGAGCCGGCGCCGATCACGATTAGGTTGCGGTCGAAGCGGCGCGGGCGCTGGAAGGCCATCGGGAAACCTTGACGTGCGATAGACGGAAAAGGTTCTGTCACCGGCATGAGCGAACCGCCACCGAAAGAACAGCGCCCGACCATGACCGACAAGGCGTTGGCCGAGCAGAAGGCGCGCAAGGAGCGGGAGGCGGCGGCGCTGCGGGAGAACCTGCGCAAGCGCAAGGAACAGGCGCGGGCACGGGCGGCGGTGGAGACGAATCGGGAGACCTCTTGAAGACGACGCCTCTCGCCTTTGCCTTGCGCCATGCTAGCGTTCATCGCCAGATAGGTGAGACATGAGTGTCATCGTCAGACCCGGCGTGTCGCTGGCCGAGTTCCTTTCGTGGGAACGCGAGCAGCCGCTGCGCTACGAGTTCGACGGCACGCAGCCGATCCCGATGACCGGGGGGACGGTGGCGCATGCGCGCATCCTCCGCCGCATCATGGCCGCGATGCTACGCTTGCTGCCCACAGGGTTCGAGGCGCTCGGCGGCGACCTGAAGGTGCTGACACGACCTAACCGGGTTCGTTATCCCGATTTTCTGGTGATCGCTGGGGATCCCGACCCAAAGACGGATATCGTCGTGCCGGTGGTGGTGTTCGAGGTGCTGTCGCCGTCCACCCGGCTGACCGACCTGCGGGTGAAGCCGGACGAGTACGCTTCGGTCCCCTCGATTCTGGCATACGTCCTCTTGCCGCAAGAGGACGCGGCGGACGCCATCGTCTTGCGGCGGTCGAACGATTGGGAGCCGGAGGCCATGATCGAAGCACTCATCCTGCCGGAGATCGGCGTGTCGATCCCGCTGAGCGACCTGTACGGCTAAGCCGCCACCGCCACCCGCGCGACCGAAGTCCGCCGCTCCCGCCACCGCGCGAACAGGCACAATACCGCGCACCCACCACCGATGAGCAGCGCGTCCAAGCCCAGCGAATACGGCACCAGCCGGAACACCACGCTGGACCCCCACGACAAGAACAAGCCGACGCAGAAAACGTGCAGGCTGTGGCGGCCGATGGCGGCAAGCCAGCGCGGCGCGGCGCGGCGCATCCAGACGGCCTCGCGCGGGACCAGCGCCGCGACCAGCCACGCCAACGCCAGCGCGTGCAGCAGACGGGCGGGCGGCAGGTCTTTCTTGTCGGCGAGCCACCCCAGCGGGGGCACGACCGGGCCGCCGACAAAACCGTGCTGGCCGAGGCGAATCCATAACCCGGCCGCAACCACCGCCACGGCCGCGACCGTCACGCCCCGCGCCCAACCGGCCCCAAACGGCAACGCCCGCCCGAACAGCAGCGCGCGCCGGCCGAGCCAGGCGCCGAGCAGGAAGATAAGTTGCCAGGTGAACGGGTTGAAGCCGATGCCGGCCTCCCACCCATGGCCCTGCGTGTCGGGCAGCACCGCCCACGTCCCGGCATAAACCGCCAGCGGCAGCGCCAGCGAAAAATTGCCCCACCGCGCCTCGGCGGCAGCGAAGCCGGGCAGCAGCAGCATGCACCAGATGAACAGCGGCAAAATGCTCATGTAGGTCGGCTGTTCGACGGTAAGCAGCACGGAAGGCAGGTGCGCCAGCGGATGGGCGAAGATGGGGGCGAAGTCCGTCCGCTCCGTCTCGCCCGGCAGCAGCGTGGCGCCGACGGCGGCCACCGCCAGCCCGAACAGCACGAAGACGATCAGATGGGTGCGGTACAGCCGCCACGTCCGCCCCAGCAAATCGCGCGTGGCCGCCAGCCACCCGCCCCGCGCCGCCTTGCGGGCGAACACGCTGCCGAGCGTGAACCCGGACAGGAACACGAACTGCTCGGAGCTGTCCGACAGCCCCCACGGCGCCGGAATCAGCCACGCGCCGAGCCAAGAGCCGGTGGCGTGGCTGGCGAAGATGGCGAGTTGCAGCAGCCCACGAAAAATATCCAACCGCGTGTCGCGCGGCGGCCGTGCCGGCACGTCCCTTGGACGCGAAGCCGCCGTTGGGCTAAAGCCCGCCCCTTCGACCCCAGACGGGAGGTGCGCCGTGGCCGTGATGTCAGACCGCTGGATACGCCGCATGGCAACCGAGAATGGCATGATCGATCCCTTCGTCGAGACCCAGAAGCGCGATGGCGTGATCTCCTACGGGCTGTCCAGCTACGGCTACGACGCCCGCGTCGCCAACGAGTTCAAGGTCTTCACCAACGTGGACTCGGCAATCGTCGATCCGAAACACTTCTCCCCGCAAAGTTTTGTCGATCGCCGCGTGGACGTGTGCGTCATCCCCCCCAACAGTTTTGCCCTCGCGCACACGATGGAGACGTTCAAGGTGCCGCGCGACGTGCTGGTGATCTGCCTAGGCAAATCCACCTACGCCCGCTGCGGC
This sequence comes from Solirubrobacterales bacterium 70-9, assembly GCA_903970625.1. Taxonomy (GTDB): domain Bacteria; phylum Pseudomonadota; class Alphaproteobacteria; order Acetobacterales; family Acetobacteraceae; genus CAJCJG01. The sequence continues at coordinate 5,364 of CAJCJG010000343.1, read as the reverse complement.
ATCATCGTGAACGTCACCCCGCTGGAGCCGGAGTGGGAGGGGCAGGTGACGATCGAGATCAGCAACACCACGCCCCTGCCCGCGAAGATCTATGCATTCGAGGGGATCTGCCAGTTCCTGTTCTTGCAGGGCAACGAGCCGTGCGAGACCAGCTACGCCGACAAGGCCGGAAAATACATGGGGCAGCGCGGCGTCGCGCTTCCGCGGCTCGGATGAGGTCCGGTAGGAACCAAAATATGGACAAGATTCGCATTCGCGGCGGCCGGCCGCTTTCCGGCGACATCGTGATCGGGGGCGCGAAAAACGCCGGCCTGCCGCTGATGGCGGCGGGGTTGCTGACCGACGAGCGGCTGGTGCTGACCAACGTGCCGCTGCTGGCCGACATCCACACGATGGCGCAACTGATCGCGCAGCATGGCGTCGCGGTCGAGCCCGTCACCAACGACGGCCGCGCGCTGTCCATCGGCGGCGCCATCACCAACACCGAGGCGCCGTACGACATCGTGCGGAAGATGCGGGCGTCCGTGCTGGTGCTCGGACCGCTGGTGGCGCGGGTGGGCGAAGCGCGGGTCAGTCTGCCGGGCGGCTGCGCCATCGGCACGCGGCCCATCGACCTGCATCTGAAAGGGTTGCAGCAGATGGGCGCGGTCATCCAACTGGATGGCGGCTACGTCAACGCGACCGCGCCGCAGGGACTTAAAGGCGCCACCATCGTGCTGGCCATGCCCAGCGTCGGCGCCACCGAAAACCTGTTAATGGCCGCATCGCTGGCGGACGGGCGCACCGTGATCGCCAACGCGGCGCAGGAGCCGGAGATCACCGATCTGTGCGACTGCCTTGTCGCCATGGGTGCCCGGATCGACGGGATCGGCACCGACAAGCTGACCATCGACGGCGTGCGCAGCCTGCATGGCGCGACTCACAGCATCATCCCCGACCGGATCGAGACCGGCACCTATGCGTGTGCGGCTGCCATCACCGGCGGCTCCGTGCGGCTGCGCGGCGGGCGGCTGGATCATCTGGGGGCGGTGGTGAAGGTGCTGCACGAGGCGGGCGTGGACGTGTCCGAGGACGGCGGCGACCTGATCGTGCGGCGGCTGAACGGGCTGCATGGCGCGGACGCGATGACCGCGCCGTTTCCCGGCTTCCCGACCGACATGCAGGCGCAACTGATGGCGCTGATGTCGGTGGCCGAGGGGGCCGCGATGATCACGGAAACGATCTTCGAAAACCGCTTCATGCATGTGCCGGAACTGAACCGGCTGGGCGCGCGGATCAATGTCCACGGCGCCTCCGCCATCGTGCGCGGCGTGCCGCAACTGTCGGGCGCGCCGGTGATGGCGACCGATCTGCGGGCGTCAGTGTCGCTGGTGCTGGCGGGTTTGGCGGCGAAGGGCGAGACGGTGGTGAACCGGGTCTATCACCTGGATCGCGGCTACGAGGCGGTGGAACAGAAGCTGGCCGCATGTGGCGCGGACATCGAACGGTTGCCCGGCTAAGGGTTTTCGCCGGGCGCTCCGGGGTGTAGAGCCGCCCGACCCTGGCCGGAGCCGCCGATGACCGCCGCCTATCGCACCGAACTGCTGGAACCCGAGCAGACATCGCCGGTAATTCTGGCGCTGCCGAAGGGTCGCATTCTGAGTGAGTGCGGCCCGGTGTTGGCGCGTGCCGGCATCCACCCCGACGCGGCGGTGTTCGACGAGGACAGCCGGCATCTGCGCTTTGCCACCGACGATCCGGCGCTGGACGTCGTGCGGGTGCGGCCGTTCGACGTGGCGACGTTCGTCGCGTTCGGCGCCGCCCAAATCGGCATCTGCGGGGCGGACGTCCTGATGGAGTTCGACTACCCCGAGATTTATGCCCCGCTCGATCTGGGCATCGGCGCCTGCCGCATCTCCATCGCCGAACCGGCCGCAACCGCCGGTGCCGACGATGCGCGCACATGGTCGCGGGTGCGGGTGGCGACGAAATACCCGACCATCGCCCGCCGCCACTTCGCGGCACGCGGGATTCAGGCGGAGGTGGTTCATCTGAACGGTGCCATGGAACTGGCACCGGGACTGGGGCTGGCGCGGCTGATCATCGACCTTGTGGCGACCGGCAGTACGTTGAAGGCGAACGGGCTGGTCGAGACGGAGGTGATCGCCCACGTCACCAGCCGCCTGATCGTCAACCGCACGGCCCTGAAGACGCGGCCGGAGGTGATAGGGGGCTGGATCGCGCGGTTCCGCGAGGCATTGGTGGTCGGCCAATGAACCGCCTCGATACCACCGACCCCACATTCGAATCCGCCTTCGCGGCCCTGCTCGCGCAAGCGCGCGAGACGGCCGAGAGCGTGGATGAGGCCGTCACCACCATCATCGCCGACGTGCGCGCGAGGGGCGATGCCGCCCTGTGCGACTACACGGCGAGATTCGACAGGCTGACGCTCGCCCCTGACCAACTGCGCATCACCGTCACCGACATCGACGCGGCCGTTGCCAGCGTGCCGGCGGAGTTGATGGCGGCGCTGGACCTAGCGGCCACTCGCATCGAGAAATTCCATCGGGCGCAACTGCCGGCCGACATGCGGATGGACGATGCGCAAGGGCTGACGCTCGGGATGCGGTGGAACGCACTGGATGCGGTCGGGCTGTATGTGCCGGGCGGCAAGGCGGCGTATCCGTCCTCCGTGCTGATGAACGCGCTGCCGGCGATGGTCGCGGGCGTCGCGCGGATCGCGATGTGCGTGCCGACGCCGGACGGGGTGCTGAATCCGTTGGTGCTGGCGGCAGCGCGCCGCGCCGGGGTGTCCGAAATCTATCGCGTGGGCGGCGCGCAGGCGGTCGCGGCGCTGGCGTGGGGGACGGCGAGCATCGCGCCGGTGGACCGGATCGTCGGGCCGGGCAACGCCTATGTCGCGGAGGCCAAGCGGCAGGTGTTCGGGCGGGTGGGGATCGACTCCATCGCCGGGCCTTCGGAGGTCGTGATTCTGGCCGATGCCGCCAACGACGCGCGCCGGGTGGCCGTCGATCTGCTGGCGCAGGCCGAGCACGACGAGGCGGCGCAAGCTATTCTCATCACAACATCGGCAACGTTCGCGGACGCGGTGGCGGCGGCGGTCGCGGGGGAAATTCCCACCCTGCCCCGCGCTGCCATCGCCGGTGCCTCCTGGCGCGACCACGGGGCCGTGATCCTGGTGCGCGACTGGGACGAGGCGGTGGCGCTGGTGGACCGGATCGCGCCCGAGCATTTGCAGATCATGACTCCGGACCCGGCCGCCCTGTTCGGCCGCATCCGGCATGCGGGCGCGGTTTTTCTCGGCGCGTGGTGCCCGGAGGCCATCGGCGACTACGTGGCCGGGCCGAACCATGTGCTGCCGACCGGGCGCACGGCGCGGTTCGCATCTGGTCTCTCCGTGTTCGACTTCCTCAAGCGCACCACCTGGGTCGCGGCGGGGCCGGAGGCGTTGTCGCGGGTTGGGCCGGCGGCGGTGGCGCTGGCGGAAGCCGAGGGGTTGCAGGCCCACGCCCGCAGCGTCGCACTGCGCCTGGGGCAAGGCGGGGGCGGCGCCGGGACGGCTTGACCTTGTATGACGCGATGGTCATGTTCCCGGCCGCACGGATACCAAGAGGATTGATGTCGAAAGAAGATATGATCGAGTTCAGCGGCACCGTCTCGGAGCTGCTGCCCAACGCGATGTTTCGCGTCAAGCTCGACAACGATCACACGATCCTGGCCCACACCAGCGGAAAAATGCGAAAAAACCGCATCCGCGTGCTGGCCGGCGACCGAGTGAATGTCGAGATGACTCCGTACGATCTGAGCAAGGGCCGGATCACGTTCCGCTTCAAGTGATTGGGTGATTGGCCGACCGATCCGATAGTCCTGCCCGGCTGATCCTGGCGTCCGCCAGCCCGCGCCGGATGACTCTGCTGGCGCAGATCGGCCTGACGCCGGACGAGATCGTCCCGGCCGACATCGACGAAACCGCCCAACGAGACGAAGTGCCGCGCCTGCTGGCGCAGCGGCTGGCGCGCGCCAAGGCGGCGGCCGTCGTCCGCCCCGGCGCGTTCGTGCTCGCGGCCGACACTGTGGTCGCATGCGGGCGGCGGGTGCTGCCGAAGGCCGAGACCGAACGGCAGGCACGCGACTGCATGCAATTGCTGTCCGGGCGGCGGCATCGGGTGCTGACCTGCGTGGTGCTGACGGCGCCGGACGGGCGCCGGACGGAGCGGGTGGTGGAAAGCGTCGTCGGCTTTGCCCGCCTCACAGGGCCGCAAATCGGGGCCTACATCGCCTCCGGCGAATGGCGCGGTAAAGCGGGCGGGTATGCCGTGCAGGGGCGTGCAGCCGCGTTCGTGCGGTTCCTGTCGGGCAGTTATTCGGGGGTCGTCGGGCTGCCGCTGTTCGAGACGGCGCAGTTGCTGCGCGGTGCCGGATTTCCGCTGCCGTGAGAATCCTGGCCAGCGCCAGCCCCGGCGAGGTCCGCGTGGCGGCGGTGGCGGGCGCATCGCTCGTCGATTTTGCCATCGAGCGGCCCGGCGCGCGGGACGGCGTCGGCGACCTGCACCGGGCGCGCGTGACGGCCAAAATGCCGGCGATGGCGGGCAGCTTTGTCCGTTTGGCCGACACGGATGCGTTTCTGCCCGACAGCGAGGGCGGGGCAGAGACAACCGAGGGCGCGGTGTTGGGCGTTCGGATCGTCCGCGCCTCACAGGGCGGCAAAGGGCCGCGCCTCAGCGCGAAATTGACGGAAGCGGAAAGCGCCCTGGTCGGCGCCGGCCCCCCTGCCCTGTTGCGGCCCGGGCCGGGGGCGGTGGAGCGGTTTGCCGCTCTGTATCCCGAGGCGATGGTTCTGGTGGACGACGCCGGGCTGTTCGCGGCGCTGCGGCCGATGCTGGCCGAGCGGCTGCACCTGGTCGCGCGCGCATTCGACGATGGGATCGAGGGCAATGTCGAGGCGCTGGCGGAGCCGTTCGCGGAGTTGCCGGGCGGGGCGCGCATGACCGTCTATCCGACGCCTGCGCTGACCGCCATCGACGTCGATCTGGCCGCCGCCACCGCCGGGCGCGGCAGCAAGACCCGCAGCCACGAGGCGGCGAACCACGCCGCCATTCCCGCCATTGCACGACAGATTCGACTACGCAATCTGGCCGGGGCGATCCTGGTCGATCTGGCGGGACTGTCGGCCAAGCGGCGCGGCGCGCTGGGCGAGGCGTTTGCGGCGGCGCTTGCGGCCGATCCGCTCAAACCGCGCTTTTTGGGATTTTCGGCGTTGGGGCTGGCGGAGATTCTGCGCCCGCGCGTGCATCCGCCGTTGCACGAATTGCTGGCCGGCCCGCACGCGGCCGGGCTTGCGGCGCTGCGGCGGCTGGCGGCGGA
>CAJCJG010000342.1 GCA_903970625.1 Solirubrobacterales bacterium 70-9 | reverse complement strand
AAGCCGGTGGCGCCGTATTTCGCCAAGTCCGGGTTGGTCAGCGGCACGAAGCAGATTTTTGCGGAGCGCGGCGCTGCCGGATTTGCCGCCTGGATGCTGGAACAGAAGCGCGTGCTGGTGACGGACACGACGATGCGGGACGCGCATCAGTCGTTGCTGGCGACACGGATGCGGACCTACGACATCGTCGGTGCGGCCGATGCTTACGCGCACGGGTTGCCCGAATTGTTCTCGCTGGAATGCTGGGGCGGGGCGACGTTCGACGTGGCGATGCGGTTCCTGACCGAAGACCCGTGGGAACGGTTGGCGGTGTTGCGCGAGCGCGTCCCAAACATCCTGTTGCAGATGCTGCTGCGCGGCGCGAACGGAGTCGGCTACACCAACTATCCGGACAATGTGGTGCGCGCGTTCGTGAAGCAGGCGGCGGCATCGGGCGTTGATTTGTTCAGGGTGTTCGATTGCCTGAACTGGATCGAGAACATGCGCGTCGCCATCGACGCGGTGGGCGAGGCGGGCGGGCTGGCGGAAGGGGCGATCTGCTACACCGGCGACATGCTGGACCCGAACCGCTCCAAATACGCGCTGTCCTATTACGTCGATGCGGCCAAGCGGCTTGAGAAAGCCGGGTGCCATATTCTCGGCATTAAGGACATGTCCGGCGTGCTGAAACCGGCGAGCGCGCGAGCACTGGTCAAGGCACTCAAGAACGAAGTCGGGCTGCCGATCCATCTGCACACGCACGACACGTCCGGCATCTCTGCGGCGACCGTGCTGGCCGCCGTCGAGGCGGGAGTCGATGCCGTCGATGCGGCGATGGACGCGCTGTCGGGGCTCACGTCGCAGCCGTGCCTGGGCTCGATTGTGGAGGCGTTGCGGCATACGGATCAGGACACGGGCCTTGATCCCGAGGCGATCCGGCAGATGAGTTTCTATTGGGAGGCAGTCCGCACCCAATACGTGGCGTTCGAGAGCGATCTGAAGGCCGGCGCCTCGGAAGTGTATCTGCACGAGATGCCGGGCGGACAGTTCACCAATTTGAAGGAGCAGGCGCGGGCGCTGGGGCTGGAGACGCGGTGGCACGAGGTCGCGAAAGCGTACCACGCGGCCAACGAGATGTTCGGCGACATCGTCAAGGTCACTCCATCGTCCAAGGTGGTCGGCGACATGGCGCTGATGATGGTGGCCAACGATCTGACCGCCGAACAGGTGCTGGACCCGGCTGTCAGCGTGACGTTCCCGGCCTCCGTGATCGACATGCTGCGCGGCGATCTGGGGCAGCCGCCTGGGGGCTGGCCGGAGGCGTTGCAGCGGAAGGCGCTGGGCGACGAAGCGGCGAGCACCGCGCGGCCGGGGTCGTTGCTGGCCCCGCTGGACATGGCGGCGGCGCGGGCGGATGCGGACAAACGCTGCGGACGGGCGCTGAGCGACACGGAGTTCGCGTCCTTCCTGATGTACCCGAAAGTGACAGCCGACTTTTTGGGGGCGGTACGCAAATACGGCCCCGTCTCCAGCCTGCCGACGCCGGTGTTTTTTTACGGCATGGCGCCGGGCGACGAAATCTCGGTCGAGATCGAGCGCGGCAAGGCGCTGGTGATCCGGTTGCAGGCCGTCACCGAGACCGACGACGAGGGGCAGGTGCGGGTGTTCTTCGAGCTGAACGGGCAGTCGCGGGTGGTGCGGGTACCGAACCGGTCGGCGGCGGCGACGATGCCGGTGCGGCGCAAGGCGGAGGAGGGCAACGAGGCGCACATCGCGGCCCCTATGCCCGGAGCGGTTTCGACCATCGCGGTGCGCGTCGGGCAGACGGTGGCGGCGGGCGACGTCCTGCTGACGCTGGAGGCGATGAAGATGGAGATGGCGCTACCCTCGACGCGAGACGGGGTGGTGGAGGAGGTGCTGGTGCGGCCGGGCGTGTCGGTGGAGGCGAAGGATCTGCTCGTCGTCCTGAAGGCGGCATGAGGACGGCCATCGACCCCGCGACGGCGGCGGGGCTGGTGCCGGATGGCGCCAGCGTCATGGTCGGCGGGTTCATGGGCGTGGGCTCGCCACACCGGATCATAGACGCGCTGGTGGCGCGGGGGGCGCGGGGGCTGACGATCATCGCCAACGACACCGCGCGGCCCGGGGTGGGGATCGGCAAGCTGATTTCGGCCGGGTGCGTGGCGCGGGCGGTCGTATCGCACATCGGCACCAATCCGGAGACGCAGAAGCGGATGATCGCGGGCGAGATCGCGGTCGATTTGGTGCCGCAGGGGACGCTGGCGGAGCGTATCCGGGCGGCGGGCGCCGGGCTGGGCGGCGTGCTGACGCGGACGGGGATCGGGACGCTGGTGGCGGACGGCAAGGTGGTGCTGCGCGTCGGCGGCGAGGATTTTCTGGTGGAGGAGGCGCTGGGGGCGGATGTGGCGCTGCTGGCGGCGCGGACGGCGGATTACAGCGGCAATCTGGCCTACGCGCTGACGGCGCGGAATTTCAATCCGCTGATGGCGATGGCGGCGAAGCTGGTGATCGCGGAGCCGGACGAGATCGTGCCGGTCGGGGTGCTGCCGCCGGACGCGGTGCATACGCCGGGAGTGGTGATCCATCACCTGCTGGAGCGGCGACGTCATGGATAGCAAGGAACTGATCGCGCGCCGCGTGGCCATGGAACTGGTGGACAACACGCTGGTCAATCTAGGCATCGGGCTGCCGACGCTGGTGGCGAACTACGTGCCGAAGGGCGTCCACGTCTTTTTCCAGTCGGAGAACGGCATCATCGGCTTCGGCGCGCCGCCGCCGGAGGGAATGGAGGACGAGCATCTGACGGACGCGGGCGGCGGGTTCGTGAGCGCGCTGCCGGGCGCGGTGGCGTTCGATTCGGCGGTGTCGTTCGCGCTGATCCGGGGCGGGCATCTGGCGATGACGGTGCTGGGCGGGTTGCAGGTGGACCGGCACGGGCGGCTGGCCAACTGGATGGTGCCGGGCAAGCTGGTGCCGGGGATGGGCGGGGCGATGGACCTAGTGAGCGGTGCCCGGCGGGTGGTGGTGGCGATGGCGCACACGCAGAAGGGCGTGGCGAAGATCGTGGCCGACTTATCGCTGCCGCCGACCTCGGCCCGGCGGGTGTCCTTGATCGTGACGGACCTCGCGGTCATCGAGCCGACCGACGGCGGTTTGGTGCTGCGGGAGACCGCGCCGGGGGTCAGTGTCGCCGACGTGGTGCGGGCGACGGAGGCGCCGCTGATCGTGGCCGAGGACGTGCGTGACATGGTGTTGGCGTAGCACGGCGGTCCGCGTCAGGGCGCCCCCAGCACTCGTTCCACCTTCTCCAGCAAGGCTTCGTCGGAAAATGGCTTGCGCAGGATCGGGCCGACCGCCTGCTCCTGGATGCCATCGGGCAGATCGTAGCCTGTCACGTAGATGATCTTCAGGCCAGCGCGGCGCAGCCGGGCCATGCGGGCCAAAGCGATGCCGTTGACCTGACGCGGCATCACCAGATCGGTAATCAGCAAATCCAGCCGCTGCGGCCCGTCCAGGACGTTCAGTGCCATCTGAAACGAGATCGCGACTTCAGCCTCGTAGCCGGCCATGCGCAGGCATTGGCCGAGCGCAGCGGCGATGATTTCGTCGTCATCCACAACCAGGATGCGGCCCCTGGACGGCGGCGCGGCAAACGATTCATGGAACGCGTCGCCGGGTAACGACTTTACCATCCGGTCAAACCCATCGTGCTGCAATGGAGATTTTACCTCTCGTGTTCGTGACGAGCAACCAGGCACTGGCCGGTGGGTTCGCCGGTGGCATGTCGCACTCAGGAGACGGCGAACGCATCATGGTAATTGCGCCGATCAAATTGCTGGTAGCAGACGACAATTGCGACGGCCGGGTCGAGAAGTCCCGCGTGCTGCGAACGCACGGCTACGATGTGGTCGAGGCCGATCGCGGCCTGGCGGCGGTGGAGCATTGCCGTACGGAACGGCCCGACCTCGTGGTGCTCGACACCCACCTCGGCGACATTGGCGCGCAGGAGGTGTGCCGCCGGGTGAAGGAGGCGGTGCCGCATGTCGCCGTGCTGCAAACATACGCAGCGTGGGATGCAGGGGACGCGAGCGGGTGCGCGGCGGACGACTGCGCTGACGCGTTGCTGGTGGAACCGATCGTGCCGGACGTGCTGGTCGCGACGGTGAGGGCGCTGCTTCGCATGCGCCGCGCCGAGCAGGCGCTGTTTTTCGTCAATCGGCAACTGGACGATCTTGTGGCCGAGCGGTCCCGCGACCTGATCGAGGCCAACCGTCGCTTGCAGATCGAAAGTGCCGAGCGCCGCAAGGCCGAGGAAGTGCTGTGGCACGCTCAAAAGCTGGAGGCCGTCGGGCAACTGACCGGCGGCATCGCGCACGACTTCAACAACCTGCTGTGCGTGATCGTCGGAAGCCTGGACATGATGCGTGCCTCCGTCGAGGGTACGCGCACCTATTCCAAGGAGCGGATGCTGCGGCTGATCGGGGCTGCCGACACGGCGACCGACCGCAGTGCGAAGCTGACCCAGCAGCTTCTGGCGTTCGCGCGCCGCAGCGTGATGAGCTTCGATGTCGTGAAGCTCTCCGATTTGCTGGAGCAGGCCGATGGGTTCCTGCGGCGGGCGGTGGGCGAGCAAGTGACGCTGGCGTTCGAACACGCGCCGGACCTGTGGACCTGCCGAGTGGATCCGGTGCAGTTCGAAGCGGCCATCGTCAATCTGGCGGTGAACGCGCGCGACGCGATGCCCGCAGGCGGCAGCCTGACGATCAGGACCAGCAATGTCGAGATCCGCGCTGAAGGCGCCGATGCTGCGGTGGGGCCGCCCGCCGGCTGCTACGTGCTCGTCGAGGTAAGCGACACCGGCGTCGGGATGACGGCGGACGTCGCCAAACATGCGTTCGAGCCGTTCTTCACCACCAAGGATATCGGCAAGGGCACCGGCCTGGGGCTGAGCCAGGTGTACGGATTCGTCACGCAGTCGGGCGGGCGGGTGAGCATCGAGAGCGCGGCGGGATGGGGCGCGATTGTGCGGATTCTTCTGCCGCGCTCGCTGGCGGCGTTGCCCGAGGCGGGGAGTTCGCCGGTGGACGATGGGGAGATGCCGCGTGGCAGCGAGGCGATCCTGGTCGTCGAGGACAACGACGAGGTGCTGCAACTTGTCGTGATGACGCTGGGCGATCTCGGCTATCGCGTTCTGACCGCGAGGAGCGGGCAGGTGGCGCTGGAGATCGTGCGCGAGGATACGCCCGTCGATCTGCTGTTCAGCGACGTGATGATGCCGGGCGGAATGAACGGATTCGACCTCGTGCGCGCGGTGCGGGGGCTGCGGCCGGGGCTAAAGGCGCTGGTCACGTCGGGCTACGCGAACGTGCGCACCGAGATGGAGGCGCCGGAGGTGGCGCTCCTGACCAAGCCGTATGCGCCCGCGATGCTCGCGCGGGCGGTGCGGGCGATTCTCGATCAAACAGAGGGAGACGTGTGATGGCCAAGACAGTCGCGCCGACGCCGAAGGCCGTGAAGGAGCAGGGGCGGCGTCCGGACCCGGACGGCGTGGAGCCGGCCAAGAAGGCGGCGGCGGACGAGCCGAAAGGGCTGCCGAACTCGGATCGGCACAAGATGGAAACCGCCGTCGCCAAGCCGTCGCGCAACAAGTAACGGGGCCGCACACACTCGCGGCGCGGCGATGCAATATCAACAGGTTATCTCAGGAGACTTCCGGATGAGCAAAAGCGCAGCGGCCGGCGACAAGACCGCGCAGCCATTCTTGACCGACGTAAAGACGCTGCGGGAACGGGCGCGCAAGCACCTTGCCGACGGGGCCGTGACATCGACGTATGTCGGGGACGTGAAGCGGACCATCGACATCCTGCAATCGGTGCTGGCCACCGAGATCGTGTGCGTGCTGCGCTACACGATGCACTCGATCGCGGCTTCCGGCATTTCCAGCGACAGCGTGCGGGAGGAGTTCGCCGAGCACGCGGAGGAGGAGCGCGAACACATGACGGCGGTGGCCGAGCGCATCAACCAGCTTGGCGGCAAGCCGAACTTCAACCCGGAGGGGTTGGCCAGCCGCTCGGCCTCGCAATACGCAGAGGGGGAGAATCTGGTGGATATGATCAAGGAAAACCTGATCGCCGAGCGGATCGCCGTGGACCATTACCGCGAACTGATCCGCTTCTTCGGCGACGACGATATCACGACCCGGGTGATGCTGGAGGGCATCCTGGTGACGGAGGAGGAGCACGCCGACGATATGCACGATCTGCTGATCGCCCATGAAGGCACGCCGATGCTGCCCGACAAGTGATGATTGGCAGTAATTGTGCGGTGCGGCATTAGTTGGCCGGCCCCGGCACGTCAGCTCGCACGACGCGCACCATCCGCGAGATGGTGTTCGGCCGGCGATCACTATTGCGAGATATTTCGGACAATTTCAAACAAGACCTGACAGGATTGCAGACCCGCGCCATGTCACGGTTGTCGCAGGAGGGGAATGGGCCGATTCTCAATACGACGTGTGCGGTGTGAGGTCATGAGATGGAACGATCCGACGCCGAGCGCGTTGGACTAGGGCTTGAGGGGAAGAACGTGGAGCTGGGGCGAAAAGTGCCCGTCAGCATAAACAGCGAAAAAGCAACTGGTGTAAAATGTTTATAAAACAGTTCGTGCCGATGGGGCTACAACAACAGTATGCCGGTTCTCCCGCCGGAGAGAGTCGGAAGGTCACAAACGCGCGGCCGCACTTGGTCGTCGCGTGCGACAATAAGACCGCCGCGACCACGGTGTCAGGTTACGACCCGTACGATTTGCAGGTTTCTTCGAAGGGCATCATGGCGGCTGTGCTGCTGGCGCTGCCGCTGTGGGGCGGCATCGGCCTTGGCGTATGGTTGCTCGGCTAAGCCGACGCGGCGGCCCTTCGGCCCGGGTTCAGCGGGCCGCGATAGATTGAATGGCCGGTTCCGCCGCTGCCGTCGGCGCCAAGCCCCCGGCAGTGTTGCCTTCGCCGATGACCGCGAACGGCGCCCAGAAGAATGGGTGCGCCAGATCTGCCGGCAATCCGTGTCCGGCAGCGGCGAGCATCCCCAACTCCGCCCCCCGCATCGATTCTGCGACGCCCTGACCGGGCGAGGCGCGCATCCGGCGCAGTGTGTCGGCTACCAAGAAGGCGGCGGCCTGATCACTGACCGACCAGTGCGTGGCGAGCATCGAACGGGTGCCCGCGAAGAAAAACGCGCGGGCTAGGCCGGACAGGCTTTCGCCGGCCGTGGAGCCGCCCGGGCCGCCGGAATTGCAGGCCGACAGGATGATCAGGTCCGCATCCAGATCCATGCCGACAATCTTGCTGGCGGTCAGCAGCGCGCCGTTTGCATTTCGGGCGCCTTGGGGCGCGGAAGTGATGATCGCCGGCTCGTTCTCGCATTGAAGTTCAGCGGGCAGCAGCGCGTGGCTGGCGAAGTGCAGCACCTTGTAAGGTTTCAAATTCGCGTGCAGCACCGCGTCGGCGGTGAAGGCCGCGTCCAGCATTTCGTCGGACGGCGCGCCTCCAAGCAATTGGCGGGCGGCCGTCAGTTCGCGCAACGCCGAGGTGAGCGGCGGAGCGCCGGCGAACAGTTTGGCGCTGTCGGCGCAGGCGGCGGTGGGGAAGCTGGCCTCGGCCTGCGCCAGCGTGACCGGCCGAAAACCGCCGAAGCCGAACCAGGGGCGAGCACCGGCGGCGGCACCCGCCTTGCGAAGGCTCAGGAAATTGGCGGGCGACGGGACATGGGCGATCGCGGCCTGCCGGATCAGCCACGGTGCGCTGGCGAGGTCCGTCGCCGGGCCGGTCAGCAGCACGCCGAACGGGACGGAGAGCAACGGGCCGGCCGGGGCCACGACCAGCGCGGTCGCGCCGGCCAGGGCGGGCGCCACCGGCGCCAATGTCGCTGCATACAGGTTCTGCGAAGCGGAAATATCGAATTTCGGGATGCCGGCCTCGGTCGGTTCGATGCTTTCGCGCAGCCGGTGGACGAGTTCGACCATGCGGGGTAGGCCGCCGCCGGCGCGGGCGACGGTGATCGGGTCGATGCCGGCCGCACCCCGCCGCAGCACGAACACCCAGCCGTCATGCTCGCCGAGGGTGATCGAGATGAACGCCTCGTTCGGGCGCAGAGCCGCGAGCACGGCGGACGCCGGCACGATTTGTTCGACCAATTGGCCGAAGTTGGGCGAGGCGACTTGCAGCGCCGCGTCGGCGTCCGCCTGCGCGGCCTGCGCGTCGGCGATGCGCTTGTCGAGGTCGGCCTGGGTCACGCCGGGCGGCGGCGTCTTGCCCTCCGACGACGCGGCGAGCAGTTCGTCGCGCTGGCGGTAGAGGTCGGCCAGCGCATCCGTCGTGTCCTGCCAGCGGCGGATGGCCTCCGACACGCGGGCATTGCGGGCGTTTTCGCGCAGGCGGGCGGTTGCCTGGGCGATCTGCTCGCTGGTGATGGTGCCCTTGGCGACCTGGGCGGCGACGAACATCTCCGCGAGCCGGTGCTGGCGCTCGGCGCCACTGGCCGCAGCGTCGGCCGCATAGGCGTCCAGGCACGGCTCGATGAGGCGCGGGGCGGTCGCGGCCTTCAGCGAGATCAGCGAGGCGATGGCGGTCTGGCACAGGCCGATGGCATCGCTGCCGTGGCCGGCGCGTTGCAGTTCGCCGGCGCGCAGCAGTTCGGTCTCCGCGAGCGTCTTGGAGCCGGGCAGAGACTGCCGGAAGCGGCCGGAGGAGTTGCGCAGGTCGCTGATCGCGGTGTCACCGGCCCCGTTGGAGGAGGCGGTGACGCCGATCGTGCGATAGAGCCGGCCGCTCAGCAGCGGGCGGGCGATGCCGTTGGCTTGTGCGAGGTCGATGGCGGACTGCACCAGCGCGTCGGCCTCGACCGGGTGGCCGGTGCTGCGCAGCAGCAGGGCGCGGTTGCGGCGCGCCTCGATCAGCCCGGTCAACGCCAGTTGCCCGCGCGGGTCGGCGACCATTTCGGCGGTCGGCGTCAGCGAGGGCGCGACGCTCTCCCCCGGTGCGGAGAAGTGGGTGGCGACGATTTGCGTTTGCGGCTGCGCGTGCAGCGCGTCCGACGGGACCAGGGCGGTGTAGGCGGCCTCGGCTTGCAGCAGCAGGGCCATCGCGTCGTCCAGGCGGCCCTGGTTCTTGGCGTCGAGCGCGCGGTAGTGCAGCAGGCGCGCGGGCGCGGTTTCGTCGGACGAGCGGGGGGCGAGGATGGCGGCTTGCGCGAAGACGGCGCTGGCCTCGGCGTAGCGGGCCTGATTGGAGAGTTGCACGGCCAGCGGGAGCAGCGTGGCGACGATGTTCGGGTCGTTCGGGCCAAGCGCCTTCTGTTGCAGCGCGAGCGCGGCGCGGAACGCGACTTCGGCGTCCGTCGGGTCGGAGGCGAGGTTGGCGCGGGTGCCAGCGACCATCAACTGGTCGTAGAGTCCGACATCGCCGGAGCGGAAGGCGCGGGCGGCGAGGCGGCTGGCGAGAATGCCGTCGGCGGCGGAAGCGGGGGCGGCGTCCCCGGTCCTGGCGACCCCGGAGAGCACACCGATCGCGCGCTCCATGACGGTGGCGGCCGGCAGCACGGCGTCGCCGCGCCACAGCGTGCCGCCGACGAGGGCGACCATCGCCACCTGCGGCCAGCCGCCGATGCGGCGGGCGCATTGCAGGACGAGGGCGGGCTGGCCGCCGAGAATGGTGGTGGAGACCGGTGCCTCGCACTGCATCCGCGCGTCGATGCCGGCCCGCCATTGCCCGGCGGCAGCGGTGGCGGCGAGGTCGGCGGCAGTCGCGCCGGCGGTGGAGGTGACGGTGGCGCTGGGTTCCTTCCAGGTGCCGCAATAGATCTCGGCGCCCTTGCCGCCGCCAGGGGTAGCTGTGTCGTCGGCAGAGCAGGTCTCACCGGCCGCGTTGGTGCCGAGGGCGGTCTGCGCCGCCGGCTTTTCGCCGGCGCCGCCGGAGCCGCGCACATAGGCGGACGGCGGCGGGGTCTGGCAGGCGGTCACGGCCAGCAGGGCGGCGAGGAGGGCTGTTCTGCGCATGGCTAGTAGTCCTGCTCGGAAACGACCGGGAGTTGCAGCAGATCGTCGAAATCCTGCGGGCTGAGCAAGACTTGCGGGATGATGTTTTGCAGCGTGTAGAGCAGCTGCACCAGGGCCAGGTTGCCAAGGGGCGGGGATTGCGCCTGCACGCCTTGCGCAATCGGCGTGATCGGCGTGATCGGCGGCGGCGGGGTCACGATGGTACAGGTGACGGTCCCGATGGTGCAGCCGTTGAACGTGAAGTCGATGTCGATCGCCGGCGTGATGCTGGCGAGTGCCGCCGCGCCCTGGCCGCTGACGCCGGCGATCCGGCCGGTCAGCGCCGCCGACCCCGGCGTCGTGTAGGACACGTCGAGCGCCTGGACGAAGATGTCGCCGGTCGCCCTGCCGTTGGTCAGATTGAGGATCAGCCACCCGTTGGTGTCTTGCAGGCCCACGTTGGGGTCGAAGGCGATATTGCCGGTGACGCCCACCTGCATCGTGCCGGTGACGAAGCTGGCGCCGGTCTGCGCGAAGGTCCGGGCCAGCAGGAAGGCGCCGGGCGCGCCGTTGGCCGGTTCGTCGGCGGCGACGATGGCGCCGTGCGCGCGCGTGCCGCCGCCGGTGACGATGCTGGCGCCAGAACCCAGCGTGATCTGGCTGTTCGGTGCCTGGATGGCGATGCGGGGGGCGATCAGCGCGCCCGAAATCAGCAGATTCGCATCGTCGGTCAGGGCAAAATTGGCGGCGGTAAAACTGCCCAGCGTGGCGATGGCGTTGGCGCCGCCCAGCGTGGCCGTGCCGGCAGTGGCGCCGGTCAGCGTGCCCGCGACGAGGACGCCGGTCTGGGTGATGCCGCCGCTGGCGACCAGGCTGACCGTGCCCGCGCCGCCGTCCGTCACGCGGCCGGGCAGCGACAAGGACGTGGCCGCCAGGGTGATCGCCGTGGCGGCGAGCGGGCTGGCGACGGTCAGCGTGCCATTGTCGGCGAAAATGGCGCTCGGGCCGGCCTGCACGCCCGTGGTGCCGCCGACGGTCAGGTTGCGCGTGTCGCTGAGCGTCAAGCCTTCGGACGTAAAATCGCCGAGCGTGGCAATGGTGTTGGTGCCGCCGAAAAGAGCCGCGCCGGTGGCCGAGCCGGACAGGGTGCCGGCGGTAAGCGTGCCGCTTTGCGTGATGCCGCCGGCGGTGGCCACGAGGGCGACAACCCCGGCGCCGCCGTCGTCCAGTTTGCCGCCAAGCGTCAGCGCGTTCGCTTGCAGGCCAATGGCGGTGGCGTCGATGGCACCACCCGACAGGACCGTCAACGCGCCGGTGGCGGTGATGAAGGCCGCCTGGCCGGCGGAGACGACGCCGGCGACGGACAGTGGAGTGGCGTCGTTCAACTGGAAGCCACTGGCCGTGATTGCCCCGAGAGTCGCGACCGAGTTTGTCAGCGCCGTCAAGTTCCAGGCGCCGCCGCTGCCGCTGAGGGCAGCGACGTTGATCAACGGGGCGGCGGCGGCGGTGATGGCGCCGGTGGCATCGAGTTCCACGTCGAGCGCCGCCGCATCGAACGTGGCGCCGACCACGATGGCGCCGGCGGTGGTGGTTGGCGTGGCGTCGCCGGGCAGGGTGACGGCGCCGATGCGGGCGAGGGTGGGATCGACGCCGACGAGGGAGGCGAGCGCGCCGCCGGGGCCGAGGGTGACGGTGGACCCGACCGTCAGCGGCGCGAACTCGAACGTGCCGGTGGTGACAGTGGCGCCGGTCGCCAGCGTGAGGGAGTCGGCCTGGATGCTGGCCAGCCCCGTCGTGGCGGCGATCTGACCTGTGGCGGCGAGGGCGACGGCGTTGGCCGTCAGATACACATTGCCGGTGGCGGAGACGGCGCCGGTGACGCCGAGTGTCCCGGTATCAGCCAGCGACAGGTTGCCGGCGGTGGCGGACAAGGCCGCGACGGTGCCGATGGCGTTGGCCGGGTTCAGCAGCGACACGCTGCCGCCGGTGCCGGAGAGTTGGGCCACGATCAGCGGGCCGCCCGGCTGCGTGATCGCACCGGCCGCGTCCAGCACGAGCGCGGTCGCGATGCCGGTCAGGTCGGTCGTGCCGTCCACCGAGACGGAGGCGGCTGCCACATGGGACGTCGTGGCGCCGGCCGCAGCGTCCGTGAAGCCGCCGGCAAGCAGCGTGGCGGTATTGATCGCCGACAGCAGAGGCAGGCCGATCGCGAGGCCGTTCGTGCCCAGCAGGCTGACATTGATCGCCGAGAACGGCGCCAGCTCGACCGTGCCGCCGCTGGCGTCGATCGCGCTGCCGCCGCTGGCCGCGATGGTGTCGGCGACCAGCGAGATGCGGCCGCCATTCGTTGCCTGCAACGAGGCCGGTGCGGGGACCTGTCCGCGCAGGCCGAGCGTGAGCGTGCCGCCGGCGGCGGCGACTTCGTAGAACTCGTTGCTCCCGCTGTGCAGGCCGGTCAGCGTCAGGTCGGTGCCGTCCACCAGCACGATGTTGGTGGCCGTGATGCCGCTGGCGGTTGCGATGGCATTGTTCGGCGAGGCGAGCGTGAAATCGCCACCGACGGCGTTGCCGAACAATGTGCCGACCGTGACCGCGCCGCCGGATTCCGCGATCGGGCCGTTGGCCAGCAGGCCGAGGGTGGTATTGACCGCGCCGAGGGACAGCGTGCCGTCGATGGTGAGCGACGCCGCGCGGATGGTTTGCGTGGCCCCTCCCTGCAATCTGGCGCTGCCGGTGGCGGCGCCGAGCACCAGCGTGTTGCCGGCGGTCAAGCCGGTATCGACCACGGCGAGCAGCGTGGCGTCCAGGTTCAGGGTGCCGGCGGCGGCTGGACCAAGCACCGTCTCCGCGATGGCGGAGAACGGGGCGAGTTCGATCGTGCCCTGCGGCGCCGTCATGGTGCTGCCGGCGGTCGCCGAGATCCCGTCCGCGATCAGCGTGATCCGGCCGCCGGTCGTGACCGTGAGCGTGGCGGGCGCCGTGCCGCCGACGGCGATGCTGCCGCCGGGGAGATTGACCTCGAAGAACAGGTTGTTGCCGCTGTACGGGCCGGTCAGCACCAGCGTCGGATCGTCCACCAGCGCCACGTCGCCGTTGGTGGCGGTGATGCCACTGCTGGCGGCGATCTGGTTGGTGGCGGACCCCAGCGTGATGTCGCCGCCAGGACCGTTGGTCTGCGCCGTGAGATCGTTGGCGGCCAAGGTGCCGTTCGGTTCGCCGATGGCGCTGCTGGCGATGAGGGAGATCGTGCCGGCGCTGAGCGTTGCGGAGGCGCCGTCGGCCACGCCAAGTTGTAGGCCGCCGGTTGCCGTCAGCGTGAGGGTGGCGGTGTTGGCGGGTGCAGGTGCCGACGGCGAGCCGGCGGAGACGAGGCCGGTGACGGTCAGCAGCGGCGTGTCGGTCAATGACAGATCGCCGCCGGCGGTGAAGCCGTTGAGCGTGCGGATGCTGTTGGCAATGCTGGTCAAGGCCACAGCACCGGTGGCGCTGCCGGTGAGGGTGCCGGCGATCAGGCTGTCGTTCGATCCCTCGATCTCGGCCTGCGTGATGTCGCCGCCGGTAGCCGTCAGCGAGACGGAGCCTGCGCCGCCGTCCGTCACCAACCCGTCGAGCGCGAGCGACGCGCCGGTGAGGCTGACGGAGGTGCCGCTGACGCCGCTGAGCACGGTCAGCGCGCCCTGGGCGCTGATCGTGGCGCCGGCGGTGCTGACGACGCCGTTGTTGCCGGAGACCTCTAGGCCGCCGGTCGCGAACAGTGTGAACCCGGCGGCCGAGAAGTCGGCAAGCGTTTGGATCGTGTTGCTGCCGGTCAGTATCGCGGCCCCGGTGGCGCTGCCGGACAGGCTGCCGGAGACCAGCGTTCCGGTTTCGGCGATGCCGCCTGCCGTGGCAGTCAGCGTGACATCGCCCGTGCCGCCGTTCGTTACCAGCCCGTCGATGGCGATGCCGGCGCCGGTCAGGCCGATTTCCTGGGCGCTGACCGCGCTGGTCACGGTCAACGTGCCGGTGGTGGTGATCGAGGTCACAAAGCCACCCGTCACGCCGGTGGTGCCGGCGATGTCGAGATTGCCGGTATCGGTCAGCGTGAAGTCGGCGGCGGTGACGTTGCCGAGGGCGGCAATGGTGTTGGTGCCGGTCAGGCTGGTGTTGCTGCTGGAGGTGATGGCGAGCGTGGCGGCGATCACTGTGCCGGCACCGGTGATGGCGCCGGTGGTGGCCGAGAGCGTGATGTCGCTTCCCGCCGCGCCGAGCGCCCCCGGAACGACGATGCTGTTCGCGGTCAGTTTGATGGAGGCGCCGAACACGCCGTCCACCGTCAGGGCGCCGCTGTCGAGGATGGTGGCGCCGCCCGCGCCCCCGTTCAGGCCGTTCACGCCGGTGCCTGCGGCGAGGGCCACGCTGTCGTCGAGCGTGACGCCGTTGCCCGCGAAATTGCTGATCGCGGCGACGGTGTTGGAGCCGGTCAGGCTGGTTGTGCCGCTGGCGCTGCCGGACAGCGTGCCGGCGGTCAGTGCGCCCGTTTCGCTGATCGTGCCGGCCGTGGCGATCAGGGCCACCGTGCCCGTACCCCCGTCGGTGACGAGTCCCGGGATCGCAATGGCGCCGCCGGTCAGGCTGATGGCGGTCGCACGCACGGCGGACTGCACCGTCAGCGTGCCGGTATCGACGATGGTGGCACCCGCGTTGCCCTCGATGCCGCTGGTGCCGGCGACGGTCAGGTTGCCGGTGTCGTGGAGGGTAAACCCGGCGGCGGAGAAGCCGCCGACGGTGGCGATGGTGTTGCCGCCGGTGAGGTTCACGGCACCCGTGGCCAAGCCGCCGAACGTGCCGGCGACCACGCTGCCGGTGCCCGCGATCCCCCCGGCGATGGCATTGACCGTCACCCCGCCGGTGGTGCCGGCGCTGACGAGGCCGGCGATCGCGACGGAGGTCGCCGTCACGTCCACGGTGCCGGCGCCGATGCTGCTGGTCACGGTCAGCGTGCCGGACGTGTTGATAATGGCAGACGTGCCGCCTGCGATGCCGGTGGTGCCGCCGACCGCGAGGCCGACCGTGTCGAACAGGTTGAACCCGTTCAGCGCGGTGACATTGCCGATGACGGCGATGGTGTTGAAGCCTCCCAGGTCCACCGACCCGGTGGCGCTGCCGCTGAGTGTGCCGGCGACGATCTCGCCGCTGATTCCCTCGCCGAAAGGCTCGATCACGTCGCCGGCGGTGGCGACGAGGGATACCGTGCCGGCGCCACCGTCCGTGATCAGTGCGTAGATCTGGATGCTGCTGGCATTGAGACTGATCGCGGTGCCGCCCACGGTGCTGTCGACCGTGAGCGTGCCGGTGTCGACGATGACGGTGCTCGTGTTGCCGGACACGCTGCCCTCGTTGTCGATCAAGAGGTCGCCGGTGGCGAACAACGTGAAGCCGTTGGACTGGAATGGGCCGAGATCGGTGATCGTATTGCTGCCGGTCAGGGCCACGGCCCCGGTGGCGCCGCCGGACAGGTCGCCGGAGATCAGCGTGCCGGTTTCGGTGATACCGCCGGCCGTGGCGGTCAGCCCGATGCTGCCCGTCCCACCGTCCGTCACCAGCCCGTTTATGGCGATGGCAGCCCCGGTCAGGCCGACCGAGGTGGCGCTGACCGTGCTGGTCACGGTGAGTTCGCCGCTGGTGGTGATCTGGGCGCTGCCGCCGCCGGAAACACCGGTGGTGCCCCCGACGGCGAGGTTGCCGGTGTCGGTCAGCGTGAAGCCGCTGGCGGTGAAATTGCCGACGGTTGCGACGGTATTGGTGCCGGTCAGCGTGGCCGCCCCGGTTGCGCTTCCGGTTAGCGTGCCGGCGACGATCGCGCCGGGTTCGGTGATCGCGCCGCCGGTGGCAAACAGGCCGACCGAGGTGGCGCTGACGGAGGAATTCACTGTCAGCGCGCCGGAGGCGGTGATGCTGGCGCTGGCGCCGCCGCTCACGCCCGTGCTGCCGCCGATGGTCAGATCGCCGGTGTCGCTCAGCGTGAAGCCGGCGGCGGAGAAATTGCCCAGGTTCGGGACGGTGTTGCTGCCCGTCAGCGTCACCGCGCCGGTGGCGCTGCCGCTCAGCGTCGTCGTGAAGATCGAGCCGGTTTCGCTGATGCCGCCGGCCGTGGCGAACAGCGCCACGTTGCCGGGAGTACCGCCGTTGGTGATCAACCCGGTGATGCCGATGGCGTTGGCCGTGAGGGCGACGGCATTGGCGCTGACGCTGGCAACGACCGTCAGCGTGCCGGCGTCGTCGATGGTTGCGCTGGTGGCGCCGAACAGGCCGTAATTGCCCGTGACCGACAGGTTGCCCGTGTCGTTCATCGTGAAGCCCTGGGAGAAATAGTCGCGGATCGTGGCCACCGTGTTGGCGCCGGTCAGGTCCGTCGTGCCGCTCGACTCGCCGGTCAGCGTGCCGGCGACCAGTGTCCCGGTCTCGACGAAGCCGCCGGCACCGGCCGAGATGTCGATGGTGCCCGCAGGGCCGGCGCTGAGCAGGCCGGGGACCGACAGCGTCGTGGCCTCGACGAAGACGCTCGTGCCGGTCAGCGATCCGTTCACGGTCACGCTGCCGGTGCCGACGATGGTGGCGTCGGTGGTCGCGACGACCGCGCCGTTGATCGCGAGCGGGCTGCTATCGTCCAGCGTGAAGTTGGTGGCCGCGATGTTGGTGAGGATGCCGACGGTGTTGGCGGTGTTCGTCAGCGTCCAGGTGGTGCCGGAGCCGCCGAGGGTGGCAACGTTGGTGAGCGTGCCGCCGCTCGCGTCGATAGGGCCGCTGGCATCGAGTTCGACGCCCCGGTTCAGGAAGTCGAAGTTGCTGGCGATCAGCACTTCGCCCGCGCGGATCGTGGGTGTCGCGTTGCCCGGTTCCGTGACGGCGCCAAGCCGCACGAAGGTCGAGGCAATCGCGGTCAACCCCGCCGGAGAGAGGACGCCCGGCTCCAGCGTGTTGCCAAGCGTGTCCGGCGCCAGTTCGAATGTGCCTGTGCCGACCGTGCCGCCTTCGTCGATGATGAACCGGTCGGTCTGGAACGAGGCGCGGCCGGTGGCGGCGGTTGTCACTCGACCGATGCGCGGGCCGATGGTGATGCCGTCGGCGCTGGCGGACTCGAGGTAAACGTTGCCGGCGGCGGCGCTCAGCTCGCTGGACACGATGAAGGCCGTGGTGTCCGTCATCGCGAAGTCGCCGCCGGTGACGGTGTAGGCGCTAAGCCGCGTGATGGTGTTGGTGCCGGCGACGAGGCTGACAGGGCCGGTGTTGCCGAACAATGCTGCCACGTTCAAGGCGCCGGTGGTGGCCTCGGTGACGGCGCCCGTGGCGTTCAGGGACAGCGCGGGGACGGCCGCGGGCAGGACGGCCGGACCGGTGACGGCGATGCTGCCGGCCGTAGTCGTGAGGGTGCCGGCGAGCGTGACCGCGCCGACGACCAGGGTGTCGGCGCTGAGTGCGGTGAGCGCCGTCTGCGATATCCCCAGCCCGCCCAGGCCGCCGAGCGTGACAGCGGCGCCGGTGGTCGCGGGCGCGATCTCGACGTTACCGGCGGTGGCGGTGATCGAGGCCGCACCCGATGCGACAGTGAGAGAATCGGCCTGGATCGTGACCGGGCCGTTGCCCGCCGTCACCGATCCGGCGGCGCCGATATTGACGCTGCCGCCCGGGCTGGCGAGCAGCGCGACAGAGCCGCCGGCCGTGACCGGGGCGAGAATGGAGATCAGCGGCGTGCCGGCGGGTGTTCCGAGCGAGGGCACGATCTGGAAAGTGATATCGCCGTCTGCGTTGACGCTGGCGCCGGCGTTCACGGTGATCCGGCTGCCGGCCTGGAGTGTGAGCGATCCCAGGTTGACTCCGAACGACGCGTTGACCGAAATGGTCTGCTGCGCCTGCAGCAGCACATCGCCCGAGATCTGGCCGAACGCGGACGCCGAGAGCGTGTCGGGGGTTCCGGTTTTGCCGTCGTCCGCCAGGATGGTCCCGCCGTTATTGAAGAAATTCTGGTCTTCGGTGCCGACGGAGAGTTGCCCGGTTTGGTCGATGTCGAGAAAAATGGGGTCGAACAGGATTGTCCCGGCCGTGCCTTGCGGCGCTGAGACATCGAGCGATCCGGTGGTGATGCCGAGGGTGTTGCCGGAGACTTCGACGAAGCCGCCGTTGCCGCCGCGCGGGCCGCCTTTGGCGGTGATCGCGCCGTCCATGCGGGTGACGTTGCCGGACAGCACCGTCACCCGGCCGCCATTGCCCTTCACCGTCGCGTCGGCCTTGATCGTGGCGCCCTGCTGAACCACGACGTTGCGCGCGGTCGCAGGGTTCTTGACCGAGGGGCCGCCTTTGGCGCGGGCGAGCGTGGTGCCGATGGCCGCGACGCCGCCGCCAGCATTGCCGGACACGTCGATTGTCGCGCCGGCCGCGATGCCGACGCCATTGGTTGCCAGGACGCCGACCGCGCCGCCGGTCGAGCCGGGTGCATCGCCGGTGGCCGAAAGCTGGCCCTCCACGATGACGGTGCCGCCGATGGCGTTCAGCGCAATCGTGCCGGTGCTGTTGCCGACCGTGGGCGTACTGATCTTGCCGCCGGCATTGACCAGGGTTTGCACGATGCCGTCGGCGGCGCGGGCCGTCAGTTGCACGGTGCCGCCGGCCGCGAGGATCGTGCCGGTGTTGGTGACGAGGGCGGTCGCCTTGGTGCCGTCGGCGGCGACCGGGACTTGCGTGACCTGATTGGTGACGTCGAGTGCCACGAGGCCGTCGCCGTACATGTCGAGCGTGGCGGTCTTGGCACCGGCCAGCACGACATGGCCGAGCGTTGCCGTGATGGTGCCGGAATTGGCGACCTGCGGTGCGACGAGGGCGGCGAGGCCGGCCTGCTTGACGGTGATGTTACCGGCGTTCTCGATCCTGGCGTTCGGATTGCCGGGCTGATCGAACTTCATGGTCCCGGCCATGAAGTTCTGGTTGGTGATGCCGGCCGTCGAGACCATCAGGCCAGCGGCGTTGACCTGCGCGCCCTGGGTGAAAACGACGCCGGACTGGTTGACCAGCACGACCTGCCCGTTGGCGTTGATACGCCCGGCGATCTGCGACGGATCGGGGCCGACGACGCGATTCAGCGCCACGGCACTGGACGACGGCTGCTGGAAATTGACCGTCTGCTGACTGCCGACGTTGAAACTCTGCCAGTTGAGGGCGGCGCGCTGGCTGGTCTGGTTGATCGTCGTGCTGGTCGCGGTCTGGCTGATGGTGGCGCTGCCTGCGACGGTCACGCCGCCCTGCGGCTGGGCGTTCGGGGCCGGGGGCTGGGCCATGCCCGGGAGCGACAGCACCATCATCGCGCTGGCCTGCAACGCCGTCGTCAGCACCAGCGCCGCGCGGCCACGCCGTGCCACGCCGAGCAACCTGACTTCGTTCGTGTTTCGCTTGTTCGCCATCGCTCGCAACTCCCAGGGCGCGCTAGAAGCGTGCCAGAACCCGCCAGTAGAAAGCGGTCGCGTTCAGCGCCGAGATCGTCGGCCCGCTGCCATTCGGGTAGCGGTTCAGGCGCTCCAGCCCTTCGAGGTCGAGTTCGGTGTATTTCGTGATCAGCAGGCGGGCGCCACCCCCGGCCGAGGCGATGCGGGCGCGGGCGTCGGCCGACTGGTTCTGCCAGACCTCGCCCCAGTCGTAGAACAGATAGTATTGCGTGGAGACATCGAACGACTGGTCGAACACGGTCGCGTCGAAGCCGGTGTTGAGTTGCAGTTCGACGGTGGCGGCGAGCGCCTTGTCGCCGGAAATCTGCCCCGAATAGTAACCCCGGGTAAAAGAGCTGCCGCCGAGATAGAATTGTTCCGCGGGCGGCAGGATGTCGCTGCTGTACTGGCCCGTCACCATACCCATCAGGGCGACGCTGGCGTTGCCCCACGGCTTGAATAGCGTCTGCGTCCGGCTGGCGCTGAAATCGACCTTGGTGAAGTCGGTCCGTTCGCCGAGGCGCGGCGAGTCCGACCCGTCCCCGTGGGTGCTGGCGCCGAGGATTTGAAGGCCCTGCGACAGCCGCACGGTGGCCGCGTTGGACGCCGGGCGGTCGCCGCCGGCCCACAGGTCGGCCAGCGCATAGTCAGCCGAAGCGCGCAGGACGCGCAGCGAGTCGAAGCTCTGGCGCGTGTTGTCCGGGTTCACGTCGATCGTTGATTCCAGGCCATCGAAGCTGACATGCACGTTCAGGGTTTGCTGACGGGAGCGGATGACCGGGTAGCTGGCCATCGCGCCGAACACGGTGGTGATCCCCTCGAACCCGGCGGCGCCGAGCGGGCCGGTGGGGTTGGTGCGGCCGGAGCCGCCGTAGATTTTCAGCTTGAGGCCCGACGAGCCGACGAAGAACTCGGTCGATGCCTGCCCGAACGTCTCGCTGTTGGGGAAGGTGTGGTAGAGCGAGATCTCGTTCTGTTCGCCGAACTGGGTGAAACTGTTGCCGTCGATGACGGTCAGGCCCTCGATCGGGCCGGTCAGCTTGTAGGCGCGGTTATCGACGGTCGCGAGGCCGGAGAACGGTTTGCGGCTGACGACCGCGACCAGCGCGAGCGCGCCCGGTTCGTCGGTGGACGGTTGCAGGACGGCGTGCAACGTGACGCCGGGTACGTCCTGCGCCAGCAACAGATAGCGTTCAAGGGTGGCGGCGTTTATCGGCTGCTGTTCGGTCAGGCGGTTGAGGAAGCGCAGCACCTGCACGCCGGCCGGGCCGATGTCGCCGTCCAGCTTGACGCTTGCGATATGGCCCTCGGTGATTTCCAGGCGCAATTGCCCGGCCGCGTCGATGTGGACGGAGACGGTGGTGAGCACGTAGCCGTCGTCGCGGTAGCGTTGCAGGATCGCCTGGCGGGCGGCGTCGATCCGCGGCAGCGGCACGGCGGGGCCGACGAGGCCGTGGGCAAGTTGCTGGATCTCCGGCAACGGATAGACCGAAACGCCGGTGATGACGATGCCGGTGACGCGCACCGGACGGTTCGGCACCTCCGACTCGGGGGCCGCGAGCTTCGGAAGCTCGGATTCGGGCGACACGGCGGGGGCGGCGGGCGGCAGCACGCGATGGACGATTCCATGGGATCGCTCGTTGCGCTGGGAGGGATGGGGGAGGGTTTGGGCGCGCAGC
>CAJCJG010000341.1 GCA_903970625.1 Solirubrobacterales bacterium 70-9 | reverse complement strand
CCGGCGGTCCCGTCAGCGCCGAAGCCGGCGGATTGTTCGATGCGCTGCGGACGTGGCGCGCGGCGGCAGCCAAGGCGCAGTCGGTGCCGCCCTACGTCATTTTCCACGACAGCGTGCTGCGCGAAATTGCCGCCGTCCGCCCCGCCACGCTCGATGACCTCGGCGAACTCAAGGGCGTCGGCACCTCGAAACTGGCCCGCTATGGCGGCGAGGTGCTGGCGGTGCTGCGCGATTCGTAGAACTGTGCCAAAAACGAAAATATGACGTTGGTTTGTTGTCGCTAACAAAGAACGTTAACGTTCCGATGCGATTCGGCTTGCAGGATGTGGCATCCAACGGGATGCGCAGCAAGTGGCGATGACCCAGCAGACAGACAGTCCACCCGACCTGACCCGACCTGCGGCGCCGGCGGTGGAGCGGCGTGGCCGGCCCCCTCCCGCCGCGCTGGTGCGCGAACTGATGGAACGGCGGGAGGCGCTGCAACAGGCGGAGGCCGCGCTGGCGCAGGCACGAAAGCTGGCGGCCGTCGGCCAGATGACGATCGGGCTGGTTCACGATTTCAACAATCTGCTGACTCTGATCGCCGGCAACCTCGACGTGATCTCGCAGCATGCGAAGGGCGACGATCGCATCGGCGGCGCCATTGCCGGCATCGCGGGCGCGGTGGATCGGGGCGCGCGGCTATCCGGCGACCTGCTGACCGTCTCCCGCCAGCCGCAACGGCACAGCGAAGCCTTGCGGCTGGACGATGTGGTGCGTGCGTTCAGCCCATTGGCGGTGCGCGTGCTCGGCGACCGGGTTCGGCTGTCGATCGACGCCGACGCGGCGCTGTGGCCCTGCCGGATCGACCGCGCGCAATTCGAATCGGCCGTCCTGAACCTGACCATCAACGCGCGGGATGCGATGCCGCGCGGCGGCGAACTGGGGTTCACGTTCCGCAACCTGGTCGATGCCGGCCGCCGATACGTGTCGGTGCTGGCCGCCGACAGCGGCTCCGGCATGCTCCCGCACGTTGCCGCCCGCGCGACCGAGGCGTTCTTCACCACCAAGGAGTCCGGGCGCGGCTCCGGCCTCGGTCTGTCGCAGGTGCGCGAATTCGTCGAACGGTGCGGCGGCGCCCTGCGCATCGACAGCCGGCCGGGCGAAGGCACCCGCGTGACGATGCTGTTTCCGGCGGACGCGAAGGTGAATGCCGTAAGCCTTTGAGACCGACGGCATTCGCCTTCATTGCGGCGCGTCGCGACCGGTTTGGTCTGGCTTACTGTGGCGGCGGCGGCGGCGGCGGGCCACCGGCGCCGTCCGGGCCGTGTCCGTCGGGTCCACCCGCCCCGTGCATCGGGCCATGCTCATGCCCCCAATGCTCCCGCATCCACATCCCCCACCCCGGACGGGGGCCGGAAATGCGAGTCAGATGCGCAGCGTCGGGGCCGATCTCCCGCGCCCCCACGGCCTTGCCGATGGGGCCGGCATAGCCTTCGCCCTGCACCACGACATCCTTGCCAATCGCGAGGATATCGCTCAGTTTTTTCGCCTCCGGGGGTGGCAGCCGAACGATCGTGCCGTCGTCCAGCAGCACCCCGTTCGTTTCGCCGCGCGGATCGTGCAGGGCCGCTTTGACATGGCCCTCGACGCTGACCTGCGTGTGTTCATGCATATGCGGCCCGCCGAGCACGGTCACGCCCGTGGCGTCGTTGGTGATCGAAGCAGCCGCAACCATCGGTAGGGCGCGGGCTTTGAGTCCGTGAATGGTCACGCTGTCGCCGGGCTTGATGGCAAAGACAAGCTGTGTCGAGGCACCGGGGCCGATCTGGACCTCGGTGCCGTCATCCAGCAACAACCCATCCACATCGCCGCGCGGTGTCGGGATGTACTGGACAACCTTGCCCTTGATCGTGGGCAATTGGGCGGGGTCATAGGTGCTGCCAAGCTGGGCGTAGGCCACATCGGCGGCGGCGGCCGTCATCAGCGCGGTCGCGAGCAACGCCATTTTCAGACTGAGGCGAGGCATGTCGTGTCTCCTGTACGGGGACCGGGAAGGTCCGCAGACAGACATTGCAGCCGCCGTGCCACGCCTTAACCGTTGAAATTACTTCTGTTTATTTTGCCGCTGGGCGCTTCGTCGTCCGGCTTCGGGACAGCCGCGTCCGGAATCCGGACGGCTTATTCGACCCCGTAGCGTTTCATTTTCTCGTACAGAAGCTGCCGGTGAATCCCCAACCGCCGCGCTGCATCCGCCCGATTCCCGGCGGCACCGGCCAAAGCCCGGCGAATCATTTCTTCCTCAAGCCGCGCAACCGCCGCCGGCAGGTCACCCCCTAACCAGTCGGTTGCGACGGTCGAAACGGCAGGGGCCGTCAGGAAAGCAAAATCCTCTGCCCCGAGCATCGCATGCCGCGCCAAAACGGCCACCCGCTCCATGGCGTTGCGCAATTCGCGCACGTTCCCCGGCCAGGTATGTGCCAGCAACTGCGCCGCCGCCGGCGCCGACAGGCGCTTGGCCCCGCCGGCAAGTCCCAGAAAATGCTCTGCCAAAGGCAGAATATCGGCGAGGCGCTCGCGCAACGGCGGCAACGCGATCGGCACCACGCCGAGGCGGTAGAACAGGTCTTCGCGAAACAACCCGTCCCGCACCGCCGCCACCAGATCGCGATGGGTGGCGGCGAGAATTCGCACATCGATGGCCACCGACTTGCCGCCGAGCGGCACCACCGTCCTGTCCTGCAACACCCGCAGCAATTTAGCCTGCAATGTCAGGCTCAAATCGCCGATTTCGTCAAGGAACAACGTGCCCTTGTCGGCCTCCCGGAACGAGCCGGCGCGGTCAGACACGGCGCCGGTGAACGCCCCGCGCGTATGGCCAAACAGTTGCGATTCAAGCAATTCCGCGGGGATCGCGGCGCAATTGACCGCCACGAACGGTTTCGCGGCCCGCCGCCCATGCCGGTGCAATGCCCGCGCGACCACTTCCTTCCCGGTCCCGGTCTCGCCGGTGATGAGGACCGTGGTGTCGCTATCGGCCAGCATGCCGATGGCCTTCTGCACCCCCCGCATCGCAGCCGAGCTGCCGACGATGCTGTCTTCGCTGGAGTCCTCCGGAGCCGGTCCTGCCGGCGCCGCCGTCGTGGGCAGCATGCGGGCCAGCAAATCCAGCAATTCGGCGCGCCCCACCGGCTTGGCCAGATGGTCCACGGCGCCGAGCCGCATCGCCTCGATGGTGTTGCCGGCAGTCGGCACGGCCGTCAGCACGGCGACCGGCGGCGGGGTGGCGCCGGCGCGAATGCGGCGCAGCACCTCCATCCCATCCATCCCCGGCATCCGCAAATCCAGCAGCACCGCGTCGATGCCGCCCCGCGCCAGCCGCGCCAGCGCCGCCGCGCCGTCGGCCGCGTGCTCCGGGATATGGCCGGAATCTGCCAGGGTTTCGGCGACACCCTCCCGCAGCGCGGCGTCGTCGTCCACGATCAGGATACGGGGCATGGCACCTCCAGCCGAAACACGGCGCCGCCGTCCGCCCGCTCCAGCGTCAGGTGCGCCCCCTGCGCGTCGGCCAGTTCCCGCGCGATGGCCAATCCCAGGCCGGTGCCGTCGGCGCGGCCGGTGACGAACGGCTCGAACAGGGTTTTCCGGAGATTTTCTGGAATGCCGGGGCCGGTGTCGGCCACCTCGATCCGCACCGCATCGCGGACCCGCGACGCGCGCAACGTGACGGTGCCGCCGTCCGGGGTGTGCCGCACGGCGTTGTCGAGCAGGGCGTCAAGCGTTCGTCGCAGCAAAGCCGGGTCCAGCATGGCGGGCAGCGCGGGCGGGGCATCCACGACCAGCGACACTCGATCCTGCCGATGATCGGCCGACACCGTGGCTAGAAAAACCGTCAAATCAACCTGTTGCGGCTGCGGCTCGCGGCGCTGAGTCATGGTCAGCAATTCGCCGATCAGGTGATCGAGCCGGAAAATCTGCTGCAAGATGGCGTCCAGCGCCGAGCGGCGGCGCGCATCGTCGCCAGCCAACGCATTCTCCGCCCGCAACCGCATCGCCGCGATGGGGTTGCGGATCTCGTGTGCAACGCCCGCCGCCACCCGCCCCAGCGCCGCCAGCCGCTCCGCGGCGGCGACCCTGGCGGAAAGCGCGTCGGACTGCCGATGCGCCTCCGCCAGCCGCGTGCCGGCGGTGTTCAGGGCGGTCACGATGCGGTCCAGTTCGGCCTCGCCGGTCGGCGTCAGCGGCGGTAGTTCGCCCCCGTCGGCCGCCGCCAGCGCCGTTTCGATCCGCCGCACATGCCGGCCCCAGGTCAACCCGAGCCACCCGAGCGAGCCTGCCAGAACCAGCACCAACCCCAGCAAAACCGCCACGCCCGCCTGCAAATCGGACGATCCGGCGATGGCGGCGACGCGCACCGAGACCCACGCCGTCGCACCCGGCAGTGGCCCGTGCAGCGGGCAGGCATGTAGCAGCACCGTGTTGGCGCCGCTGCCGACCCGGTCCGCCTCCGGCTGGCCGGACTGCGCCGCCGCCTCGTTCAGTGCCGCGATACGGTCGTGCTCCTCGCCCTCCGGTTCCGCCGCGTGGCGCGGCGAGGCATAGGCCAGCGACGCCGAGGTGCCCGAATCGCTTTGATAAATCCCGCCGTCGGTGCCGGACGTCCCTGCCAGCGCCAACACCACCAGTGTCGTCAGGTCGGCCCGGAGAGAGGAATCCTCGGCGACCGGCAAATGCGGCGTCCAGCCCGTTGTGTAATAAGCATAACTGTCGCCGATCCGCTCGCACGCCCGCCCGGCCGCCGCCTCCGCCCGCGCCAGTTGCGCGTCCGCCGACTGGCCGTAAAGCTGCACCAGCAGGAAGCCCACGGCGCAGGCGCAAGCGAGCGCCAGCGCCCAGACGACCAACAGGCGGGCGCGCAGCGACCTCATTCGGCGTCGAGTTCCTTTGCGAGTTCCGCCGCAAGCTGGAAGAAGCGGCGCCGGACGTCGGGCGCGAACGGGTTGGCCTGCTCGATGGCTAGGAACACTTCGGGCGCGTCGTAGCGAACCATTTCCACCGCCGCGCGTAACATGTCGAAACTGGCGGTGGTCATCTGCGTCGGCAACGGCTCCATGCGGACCAGCACTTTGGCGATCAGGTGGGTCAGGCCCTGGACGGTGGCGGCTTCGCGGTCGTGGCCTTCGGGCGTGGTGACGATCACCGTCAGCCCGAGCGTGTGGCGCAGGAACGCGGCCACCCGCCGCCATTTGTGCCCCCGCACCGGACAGAGCGCGATTTTCCGGCCGGCCACGCCGTCTCGCGCGCTTTGCGGGCCGAACAGCGGGTGGGTGCCGAGGATTTCGACGTTTTCGGGGAGCCCGTTGCGCAGGATGCGGGCCGGCCCGACTTTGACCGAGCCGACATCGAGTACCAGCGCGCCCGGTTTCAGGTGGGGCGCGATGGCGGCGACGACGGATTCCAGTGCGTTCACGGGGGCCGCGAGCACGACGATGTCCTGGCCTGCGACGGCGGCGAGGTCGGCGAGTTGGATGCCGTCCAGCGAGGTTTCCGTCAGCGCCGGATCGTACGCGATCAGGGGCACATGTGGCGCGAGGTGGCGGGTCGTCAGCCGGCCGAACGCGCCGAAGCCGATCAGGCCGACGGTGGGTGGGGTTGTCACGCAAGCCTCCAAACAGGGCTGCGACCGGCGGGGATTTTGAGAGGGTCAACCGCCGAGGACGCAGCGGTTGAACGATGACACATCACCGCGCCGCTAGAGGGGCGGGGCGTAATACCGGCGGGCTGTTTGGTGCTGCGTCATGGCGCCTTGTTGCGGATGGCGGGGTGGGGAGTCAACAGGGGGTGTCGCATCGGAGTTGGCGCGGGCCTCCCCCATCCGCCCAGGGCTGAACCGCCGTCGTGCGCATCGCATCTCCCTCCATCCCGACGGAGGAATGAACATGCCGCTCGATGGTATCGACCTGGATCTGGACCCCTATTCCGCGCGCCTCGTCTCGGCTGTCGCGCTTGTGGCGCCGACCGTGCTGCATGTCGCCGTTCGCAAGAAGGACGGGCGGGCGGGGGGCCATGGCTCCGGCGTGGTGTTCACGCCGGACGGCTACGCGCTGACCAACAGCCATGTCGTCTCCGGGGCGGACAGAATGACGGCCTCGCTGCCGGACGGGCGGGAAGTGGCCGCCACATTGGTCGGGGACGATCCGGGGACGGATTTGGCGGTGCTGCGGCTGGCCGGCGGGGGGTTCGAGCACGCCACGCTCGGGCGGAGCGGGACGCTGCGTGTGGGGCAATTGGCCATCGCCATCGGCAATCCGTTCGGGTTCCAGACCAGCGTGACCGCCGGCATCGTCAGCGGCCTCGGGCGGTCGCTGCGGGCGCCGGACGGGCGGGTGATCCCGGGCGTGATCCAGACCGACGCGGCGCTGAATCCGGGCAATTCCGGTGGGCCGCTCGTGTCCGGCGCGGGCGAGGTGATCGGGATCAACACCGCCGTGTTCGGACCGGCGCAGGGCATCTGCTTCGCCGTGGGGATCGACACGGCCGCGTTCGTGGCCACGCGGCTGATGCGCGACGGGCGGATTTTGCGGGCGCGGCTGGGGGTGGCGGTGCAGACGGTGCCGATCCTGACCCGTGTCGTGAGGCATTTTCAGCTCGGGCAGACGACCGGTGCGCTGGTGACGAACGTGGCGCCCAACAGCCCGGCCGCGCGCGCGGGTCTCGCGGCCGGCGACGTGCTGCTGCGCTTCGGCGACGCGCCGGTGCCGGGGGCGGACGCGCTGCACGCGCTGCTGGGCGCGGAGCGGGCCGGGGTGCCGACGACCCTGCAAATCCTGCGGCGTGCCAGTGTCCTTGACCTCTCGGTCACGCCGGAAGCGGACGCTTGACCCCGGGTGAACGCCCGGCCGGACATCCGCCGGATATTTTGCGTGCGTGCTTTGGACAAGATTGTGGCTATGAGCACTGACACACCGGGGTCTCCCATGACCGACACCTCCGCGTTCGCCGCCCTGTCCCACGCCATTGCCGCCACCGCCCGAACGGGTGCCGCGTCGGTGGCCGGGCTGGAATGGGGCGGGCATCATCATATCAGCGGCCTGCTGTGGCGACCGGGGGTTCTGGTCACGTCCGAGCAGAGCCTCCCGGAGAGCGACGGCTACACGGCGATCCTGCCGGGGGGGGCGCGCGTGGCGGCGACGCTCGCCGGCCGCGACCCGGCCACCAATGTCGCCGTGCTGAAGCTTGAGGCGGATGCGCCGGCGCATACGGAAGCGGAACCCGGCGGCGTCGGCGAACTGGTGCTGGCACTGGGCAGCGATGGCGCCGGAGCGATCACCGCGCGGATGGGCGGCATCGAGGTATTGGGCGCCGCCTGGGAAAGCCAGCGCGGGGGCAAGATCGACCGGCTGGTGCGGCTTGGCGTGCGGCTGGGGCCGGCGGCCGAGGGCGGGCCGGTGGTGAACGCCGAGGGCGGCCTATTGGGCATGTCCACCTTCGCGCCCGGCCGCAGCGTCCTGGTGATCCCGACGGCGACCATCGGCCGCGTGCTGGAGCAGTTGCTGCACGAGGGGCGCATCGCGCGCGGATGGCTCGGCGTGGGCCTGCATCCGGTGGCGCTGCCAAAGGACATTGCCGAGCGAGAGGGCGCGGCCGGCGGGCTGATGGTCGTCAATCTGGCCGAGGGCGGGCCGGCATCGGCGTCGCTGCTGCCGGGCGACATCCTGCTGGAACTGGAGGGCATTGCCGTCACCACGCCGCGCAACGTGTCGGCCGCCCTGGGGCCGGACACGATCGGGCGGGCGCTGACTCTCAAAGTGCTGCGTGGCGGCGGGGTGACGACGCAGAACGTCACCATCACCGCGCGCCCGGCATGATCGCGGCGCGACGTGTGACGGAACCCGCTCTCCCCGATATCCCGGCCCCGCTCGCGGCGCTGCGCGTGGACGACGATCTGCGCCGCCGTGCGCTGGAGCGGGCGATGGCAACAGCGCCGGAGGGCGAGGCCGACGTTTTGGTGATCGCGCTGCGCATGGGCGAGCCG
>CAJCJG010000340.1 GCA_903970625.1 Solirubrobacterales bacterium 70-9 | reverse complement strand
GGGCGCGGCCGGCCAGCTTCGCCCGACCGGACATCGCGGCCCCGGCCGGCGGCGTCGTGCTGGTGCTGCCAGACGAATTGTCGGCCAATCTCGGGGCGTTGGAGCGCGTCTATCTGGTCGGCGAGACCGCCGTCGTGCGGCGCGATCTGGTCGGCCGTCGCGTGCTGACGACGGGCGACAGCGTCGGCCACATCCGCGACCTGCTGCCCACGCTGCGCTGCCCGCCCGAGACGGCCGACACGCTGCGCCGCGCCCTGCGCCCGCGTTTCGAGGGGCAGGAGACGCTGAGCGCCCAGAAACTGCCGGTCCGCGCGGCGGTCGATGTCGCGCTGACGGTGCCCGACGCCGCCCCGCTGCCAGGCGCGGTCTATGTGAGCGGCTGGCTGTACGACCCGGCCGAGCACGTCGCGGAGGTGCATCTGCGCAGCACGGCAGGCGGCGCCGGCGCGCGCCTCGACCGGCATTGGACCCGCGTGCCGCGCACCGACGTTACCAATGCGATGGCCACCGGCGGCCTCCCCGCCCCCACCTGCGACGATCATGGCTTTGCCGTCCACGCCGAGGCGGCCGGCCTGGGGGGGACGCTCTATCTCGACATCGCCTTCCGCGACGGCACCTGCGCCTTCTTGCCGGTGCGCTCGCAGCCGGCCGACAACGCCGTGGCGCGCGCCCGCGCGTTCGGCGGCACCGATCTGCACAAACCCTCCGGCATCGCCATTGTCGAGCGCCATCTCGGCCTCCTGAGCCAGGCGATGATGCGCCGCGCCCCGATGCCGGTGGCTGGCGAGGCGGTGGCGCCGGCCGGCTGGGCGCTGTCGGTCGTCGTGCCGCTGCTGGGCACGCCCGGGCTGCCGCGCAGTTTTCTGTCGCAATTCCTGCGGGACCGGCTGCTGCACGACGAGGGCCTCGTGCTCGTCTGCGGTGCCGCGTGGTCGGAGGGCGATGTCGCCGCCTTGCAGCGGCTGGTCGGCTTCATGGACCTGCCCGCGCGCATCCTGCGCGCGCCCGCCGTCACCGACACGCTGTCGGCACTGGAGGCGGCGGCCCCGACCACGCCGGACGCCATGTGGTTCCTGCTCGCCGATCCGGGCACGGCCGGCGGTTCGGCCGGCTGGCGCGCGGCCCTGCGCGCCGCGGTGCAGGCGGCGCCGAATTCGGTCGCGTGCCCGACGCTTCTGTACGAAGATTTTTCGCTCCGCTATGCCGGCGGCGCGCAGTTCGCCGCCTTGCCGGTTGCCCCCTACGCCGCCGTGCAACGCCCACTCGCAGGCATGCCCGCAGCCCTGGCCGGCGACGGCGTGCCGCAGGGCGCCGCGCTCGGCACGCTCGCCTGCTGCCTCATGCCGCGCGCGGCGCTACGGGTATTGAGCCGCGCCCGCGCCGGCCTCGTCACGGCCTTCGGGCAGGAGATTGCGGCCTTCCTGCGGCTGCGGGCGGCCGGGTTCGCCTGCGTGTGGGTGCCGAAATCGCGCGTCTTCGCACCGGAGACGCCCGCCGTGGCGCCGAGCGACGTCGCGCGGCTGGTGGATGGCTGGTGCCTGCGCGCCGCCCACGCGGCCGGGGACTTCGCGGCCACGCCCGCCGACGGGGCGGAGGGCTAGGCATGCGCGTGCTGATCGTCTCTCACGGCCATCCGGCGTTCTCCATCGGCGGGGCGGAGGTCGCCTCGCACAACCTGTTCCGCGCCATCAATGGCGACGGCGACGTGCATCAAGCCTTCTACCTCGCCCGCGCCGCCGGCCCGCTGCGGCGGCATGCGGAAACACCCTTGCTTTCGCTGCGGCAAAGCGAACGCGAAGTGTTCCTGCACGCCGATGCGTGGGATCCGTTCTGGCTATCCAACGGTGCGCTGGACGACCTCGGCGGCGCCTTTTCGGACTATGTCACGCAGGTCAAGCCGGACGTGGTGCATTTCCACCACGTCATCGGTCTCGGCATGGAGGCGATCCTGCAAGTCCGCCGGCTGCTGCCGCGCGCGGCGATCGTCGTCACATTCCACGAATATCTGTCGATCTGCCTGAACCACGGCCAGATGGTCAAAACCGCACGCAACGCGCTCTGCCGACAGGCGTCGCCCGCCGACTGCGCCGCCTGCTTCCCGCAGCACACGGCGGGCGCGATCTTCCAGCGCGAACTGTTTCTCAAGGACCATCTGGCGCTGGCGGACGCGTACGTGTCCCCAAGCAGATTCCTGATCGAGCGTTATGCGGACTGGGGCTTGCCGGCCCGGAAATTCCACCTGATCGAAAACGGCCTGGACTCCGGCGCCCCCGCGCCCCCCCGCCCGCTCGCCGACGGTGGCCGCCGCAACCGGTTCGGCTTCTTCGGTCAGGTCACGGAATTCAAGGGCTTGCACATTCTGCTCGACGCCGTCGCGCGCGTGCCGCGCGCTGTCTGGGGCGACGCCACCCTTTGCATTTTCGGCGGCAATCTGGACAACCAGCCGGATACCTTCCGCGCCAATTTCGCCAAATTGCTGGACGCCGCCGGCCGCCGCGCCCGCTTCTTCGGCAGCTATCGCGCCGAAGAACTGCCGCGCCTGATGGCGCAGATCGACTGGGCCGTCGTCCCCTCGATCTGGTGGGAGAATTCGCCGCTGGTCATTCAGGAGGCGTTCCTGCATCGCCGCCCGCCGATCGTCAGCGACATCGGAGGCATGGCGGAAAAGGTCGCCGACGGCGTGGACGGTCTGCACTTCCGCGCCGGCAGTCCGGAAGACCTCGCCGACTGCCTCGCGCGGGCCCTTAGCGAGCCGAATTTGTGGACACGCCTTGCGGCGGCAGCGCCGCGCCCGCCGGATTTGGCTCGGTTCGCGGCCGAACATCTGCGGCTGTATCGCGCCACGCTCGCCGCCAAGGCACGGGCGGCAGGCGGCGGCAAGGTTCGCGCACCCGTTGCGGTACCGGCGGCGTGATGCGGACTTTTACCAATTCTTGTGAGTGCGGCCGAACACTGGGGCTGGCGGCGTGCGGGTGAACCGCCCGGCCAGCGTGTCGGCAAAGGAGCGATCGTGCGGAACATCCTGGTGATCAGCCCGTCGGGCGAAGTCTATAACCACGACTGCGTGCGCTGGTACAGCCGGTCGAGCTTCGCGAACTGCCCGGACCACTACCACAATATCGGCGATGCGTTCGTGTTCGACAGTTCCCTCAAGCTGCTGAAATTCGACGCGATCGAGGCGGTCAACATCCGCGACCCGTCGGACGCCGACATCGAGCGGTACAACACGCAGTTCGAGTTCGCTTTTTTGCGCGGCTCCAACTATCTGCACGCGGCGATGGATTGGGAAAACGCGCCGGCGGTGCTGAAGCGGCTGCGCATTCCAATCGTTGCCTTCGGCATTGGCGCGCAGGCCCCCGTCAAGGGCAATCTGCAACTCACCGAGGCGACGAAGCAGGTTCTCGCGATCATCGCGGACCGCTCCACCTCGCTCGGCGTGCGCGGCAGCTACACGGCGGACGTGCTGTGGAGCCTCGGCATACGCGAGGCGCGCATCATCGGCTGCCCGACGATTTTCCGGAACAACGATCCCGGCCTGCGCATCGACCTGCCACCGCTCGATCAGATCAGGCGGGTCGCCTACACGCTGCGCCGCGAAGTCGGCCACGATTACGCGCAGGACGTGCAGCACTATCTGGATTTGCAGCGCGAGACGATCGTCGATCTGTCGCGGCGGTTCGACCTCGACGTGTTGGCGCAAGGCGAGATCGAGGAAAAATGGCTCCTGTGGGGCGACGAAGCGCAGCGCGCATCTGCCTTGGCGAAGCTGCGCGCGGCGAACTGGCTGCGCGGTGCGGACGATCCGCTGGAAGCGATCTATCGCGCGCGTCTGTTCTACTCCGACGACGTGTCGGCATTCGAAGCAAAATTGCGCAGCGTGCAACTGGCCCTGGGCTATCGTCTGCACGGCAACCTGCTCGGCCTCGCGAACCGCGTGCCTTCGATCTATTTCACCTACGACAGCCGCACGACCGAGTTTGCCGACACGTTTGCCATTCCCCGCTTCGATGTGTTCGGCGCCAAGAAATTTCGCCTGGAAGATTATTGGGATCAGGCGTTGTTCGAGCGGTTCAACCGCGCCTATCACGAACGCTACCGCGACATGCGCCAGTTCCTCGACGAGAACGGCGTCGCACACAAGATGACCGGTGGCGACGCACTGCGCGCCACGGCCGGCGCCCTGCTAGAACACGCGGCATGACCGGCGCTGCCGCGACAGCCCCGCTGGCCGACACGGAGCAGCCGGAGATGCCGGCCGCCCCGACGGTGATCGGCTATGTCGAAGCCGCTTCCGGGACGCAGATCCTCGGCTGGGCCTGGGCGCCGGCGGTGCCGGCCACGCGCCTACTGGTCCAGGCCCTGCTCGACGGCTTCGTGATCGCCGAGACGCAAGCCGACCGGTCGCGCGACGATCTAGCCCGCAACGGCATCGGGGACGGCAACCACGCCTTCGACCTGCCCCTGCCGGCCAGCGTGCAAGGCCGTCTGGCCGAAATCCACGTCGTCGCCCACGATCCCAACGGCCGCGTCGTGCCGCTGAGTGCCCCGCCGCCCGCCGAAGCAGCGGCCGAGCGGCTCGACCGGCTGCAACGCGGCGTCGATACCCTGATCGCCTCGCAGCGTGTGCTCCACCGCAATCTGCAAGCCGTCCTGCTGGCTGCGAAGGCGGGGGAGGATACGGCCGCCCCGTCCGGCCTCGCGGCGCAGCAGGCCGAAATCGCCCGCCAGCTCGGCACGCTGGACGTGTTCGCCATGCGGCTGGACGAGCGGCTTGCCGCCCTGGCGACGGC
>CAJCJG010000339.1 GCA_903970625.1 Solirubrobacterales bacterium 70-9 | reverse complement strand
CCGTGCCTCGGCCAGTTGCGCGTCCAGCGCCTGCCCCTGTTGTGCCTGCGCCGCTTTCGCCGCCGCGAGCCCCGGCAGCGCCGCGTCCATCTCCGCTTGCAACGCGGCAACCTGCGCCTGCTCGGCGCGCAAGGCGGTCGCTTCGTGCTCCAGTGTCCGCGCCAGCGTCTCCAGTACGAGTACGCCGCGCACCGCCTGCTCCGGCGGCATCGGCACCGCCAGCAGCGTTTCCGCCGGATACAGCGACAGCCGCTCGATCGCCGGCAGCATCGGTCCCAATTCCGCCGCCCGTGCCGCCAGCCGCGCCTCCGCGTCGATTCGCTGCCGCTTCAGGTCCCCCACCCGGGCGGACGCGGTTGACAGCGCGTCCTCGGTGTCCCGCAGCTTCGCGGCCATCGCCACGCGCGTCTGCGCCAGCGCCCGCTCGTTCTCGGCAGCTGCCCTGACCTTGGCGGAGGCGGCCTGTTGTGCCGCCACGTCGGCCGCGTGCGCCCGTTCCGCCTCGGTCAGATCCTGTTGCGTCGGGGGCGGGGCGGCGGCGAGCAGCAACAAGACCGTTGCGACCGCCCCAATCCGCACGAATGCACCGCGCCGCACCGGAGAAAACTAATCGACCAGCGTCCGCCCGCTCATCTCCTCCGGCTGCGGCAGGCCGAGCAGGTGCAGCAGAGTCGGGGCGATGTCGGCCAGTCGCCCGTCGTGCAGGGTTTTGGCGTCGGTGCCGACCAGCACCACCGGAACCGGATTGGTCGTGTGCGACGTGTGCGGCCCGCCCGTCGCGGGGTCACGCATCAGTTCGCAATTGCCGTGATCGGCCGTCACCAGCAACGCCCCGTGCTGCCGCCCGACCGCCGCGACGATGCGTCCCAACCCCGCATCGACGGTCTCCACCGCCTTGATCGCGGCCGGCAGGCTGCCGGTGTGGCCGACCATGTCGGGGTTGGCAAAGTTCAGGACGATCATGTCGTATTTTTGCGAATCGATGGCGGCAACCACTTTGTCGGCCAGTTCCGGCGCCGACATTTCCGGTTGCAGATCGTACGTCGCCACCTTCGGCGACGGCACCATCAGCCGGTCCTCGCCTTGGTACGGGTCCTCGTGGCCGCCATTCAGGAAATAGGTGACGTGCGGATACTTTTCCGTCTCCGCCGCCCGCAACTGCGTTTTGCCTGCCCGCGCCACGACCTCGCCGAGCAGATTGTCCATGCTCTGCGGAGGGAACAGCGCGCCGAGGAACGGCGCCAGTTCGTCGCTGTAGCGGGTCATTCCGACGGCTGCCGCGAACGACACGATTCGGGGCCGCTCGAACCCGGAAAACCCCGGCTCCAGCAGGGCCGCCAGCAGTTCGCGCACCCGGTCGGCGCGGAAATTGAAACATAGCAGTCCGTCGCCGTCCCGCATCCCGCTATAGTCGCCGACCACCGCCGGGATGACGAACTCGTCGGTGACGTTCTTGCCGTGCGCGTCGTCCACCACGCTCGGCGCGTCGGCAAAGCGCGGCCCCAGGCCCTCGGCTATGGCCAGGTAGGCCTTCGCGACCCGTTCCCACCGTTTGTCGCGGTCCATCGCGTAGTAGCGTCCGCCGACGGTCGCGATCCGCGCCGATTGCGGCAGCCCGGCTTGCAGCACGCGGATACACTCGGCACCGGAACGTGGCGCCGTGTCCCGCCCGTCGGTGAACGCATGCACCAGCACCGGCACACCCGCCTGCGCCACCGCGCGCGCCACCGCGATGGCGTGGTTCTCGTGCGAATGCACGCCGCCGGGCGATACCAGCCCCATCAGATGCAGCCGCCCGCCGTCGGCCTTCAGTTTGGCGACCAGATCCTTGAACGCCGGCATGCCCGGCAACTCGCCCGCCGCCAGGGCTGCCGTGATTTTGGGCAGATCCTGCATCACCACGCGCCCGGCGCCGATATTCATGTGCCCGACCTCGGAATTGCCCATCTGCCCCTCCGGCAGCCCGACATCCAGGCCGGACGTGTGCAGGAAGGCGTGCGGACAGGTGCTCCATAGTTGGTCGAACACCGGCTTGTGGGGCTGCGCCACGGCATTGTCGGCGGTCTCCGCGCGCCAGCCGAAGCCGTCGAGGATGACGAGCATGACAGGCCGGGGGCCGCTGGACATTTTGGTGCTCCGTGGTCGATCTGCCTCACACGTACTCAATTGCGCCGAGCCGAACAACGCCCGTCCGTCAGGGGCGGCCGGCTCGGTGGTACGGATGCCCGGCCGAAATCGCCCGCGCGCGAAAAATCTGTTCGGCCAGCATCACGCGCACCAGCATGTGCGGCCATGTCTGCGGCCCGAGCGACAACGTTGCCCCCGCCCGCTCCAGCACTTTGGCATCGAACCCTTCCGCGCCGCCAATGACGAAGCACACGGATTTGCCGGCTTCCAGCCACCGATCGAGCA
The DNA here is from genome assembly GCA_903970625.1 of Solirubrobacterales bacterium 70-9. Classification (GTDB taxonomy): domain Bacteria; phylum Pseudomonadota; class Alphaproteobacteria; order Acetobacterales; family Acetobacteraceae; genus CAJCJG01. The sequence continues at coordinate 723 of CAJCJG010000339.1, read as the reverse complement.
TTTTGGCGAATTCCTCGCTGCTCGGTTCCGTGCCGCCAAGGTCGAGCGCGACCAGAAATGCCCCCGCCGGCACGGCTGCCAGCAACGAGTCCGCCTCGCGCCGCTTGATTTCCACGGCGCTCCCGCGCCCCTCGGCCACTTCCGTCACCACCAGTCGCGGCCGGATGCGCTCGGCATAGCGCGCGAAAAGCTCCGCTTCCGGCCCCCGCCCGATCCGCCCGACCGCGACGAGCAGAATGTCAGACAGCGGTGGCCGGCTCCTCGTCCAGATCCGCGCCCCACATCTTCTCCAGCCCGTACAGGCTGCGGGCATCGGGCTTGAACAGATGGATCACGATGTCGCCCGCGTCGATCAGCACCCAGTCGGTGCCGCTTGCGCCTTCGATCTGGATGCGCCGCAGCCCGGCTTCGCGCAGCTTCTCCTCCAGATGCGTCGCCATCGCCGCGATTTGGCGGTCCGCGATGCCGGTGGCGATCACCATGCGATCGGCGAAGGCGGCACGGCCCGCGAGGTCGAACATCACCACGTTCTCCGCCTTGTCGTCCTCCAGGCTTGCCACGATCAGCTTGGTCAACTGGTCCAGCCGGTCCTGCTCGGCGCGTTCCCGTTTGGCCGGCGCCCGAGGCTTGGCCGGCCCGGCGGCGGCGGCCTTCTTGCGCGGCGTGCCAGGGGCCTTGGCCGCTTCCGCCAGCGTGGCGGTGGGCTTCGGCGACCGGCGCTTG
>CAJCJG010000338.1 GCA_903970625.1 Solirubrobacterales bacterium 70-9 | reverse complement strand
GTCGCGGGGGCGTGGGGTGCGTTTCATTGTCATGGGGGCGAGTATGCCATTGCGACCGGCCTGGCGCACCTAGGAAGCGACAGGAATTTATTCAGGGGCTTTCAAACTGACCCACTACCGGTGAGACATTTTCTCATTCGGAGAGGCTCGGTCGTGTTATCGGAGTCCTGTGTCGGCGAAATCAAAACACCATACGATCGCGGATCGAATGTACTACCCGACCCGTTTGGCGGCAAAATTGACCGCTTCCTCGGCGGCGCGGAACAGGGCGCGCGCTTTCTGGCGGGTTTCCTCGTATTCCGCCTCCGGATCGGAATCCGCGACGACGCCGCCGCCGGCCTGGACATACATCGTGCCGTCCTTCACGACGGCGGTGCGCAGGCCAATGCAGGTGTCCATCGTGCCGTTGGCCGAGAAATAGCCGATACAGCCGGCATAGATGCCGCGCCGCGTCGGCTCCAGTTCCTCGATGATTTCCATGGCGCGCACCTTCGGCGCCCCGGTCAATGTGCCGGCGGGGAAGCCGGCCACCAGCGCGTCGATGGCATCCAGCCCCTCGCGCAACTGGCCCTGCACGTCCGAGACGATGTGCATGACGTGGCTGAACCGCTCGATGGCGAAGCTCTCGGTGACGCGGACGGTGCCGATTTCGGCCACGCGGCCGACATCGTTGCGGCCGAGGTCGAGCAGCATCAGATGCTCGGCGCGCTCCTTCGGGTCGGCGAGCAGTTCGGCTTCCAGCCGCTGATCCTCCTCGTGCGTGGCGCCGCGCCGCCGCGTGCCGGCCAGCGGGCGGATGGTGACCGTGTTGTCGCGCAGGCGGACCAGGATTTCCGGGCTGCTGCCGACGATCGAGAAGCCGGCGAAGTCGAGATAGAACAGGAACGGCGCCGGATTTATTCTGCGCAGCGCCCGATAAAGCGAAAACGGCGGCAGGCCGAACGGCACGGAAAACCGCTGACTCGGCACGACCTGGAACACGTCGCCGGCAAAGATGTATTCCTTCGCCCGCTCGACGGCCGCCATGAAGCCGGCCTTGGTGAAGTTGGATGCCGGTTCCGGCAGCGGCGGCAACGCGACCGGGGGGGCGGCCAGCGGAATCGGCCGGGTGAGCGCCGCCTCGGCGGCCGCGATGCTGCCCTGCGCCGCCTCCCACGCCTGCGCGGCGGTCACGTCGGCGCGCGGGTAAATGGGGGCTGCCAGCGTCAGCAGGTCGGTCACGTTGTCGAAGATCGCGAACAGCGTCGGGCGGACCAGTACGCTGTCCGGCACGTCGAGGCTGGCGACGTTCTTGGCCGGCAGCCGCTCCATCTGCCGCACCATGTCGTAGCCGAGATAGCCCACCAGCCCGCCTGCCATCGGCGGCAGCCCCTCTGGGATCGTCAGGCGGGTCTCCGCCGTCAGCGACCGCAGGCTGGCCAGCGGCTCGCGGTCGTCCGGCACGAAGGCGAACGGGGCGGCGCGGGCGTTGCGGTTGATCTCGGGCCGGCCCTCGCGGCAGCGCCAGATCAGGTCCGGCGCGAGGCCGATGATGGAGTAGCGCCCGCGCGAGGCGCCGCCTTCCACGCTTTCCAGCAGGAAGGCATACGGTTTGCCCTCGGCGAGCTTCAAATAAGCGGCGACCGGCGTTTCCAGGTCCGCCACGCTGCGCGTCCACACCAAATGCCCGCGTCCCTGCTCGTAGTCGGCACGGAAGTCGGCGAAGCCGGGGGCGGGGGCGTAGGTCATGTGGCGCTCATTCGGGTGAGGCGGTCAGGCTGGCGACCGCCGCCTCGTTGACATGGGGGTGGGACCGGTCGCGAACGGCGGTGGCGAACACGGATTCGATATCCTGTGCGATCGCCCGCGATTGCGACTGCTGGATCTTGTCGTAGCCAATCGGGTCGGCCTTCGGGTCCGGCAGAACGATCTCGGCCAACACGGCGACGATGAAGCCCTCGTTGGCCTCCACCATCGCCGCCTCGCCCTTTTTCAGCCCAAACAACGGTGCCAACAGCGGCTGCGGGAAGCCCGCGGGCGGCGTGTCGCGGCCGGTGGGCGGCAGGCGATGCACCGCAAGCCCCATCTTCTCGGCGGCGGCGGCGAGCGTGAAGCCATTCTTGAGCGAGGCGTACAGCTTCGCCGCCGTCGCCTCCTGCTCGTGTCGCTTCTGGTCGGCGGTCCAGTCGGCGCGGACCTGGTCGGCCACGTCGGCGAGCGGCTTTGGCGCCGGCGGGATGATCTGTTCGACCACCAGCGCGAAGAAGGACTGCGAGCCGTCGGCGGCGTTCGGGGCCTGGACCAGTTTCGGCGGGTCGTTCGGCTTGGCGGCGAAGGCGGCCTGGACGAGAGCGGTGCGCAGTTCGGGCGGGCCGGGGATCGGCGCCGGCAGCCCTTCCAGCGTGTTGCCTTGCGCGTCCAACGTGCCGGTGACGGCAGCCACGCCCAGGTCGCCGGGCAGCGTATCGAGCGTCGAGCCGGAGGAGAGCAGGTTCTCGATCCGGTTGGCGCGGTCGTACATCAGGTCCGCCGCCTTGTCGGCGATGGCGCGCTGGCGCAGCGCGTCGCGCGCTTCGTCGAAGGTCTTGGCGCCGCCGTCGGTGATCTTGACGACTTTCAGGACGTGCCAGCCGAGCGCGCTGTGGACCGGTGGCGGCACCGTATCGAGCGGGGTCGCGAACACCGCGTCGCCCAGTTCCGGCGCGGGGAACTCCGCGCGAGTCGCGTCTGTCAATTCGACCGGGGCGGCGGCGGTTTTGGCGGCTTCCTGCTGGATGGCGGCCCAGTCCGCCCCGGCGCTCCAGATCCCTGCCAGCCGGTCTGCTTCGGCCTCGTCCTGGGTCAGCACCACTTCGACGCTGCGGCGCTCCGGCTTGTTGAAGTCGGCCTTGTGCTGCTCCCAGACGCCTTTCAGGTCGTCCTCGGTGACGGTGATTTCGCTGGCCAATGTCGCGGGAGCCAGCACGATGGCCTTTACCCGGCGGAATTCCGGCTTGCTGTATTTCTCCGGGTGGTTGGCCCAGAACCGCTCGACCTGCGTTTGCGTGGCTTCGGGCGGGGCGGGGGCGGCGGCGAACGGGATCTCCACCGCGTCGGCGATCCGCTTTTCCTGCTCGGATTCGAACACGCGTTTGACCAGTTCGGCCGGCGCCGCGGCCCCGGCCGTGACGGCACCCAGCACCTGCCGCTGGCCGAGGTCGGTGCGGAGCATATCGCCGAAGCTGCGCTCGCTCATGCCGTTGTTGCGCAGCACCTGGCGGGCGAGGTCGGCATCGTACTGGCCGCTTGCATTGCGGAATTGGGGGATGTCCTGCACGGCGGCGGACAATGCGCTGTCCGGAACGGTGACGCCGAGGTCGCGCTCGGCGGCGGCCAGCGCCTTCTGCGTGATCAGTTGGCTCACCGTCTGCAACGCGACCGTGCGGCGAATTTCGGCCGAGGGGTCGGTGTCGCCGCGCATGCGGGAGTATTGCGACAGGTTGCGGCGGTACGCCGCCTGCAACTCCGGCATCTCGATCGACTGACCGGCGACGCCGGCGACGGCGTTGTCGGACCCGAGATTGCGGATCACGTCCGCGACACCCCACAGGCCGAAGGACAGCACCAGCACGCCGAAGAACACGCGTACGGGCCAGGTGGCGAGCGAGCGGCGGAAGATGGCGAGCATAGACCGGTCCTGCGGCAATGGCGGCGCACCATAGGAACAGCGCAAGATGTTTGCCAGTGCCGGCCGGTTGTTCTAGGACCCGGCCGATCAAACGGGGGAAACAATGCGCGCCCTGATCGCCGGCAATTGGAAGATGCACGGGTTGCTTGCCGACGTGGCGACGCTTGCGGCACCGCTTCGGGAGCCTGCGGAAAGCCTCGCTTGCGATCTGCTGGTGTGCCCGCCGGCGACCCTGATCGCGGCCGTGGCGGCGGCGCTGGCCGGCTCCAAGGTCGCGGTCGGCGCGCAGGACTGCCATGCGAAGCACACCGGCCCGCATACCGGCGAAGTGTCTGCCGCGATGTTGAAGGATGCGGGGGCCGCGTGGGTCATTCTGGGCCATTCCGAGCGCCGCGCCGACTATGCCGAAAGCGACGCGATTGTCCGCGACAAGGCCGAGGCCGCGATCGCCTGCGGCCTGACGCCGATCGTCTGCGTCGGCGAGACCGGCACACAGAAGGCGGCGGGGCGGGCGGAAGAGGTTGTCGGCGGCCAATTGCTGGGCAGCCTGCCGGACGATTTTGCCGGCATCGTCGCCTACGAACCGATCTGGGCCATCGGCACCGGCCACATCCCGACCGAGGCGGACGTGATCGCGATGCATGCGTTCATCCGTGCCGAACTGGTGCGACGGTTCGGGCTGGCGGGGCACGGGTTCCGCATTCTCTACGGCGGCTCGGTCAAGCCCGCCAATGCGGCGGCGCTGTTGAACCTGCCGGAGGTCGGCGGCGCGCTGGTCGGTGGGGCGAGTTTGAAGCCGGAGGATTTTCTGGCGGTCGCGCGGGCGGTGGCGGGGTAGGGCTTATTGTTACGAAGACGTAACAATAAGGACGTGCCAAGGTGCGGGGCTTTGGGGCCGGAATTTTCGGAGGACCGGTGGCTGGCTTTAGGCTCCAAACCCAATCAGCCCCTAGGAATCGGTGGCGAACCTCGATTCGATGAGCGCCTCTGTAATCGAGGGGCTGTAGAGGGATGTCTGGGGAATACTGGCTGACAGACGAAGC
>CAJCJG010000337.1 GCA_903970625.1 Solirubrobacterales bacterium 70-9 | reverse complement strand
GGGATTTTGCCGATGCAGCACGAGGAGGCCGGCCGATCTCGTTTCAAGGATGATATACCGGCGTATCGACGGGACTGCGGCATACTCTCGGACCTTCTCGATCCGGTCAGTCTGACCGGACGTAGGGCTGAGCACTTCGAACACGATCTGGACGTCCGGAGCGAGCTGCTCAGTGTCCGGGAATTTCGTGCAGGTGATCAGGGCATCCGGGTAGCGAACCTTGGACCCAATGGTTCGGACGCCAAGGTCGGGTCCATAATAGGAACAGGACGTGCCGCGCAGCCTGGACCGGAGCGCGGCATGGACGTTCGTGGTCACGCGGCTGTGGCGCGCATTACCGCCTGTCATAGCCACTGGCTGAATACCGTCGAACTCGTAGCGCCCGTCCTGGGCGCTGGCCCAGCTCAGGAACTGCTCGATCGTCCAGGGACGTTGCAGGGCAACATTCATAGGCTGGTTTATAGCACGGGGCGGCATGGCGGTCTTGTCCTTCATGATTGCGAGGCCGGCAATCCGGCTGGTTGATCTTCCGCTGAAACCGCCAGCCCTCCCTGGGGAGGGCCCGGCGGAAGGGTGGGGGACGCTCCGCGCCGCGCATCGCGTTTTCGGGCTAAAATGCACACTTGCTGCGGCAGAAGCGGCGGGGGCCTTGCGACCCCCGCCTTGGTGTCAGGCTCCGAAGGCGGCCATCTGGGCTTCCGCGGACTGGCGGCTGGTGCTGCTGGCCGGCGCGGCGGGCGCCTCGTAGGGCTTCCAGTCCTCGCCGGTGATGTGGGCGTAGGCGGAGACGGCACCCTCGGCGGCGGCCATCAGCGCGTAGGCCTGGAGACCCATCTCGGCGGCAAACTGGCGGGCGCGCTCGGCCTTGCTCTCGAAGCCGGAGACACCGCCGCGGTCCTCGTCGCGATCGTCGTTCTGGGACTTCATGGTGAGGTCCTTCGCCTGGGTGACCTTGGTGCCGTAGAACGTGGCGGCCCCGTAGGCGGAGCTGACGAAGCTGCCGACCACGCGCTGCAGATGGATCTCCATGGCCTTGTCGTTCAGAGTGGGCTGCAGGGCCTTGGCGGAGAGGCCGATGTTTTCCTCGGTGGCTTCGAGGATTGCGGCGTAATCGACTGGATCGATCCCGAAGGTGCGCGAGAGGTTCTCGGCGAGGCCGGCGTGGGGTGCGTGGGCCTGCACCAGTTCGAAGGTGATTGCCTGACGGACAGGCGATTTGCGGGTGGCGGGAACTTGCGCGGTCTTCCGGGTGGATGTCTTGGCGGCCATGATCTTTTCTCTCTCGCTGCCTCGGGGGATCCGCCGGCCCTATGCCTGCGTCCGCCCCCTCGGGTGCGGTTTTCTGAGGCCGGGCAAGGCTGGCCCGGAAACCCCTGAGGATGGCAGTGGTGCGGAAGTTGCGGCTTCTTGGAGCCGAACTTCACGGTGCCATCCGAACCGGAGGCGCTTCGCCCGCCATGACAGGCGCTTGCGCCTGGGCGGCGAAGCGGGGGTTGAAGGGCCAGACGCCCGGCCCAAACCGCGCGCGACCGAGGGGGTGACGCAGGCAGTTGCGCCGGCGATCCCGGGGCCTGCGAGAGAGACATGGCCGCCGAGACGTCCGCGTCACGACGACCGCGTGCCCGCCATTCCGCTGATCAGCCGTGAAGTCGCATCCCCGGGACTGTGCTGGCCGGCCGCGACATATCGCCAAAGCTGGAGAAGCACGCGCCTCAACGGGGGGTATCCTGTCGCCGCCGCAATCCGCACACCGAGGTTCATCGCGCCACACCGCCGCGCAGCCCACGCTGAACGATACGGCCAGGCGCAATCCAGCCAGCGTGTTCGGCACCTGTCTGCCACGCTGTGGACGCCCGTTTACGCATCAGGTCGCGCGAAGCGACAGCGCCGTTCAGTCACAGACCGATCGCGGGGAACCCCGCCTTCATCCGGCCGAGGGCATGCCGCGGGGGCGCCGCTTTGACGTGGGAGAGTCGGGCCTATCGGGAAGATGGTCGTTGCCGGTGCCGTCCCCTGCGCCCTCACATCGGCTGACGAAGTACGAGGCGACTGGCGCCGCCTTCAGCACCACCAGCGTCCGCACGCCCCGATGGCTCCGGACCAACACCATGGCGGGTGGTCTGGCTCCCGCTGGTTCTGCCGCAGCACAGTTTCCTTATCGTCCAGGACATCGCGGGAGACGCGGACGGATCGCATCGTCCCGGCTTTGCCTGCCGACGGACAGAGACTAGATTTGTCCTGGTCGCGTTGCGGGCAGGGATGGGCATTGTACGACCGCATAACCAATTGCCACCTATGACGGACCAGTTCGGAGCCAAGAGCCACGCCGCCAGCAGGGTTACGCTACCTCAAGAGTCGTGGTTTACTTTTACGCAGGAAGCACCTGTTGAATTTCCCGCAAGATGAAATTGCGCGCTACCTGCAAACCGGCGAGAGCGATATGCTCCATCTTGCCTGGCCCGGCGACAGCATCATTGCGCGCGGGCGCAACGGCAACAAGGCCATACGGAATGCGCTCATCGCAGAGGTCATAAAGCGCACGTCGCACGCGGAAATGCCTGAGCGGCTGGTCAATCTGAACGTGGCCGCGCTCGCGGA
>CAJCJG010000336.1 GCA_903970625.1 Solirubrobacterales bacterium 70-9 | reverse complement strand
GCTTCGTCTGTCAGCCAGTATTCCCCAGACATCCCTCTACAGCCCCTCGATTACAGAGGCGCTCATCGAATCGAGGTTCGCCACCGATTCCTAGGGGCTGATTGGGTTTGGAGCCTAGTCCCACCTGCACGATCGTCCCGCCCGGCCGCACCACCGGAATGGTGGAGGCGAGTGCCGCGCCGCTGCCCGAACACTCGAACGCCGCATCGAAGTGGCCTTTGTCGCCGGCATAGCGGGCCAGCGCGTCCGGCACCTCACGCGTATTCTGCGTCCGGTCGGCGCCAACCGCGCGCGCGACGGCCAGCGTCGCGTCCATCAGATCGGTCGCCACCACCTCCCGCGCGCCAGCCAGCCGCGCCACCATCAGGCATAGGATGCCAATCGGGCCGGCGCCCGTGACAAGCACCCGCGCGCCCATCAAATTCCCCGCCTGCCGCGCCGCGTGCAGGCAGACGGACAGCGGCTCCGCGAACGCCGCCCGTTCTACCGGCATGGCCGCCGGGACGGCCTGCGCGGCATCGCAGACAAGCACCTGACGAAACGCGCCCTGAATGTGCGGAAACGGCATCGCACTGCCGTAGAACCGCATGTTCAGACACTGGTTCGGCAAGCCCAGGCGGCAGAAGCGGCAGTTCCAGCACGGCAGGCTCGGGTTGATCGCGACTGTGTCGCCGACGGCGACGTTGGCGACGCCCGCCCCAAGTTCCTCCACCACGCCGGCAACCTCGTGCCCCAGCACCATCGGCTCGCGCAGCCGCACCGTGCCGAAACCGCCCTTGTGGAAATAATGCAGGTCGGAGCCGCAGATCCCGCCCGCGCGCACCCGCACCCGAACCTGCCCCGCCCCGGTCGCCGGCACCGCGAACGGCTCGATCCGCAAATCGTGCGGCCCGTGAATCACGGCCGCCTGCGCGGTTTCGGTCATACTGTTGTCCTCCCGGTCATCCGCCATCATGGCATCCCGCCGGCAAAAGGTTTACCCTGGCCGCGACATACGCGGGAGGACTCCCATGACTCAGCGCATTCTGTTGCTGACCGGCGCCAGTCGCGGCATCGGTCACGCCACCGGCAAAGTGTTCGCCGACAATGGCTGGCGCGTGCTGACCCTGTCCCGGCAAGGGTTCTCGCCCCGCTGCCCCTGGCTCGGTGGTCCTGAAAACCACATCCAGCTCGACCTCGCCAACGTCGAGCACCTGGAGCCGGGGCTGGAGGAGATCCGCCGCCGCCTGCCGGAGGGCAAGCTGGATGCGCTGATCAACAATGCCGGCATCTCGCCGAAAGGCCCGGAAAACAGTCGTCTGGGCGTGCTCGGCTCGGCATATCAGACGTGGTTGCAGGTGTTCAACGTCAACCTGTTCTCGACCGCATTGCTGGCCAAGGGCCTGATCGACCAGTTGGCGGCGGCAAAGGGCAGCATCGTCAACGTCACCTCGATCGCAGGCACGCGCGTCCACCCGTACGCCGGCGCCGCCTACGCCAGCAGCAAGGCCGCATTGCTGACACTGACCCGCGAAATGGCGGCCGAATTCGCCCCGCTCGGCGTGCGCACCAACGCGATCTCCCCCGGCGAAATCGACACAGCCATTCTGTCGCCCGGCACCGCCGCATTCGCGGACCGTGAAGTGCCCATGCGCCGTCTCGGAAAGCCGGTGGAGGTCGCCAACGCGATCTACTTCCTGTGCAGCGAGGCCGCGAGCTACGTCAACGGCACCGAACTGCACATCAACGGCGGCCAACACGTCTGACAGGTCGACGCATCACCGCTCCACCGGCACCCGTCCGAGCATCGCGGACACGGCAGCGGTCAGAGTATCCAGGCCGAACGGCTTACGGATCAACTCCATGTCGTGTTGCAACGGCAGCCGATCCAGGGCTGTTCCCGCGTAGCCGGTCATCAGCAAGACCGGCAATTCCGGCCGGCCCGCCCGCGCGGCGTCCGCCAGTTGGCGTCCATTCAGCCCCGGCAGTCCCACGTCGGTAACAAGCAGATCGACCCGATCGACCGATTGCAGCACCTGCAACGCCGACCCCCCGTTCTCCGCCTGCAACACCACGCAGCCCAATTCGTGCAGCGCGTCGACCACCAGGGCGCGGACATCCTGCTCGTCCTCCACCACCAGCACGGTGGCGCCCAAGATCGGCGTCGCCTCCCGCTCGTCCGCTGCGGCGAGAGCGACCTCGACTTCCGGCTCGCTCCCCTCCGGCTCGTCGTGGCGCGGCAGATACAGCCGCACCGTGGTGCCCTTGTCGGGCGCGCTCTCCAGCCGCACGAAGCCGCGCGACTGCCGGACGAAACCGTAAAGCTGTGACAACCCAAGGCCCGTGCCGGCCCCGATCGGCTTGGTGGTGAAAAACGGCTCGAACGCGCGCGACATCACCTCCGCCGACATGCCGATTCCGGTGTCGGACACCGAAATCTCGACATAGTCCCCGGGTTCGGATTCCTCCTGGTCCTCCAAATCCTCCCGAGTCATCCGCCGGTCGGCGGTCGCGATCGTCAGCGAGCCGCCGTCCGGCATCGCGTCGCGGGCGTTGATGGCGAGGTTCAGCAGCGCGCTTTCCAACTGGTTGGGGTCGGAGACGGCCCGCCACACGCCGTCGTGCAACCGCAATTCTAGCCGGATCGCGGGGCCGACGGTGCGGCGGAACAACTCGACCATGCCTTGCACCAGCGTGTCCGGCTCGACGGCGCGGGGCTGCAACGGCTGGCGGCGGGAAAATGCCATCAGGCGGCGTGTCAGGCTGGCCGCACTGTCGATGGCCTGGTGGGTCGAGAGGAAATAGCGGGGCAACTCGTTGATGCGGCCCTGCGCGACGCGGCGCTCGATCAGTTCCAACCCACCGCCAATGGCTTGCAGCATGTTGTTGAAGTCGTGGGCAATCCCGCCCGTCAACTGGCCGACGGCTTCCATCTTCTGCGCCTGCCGCAGCCGCTCCTCGCTGGCCCGCAGCGCCTCCTCCGCCTGCCGCCGCGCGGTTACGTCGGTCACGCCGCAGACCACGACCATCGGTGTGTCGCGCTTCTCCAGACGGGCCGAAACGACGACTTCGAGCACGGTGCCGTCGCGCCGGATCAGGCGCCGTTGTAGGCCATGGACCTCGCCCTCCCGCAGCAGCACCGCGCGGTCGCGTTCCTTGGCCTCGCCCGAGCCGGGCGCCCAGAGTTCGTAAATCGGCCGCCCGATTACCTCGACCCGCTCATAGCCGAGCAGCGCTAGCCAACTGTTGGAAACGCCCGTGATCACGTCGTTGCCGTCGAGCGTGTGCAGCGGCACCGGCGACTGCTCGAAACTCAGCCGATAGCGCGCCTCGCTCTGGCGCAGGGCGTCGCTGGTCTCGCGCATCCGCGCCGCCGTGGGGATCGAGAGCGCCTGCGGCATCAGCCGCCATAGTGCGAAGGCCGTCACCAGCGAGACGAGGGCCGTTGCGGTCTTGACCGCCGCCTCCAGGCCGTAGGCCGGCACCCACAGGGTCAGCACGTCCAGCCAGTGCGTCGTCCCGCACAGCAGGATGAACGCCGCGAACAGCCACAGAATGCGGCCATAGACGAGATCGCGGCGGCGGCGCGCAAACCAGGCCAGGCCGATCGGTATGGTGAAATACGCAATGCCGATCCCGACATCCGCCGTAGCGTACGTCCATATCAACCCAGGTTGCCACAGCAAGCAGAAGCCGTGCGGCGTCAGCCCCGACGGATCGAACAGCCAATTCGCCAAGCCACCTGCCATCTGACTCGTTCTTTCGATCCAAACCACCAAACACCCTAAGCCCATCCCACCGCAGGCGGTGGCGTTGGCTGGCCAGCCAGGAAAGCCTTTTGCCTTCACCTCCCCGACTGCGGACATGCAATAATTTGGGGCCTCCGGGATAGTGGCGCCCCTCTCGGAAGCTGTCTCTTTGTCGTGATCGCCACGACGCGCCGCCTCTAGCCAGTCCGCCGCCGCACGGGTACACCCGCCGTATGCCGCGCCTGGAGGTTGCCGCCATGACGTTGCCAGCCAATGTGACTGTCCTCGACCACCCGTTGATCCAGCACAAGCTGACGCTGCTCCGGCAGAAGGAAACGCCGGTCGCCGATTTCCGTCGCATCGCACGGGAGATCAGCCTGCTCGCCTGCTACGAGGTTACGCGCGACCTGCCGTTGGAAGACATTGAGATCGAGACGCCGCTGGAGCCGATGACGGGGCGGCACATTTCGGGCAAGAAGCTCTGTTTCGTGTCGATCCTGCGCGCCGGCAACGGCATTCTGGAGGGGATGCTGGAGGCGGTGCCGAATGCCCGCGTGGGTCATATCGGCCTGTATCGCGACCATACTACGCTGCAACCCGTCGAATATTACATGAAAGTGCCCGAGGACATCGGCAGCCGCCTAGTGGTGGTGGTCGATCCGATGCTCGCGACAGGCCATTCAGCCGCTGCCGCCATCGCGCGTTTGAAACGGGCGGGCGCCACGCACCTGCGCTTCGTGTGCCTGCTGTCCGCGCCCGAGGGCATCGCCGTGCTGACCGCCGAGCACCCGAACGTTCCGGTGTTCACCTGCGCCGTGGACCGGCAACTGGACGATCACGGCTACATCCGCCCCGGCCTGGGCGATGCCGGCGACCGACTGTTCGGCACCAAGTAATCGTTGCAGTACCCCTGCCGTTCGGACCAGAGTCGCCCGGCGTCGAAGAAAGATGCGCAGGAGAGAATAGCGCGACATGGCAGCAGCGGCGCCGGCCCCGGCGCGGGAGCGACTATCGTCCCGCCTCACGTCCGTCTTGCAAGTGGCACCGATGGCGGTGTGGCTCGTCGTCACCTATGTCCTGATCGGGGTCGTGCTGAATTATTTCCCGCTGATGGGTCCCCCGGGACCGGCGCCGCGGAAGCCGCCGCTTCTCGCGATGGTTATCGCACTGCTGGGTCTGCCGTGTCTTTTGCTGCCGATCCTGTCACTGTGGGCGGCGGGCCTGCGCTCGGTTGCCACCGACGGCACCAACCTCTTGATAACGTTGGCCACGGGCCGAACCGCGACGATACCGCTGACCTCGATCGTCGATGTGCGGGAGCGGCGCGGTATCGACCTGCGCACCGTCAAGATCACCTTCGACCGCAAGACCAAGGCCGGGCGCTCGGTGCGCTTCCTGGCTCCGACCCGATTCACGGTGGCGCGTGGCGAGGCGCATCCGGTGGTGCTGGCGCTCCAGGACACGGTGGAGGCGGCGCAGTCCGGAACCACTGTCAACGGCCTGCCACCCCTGCTGATGCTACCCAAGCCGAGCCGGGCGGCGTAACGCGGGCAGGCCGCTACGGCAAGCTGGCGACGCGGCGGATCAGTACATCGAAGAAACCCTCAGGATCGAGGGTTTCCAGGAAAATGGCGTTGTGCGGCCGGCCGGAGCGGCCCCAACGGTCGATCACCGTGCGCCCGCGCCCCGGCCCCGGCCCGAGATCGACCGAGGCATGGACCGGCCGGCCGGTGAACAGGTCCGGCGCCACCAGCCACATAATGGCGCATGCGTCATGTTGTTCGTGCCCCATCCCGCCGGCGCGGCGGGAAGGTGGCACGCTGTCCCAGATCGCAGCGGCGGCCGTGGCGCAGGCGCCCTGGCCGGCCGCCCGCAGCGCCGCGACATGGGGGGGCGTGCAAAGCGCCTGATTGGTCAGGTCGAGCGTCGCCAGCGTCACTGGGGCGCCGCAGGCGAGCACGATGGCCAGCCCTTCCGGATCGTTCCAGGCATTGAATTCGGCCGAAGCGGTCACGTTGCCCTCCGCCAGCGCCCCGGTCATCAGCACGATTTCCGCCAGTTTGCCCGCAAGGTCAGGCTCGATGGCCAGCAGCAGGCCAAGATTGGTGGCCGGGCCGAGGCCGACGAGCGTGACGGAACCCGGCGCCGCCGCACGCAGCGCCGCCCGCAGCGCATCGACGGCAAGGCCGGGCGCCGCCGCCGGCCCGTCCGGCAGGATCAGCCCGCCCAGGCCGTTGTCGCCATGGACATAGGCCGCGTCGGCGAACGGGGCCATCAGCGCGCGGTCGGCGCCCGCCACGACCGGCACGTCGCGGCCGGTCAGGCCCACGATGGCCCGGGCGTTGGCCAGCGTGCGATCCAGCCCGACATTGCCGCCGACCACCGTGACCAGCCGCACATCCAGTTCCGGCGAGGCAAGCGCCAGCCACAACGCCAGCGCGTCGTCGGTGCCGGGGTCGCAATCGATGATGGTCGGACGGGGCATGTCTGGTCTCGTGGCTGTGCAACAGGGATTCGTTCGTGGCGTATTGGACTTACGCCCAAACCGGCCCCGGCGGGAACAGCCAGCCCAGCAGCCGTTCCATGGCCCCACGCGCGCGGCGCGGCGGCGCGGGCGGCTTAGCGGGCGCGCCGGTCGCAACGCGCGCTGGCGTGCCTTCGGTCAACTGCTCGATGGTCCGTCGGACGCGCCCGCGCGCGCGGTGCAGCAGCACCCGCTGGTTCTCCGCCGAGATCGCCAGTAGCTCGCAGGCTTCGTCGGCGCTCACCGCCTCGATGTCGCGCAGGATGATGACGGCCCGCTGACCGGGCGGCAGCGTCTCGATGGCGGCCTGCACATGCGCCCACAATTGCTTGCCCCCGACCACGCGCTCCGGGTCCAACACGTCCCACAGGCGCGGCGGCTCGCTCCAGTGGCCATCGGCGACGAAGCGTTCGACGGGCACCGCCCGCTCCTGTCCCTCCGCCCCGTCCAGCGCCGGCAGCGCCACCAGCCGGCGTTCGCGGCTTGCCCGGGTGCGGGCGCGATTGAGGACGATGGCAAACAACCAGCTTGCCAGGCTCGACCGCCCCTCGAACCGGCCGATGCCGGAGAACACGGCGATCCAGGCATCCTGCACCACCTCCTCGGCCTGCGCGCGGCTTCCGATGACGGCGCTGGCGGTGCTCACCAGCGAGCCATGAAAGCGGCGGATCAGCTTGCGGTAAGCGCCTGCGTCACCGTTGCGCAACAGCGCCAGAAAGTCGGGCGAATCGAACTCGGTTTGCCCTGGAATCGCCACACGGCCCCCGCGAAACTGCCCCGCTTGGTTGTAACGCGGCCTGCCGGGGGGAGTCTCGACAAAGCGAAGGCCCGCGCGGGCGGGCGAACGGGGACATCACGATGCCGACATGCCGCGACATGACCGAACTCTCCACCGATTATCTGGAAAGCACGCTCGGCTGGCGCGCGAGACTCGGTGTGTGGTGGCACCTCGTGCTGTGCGACATGTGCCGGGCCTATTACGACCAACTGGCCAAGACGCTGCAATTGCTGCGCGGCCGTCCGCTGGACGGGCCGAACGAGGTCGTCGAGGCCCGCATCCTGGCAACACGCCCGATCGAGCCGGGGACAACGCCATGACCTCCGTCGCGGCGTGCGTCGGCGTCGATCCCTTCGGGATGTGCCACGGCACCGCCAATCCGGCCGCGCTGACGGCGTTCGGGGCCGCCACCGAGGGGTTGGCCGCCTATCGCACCGACGCCATGCCGGCGGTCGAGCGGGCGCTGGCGGCCGAGCCGAGGATGCTGGCGGCCCTTGCCTTGAAGGGCTTGATGCTGCTGCTGGCCTGCCGCACGGAACCGCTGGCAGCGGCGCGGGCGGTATGGCAGGCACTGCCGAACGCCACGCGCACAGACGACGAAGCGGCGCTATGCGCCGCGCTGGGTGCGGCACTCGCGCGCGGGCCGTTGGCGGCAGCCACGGTGCTGGAGGCGCATCTGGCGCGCCGGCCGGACCTGCTGCTGTTCGTCAAGCTCTCCACGATGCTGCGCTTTGTCGGCGGCGACGCGCGCGGCATGTGGGCAACGACGGCACAGGTGCTGCCGGCCTGGGCAGAGGGGCAGCCCGGCTACGGCTACGTTCTCGGCTGCCATGCCTTCGCGCTGGAGGAGGCCGGCGAATACGCGGCGGCCGAACGCTTCGGCCGGCGGGCGGTGGAGATCGCGCCGCACGACGCATGGGCCATCCATGCAGTCGCGCATGTCCACGAGATGACGCACCGCCCGGCCGACGGCGAAGCGTGGATCGAGGCGCAGCGGCCGGGTTGGAAGGGGTGCAACAGCTTCACCTACCACCTGTCGTGGCATCTCGGCCTGTTCCACCTCGACCAGGGCCGCTACGGCAGGGTGTTAGACCTGTACGACCGCGAAATCCGGCCAGACCGGTCGGAAGAGTATCGGGATTTCACCAACGCGGTGGCGACGCTGTGGCGGCTGCGGCAGCATGGCGTCGATGTCGGCGGGCGCTGGCAGGAGCTGGCCGAGATCGCGCGGCGGCGGCGGGAGGAGACGGTGCTGGTGTTCGCTGCCCTGCATCGGCTGCTGGCGCTGATCGCGGTCGGGGACCTTGCGGCGTCCCGCGATGTTGCGGCGGCCCTGGCGGCGGCAGCCAAGGGGGACGACGAACAGGCGCTGGTCGCGGCGCGCGTCGGCGCCGGTCTTGCCGACGCCTTGCTGGCGGCAGCCGAGAAGGGCGCGATGGTGCCGCTGGCCGGCCTGTCCGAGCAGCTTCATTTGCTCGGCGGCAGCCACGCGCAGCGCGACCTGTTCGTCCGCAGTCTCGCGCTGATGGCCGAGCGGCACGGCGACCGTGCGGCACTTGCCGGCCTGCTGGCGGCTCGGCGGCGATTGAAGCGGGACGACCGGTTTCTCGATCTGCTGGCGGCCTAGAGCATGACCGGACCGATTTGAGTCGGGGGGATTCCGGCGCGGTGCGGGATCTGATTCAAGCTGCTGGCTGGGTTGGAGGCCGGCAGGTCATGGCGAGACCCTATTCATCGGAC
>CAJCJG010000335.1 GCA_903970625.1 Solirubrobacterales bacterium 70-9 | reverse complement strand
CAGGCGAAACGCCATCCGGCGGAATCACCACACTCGGCAGGATCTTGTTGAGCTGCTCAGCCACCTGATCGGTGATGTCGAATTGGTTCACGTTGAGCGCCACCTGGGCGCGGTGCAGCACCAGGTTCATGCCACGCGATTCGGCCACCTGCCGGATCACCGCGATCAGCGTGCGCTCGATCTGCGCCAGCGCGTATTGCGCCGCCTCCTGGATGATGCGGTTGCGGTCGCGGAACTGCCGCTGCGCGTTGGTGATCCGCTCCTGCAAATCCCGCTCGCGCGCCCGCACCTGATCGGCCGACAATTTCGTGCGGTCGTTGGCCAGAGTCTGCTGCATCTCGCGCCAGACGGCCTGCTCCTTCTGCGCGTCCTCGTTCAGCTTGGCGCGCCGCTCGCCGATGATTTTTTCCACCTGCTGCGCGGCGGCCGAGGCGCGCATGACCTCGGGCACGCCCATCACGCCGATGACCGCGACCGGCGGCGCCTCGCCCTTGGGCAGCGCCGGCAGATCAGGCGGCGGCGGCAACTGCACGTTCAGTTGCGGCGGCGGCTCCTGCGCGTCGGTCCCCGGCACGGGCGCGCCGATCTGCGGCGGCGCCACCTGAACCGGGTTTCCCGGCGGCGGTCGCTGCGCCGGCCCCGGCTTCGGCTTCGCGGACGGGGTTGCCGGCGTTGGCTTGCCGGGCACGAAATAATCGGGATTATTTTGCTGGGCGAAGGCGGGCGCCGCGAGCGACGACGCCAGCGCCGCGGCAAGCAGCGCAGCCGCGAGGGAACGAATCATGGAACCTAGAACCTTGTACCAAAGCCGAAGCGGAAGATCTGGGTCTGGTCGTATTTCTTCTTCACGACCGGATCGCCGAGATCCACGTTGATGAGCCCAAACGGCGTCTTCCACGACAGCCCGACACCGGCACCGACACGCGGGCCGGGATCGTCCGCAATCGGGTTGCCGGCAATCTTGCTCGCCTGCGACAGCGCGCCGACATCGACGAAGGCGCGGCCGGTCAGGCCCAGATCGGGCGAGATCGGCAGCGGGAAGCGAAGTTCGGTCGATTGCGTCCAGATGAACCGGCCGCCGAGGCTGTCGCCGTCGGCGATCGAGTGCGGGCCGGCGCCGCCGGTTTCGAAGCCGCGAAGATTGTCGCCGCCCAGGAAGAAGCGGTCGATGATCTTCTCCTGCGTGCCCATCGTGAACAGATAGCCAGTACCGCCAGAGACGGACACGCCCCAATCCGAATTGCCGGTGAAGGTATCGAGCGGCACGTAGTAAACGCCATCGACCTTGGTGCGGATGAAACGCTCGGTGCCGCCAAGGCCAGCAAAGTCGGTGCCGCCGCGCAGCACCCAACCGGCATGCGGATCGACGGTACTGTCGCGGTAGTCGATCGTCAGGGTCTGCCCCAACTGTGACAAGTCGGACGTGCCAGCCAGATCCTGGATGTAGATGCTGGCGGTGGAGGCAACGTTGTACACGTTGCGATCCACCAGCGAGTAGGCCCAGGATTGGCGCAGATGATCGCTGAAATCGTAGCCGGTGCGGATTGAGAAACCGCTGCGCCGCTCGTTGTACTGCGAGATGTTCTGGTTGTTGTTATCGGTGTGGAACAGGTCCAGCCCCGCGACGATGTTGCGGTCCAGGAAATACGGATCGGTGATCGACAGATCGACCGAGCTTTCCTTCTGCGCGATCACCGTCGTCACGCCCGCGTCGATCCCGGTGCCGATCAGGTTACGCTCGCGGACGCCCACGTTGGCCAGCGCCCCCACGTCCGTCGAGTAACCGCCGCCGATGGTCAGTTCGCCGGTCGCCTTTTCGTCGATGGTGGTGGTCAGCACGCTGCGGTCTGCGGCCGAGCCGGGCGCGCTGGCGATGGTGACGCCGTTGAAGTAGCCGAGGTCCTGCAACCGCTGGCGCGACCTGCGAATCAGCGCCGCGTTGAACGCGTCGCCCTCGGCCACGCGGAATTCCCGGCGGATCACCTTGTCCTTGGTGCGCTGGTTGCCGACGATGTCGATGCGCTCGATATAGACGCGCGGCCCTTCGCCAACGTCGAACACAAGTTCGACGACATGCTTGTCGCGGTCGCGCGAGATGCGCGGTTTGACATCGACGAACGCATAGCCGCGATTCTGCACGGCGTCCGTCAGCGTCTGCACGTTGCGTTCCACCGCGTCGCCGTCGTACCAGTCGCCGGCGGTAATATCGACCAGCGGCTGCAAGTCCGCGCTCTCCAGCTTGCGCAGCGTCGAATTCACCGTGACTTTGCCGACCTTGTAGCGTTCGCCCTCGTTGATCGTGAAGGTCAGGAAGAACGCCGAACGATCCGGCGCCAGTTCGGCGGTCGCGTTCGCCACCTCGAAATCGGCGTAGCCGTTGTGCAGATAGAAGCGGCGCAGCAATTCCTTGTCGAAGTTGACGCGATCCGGGTCGTAATTGTCGCTCGACGACAGAAAGCGCCACCATGCCTCCTCGCGGCTGCCGATCACTTCCTTCAGCCTATCCTCGCTGAACGCGTGGTTGCCGACGATCGCGATGCGACTGACCAGCGTCTCGTCGCCCTCGTGAACCTCGAAGACCACATCGACGCGGTTCTGATCCAGCTTGATGATCTTCGGTTCCACGCGCGCGGCGAAGCGGCCACGCCTTGCGTACAGATCGAGGATGCGTTGCCGGTCGGCCTGCGCCAGTGCCGGCGTGAACACCGCGCGCGAGCGCAATTGCAACTCTGCGCGCAGCGTCTCGTCGTTCAGCTTGTGGTTGCCCTCGAACGCGATGCGATTGACGATCGGATTTTCCGTCAGCATCACCACCAGCGTCGAACCGTCGCGCCGCAAACTCACGTCCGAGAACAAGCCCGTCGCGTACAGGGTCTTCAGGCTGCGATCCATGCGGTCGGGGTCGAACGGGTCGCCCGGCTGCACCAACATGTACGACCGGATCGTGGCTTCCTCGATCCGCTGATTGCCCTCGACCTTGATCGCTTCGATGGTGCCGCCCGCCAAAGGATCGGCGGCGGACACGCGGATCGGCGCCGGGATGCCCTGCGCGGCAGCAATGCCGATCATACCCAGTGAGGGAAAAGCTAAGCAGACACAAAGGATCGACGCGAGCAGCGCGGCGTGCGTACGAAACAAAAGCAGTACCCCCAACGGCTGCGCCACCCTTCCGACGGGCGACATTCGGCTCCACCCAAACCCGGGCGGCGCGGACCATAGCCGCCACAGGTGATTGACGCTACCCGGTCCCGCCGAGCCGGTGCCAGCCCCGCCGCAGCGTGGGCGGTTCAGCCGATAAACGCCCGCACCCAGCGCACGAGCCCCAGATGCGACAGGTCGTTCCATGTGGCGAACACGAACAGCCCCACCAGCAGCGCGAAACCGGCGCGAAACCCGTATTCCACCGCGCGACGGGGCAGCGGCCGGCCGCGAACGGCCTCGACCAGGTAGAATAGCAGATGGCCGCCATCGAGCACCGGAATCGGGAACAGGTTGATCAGCCCCAGATTGACCGACAGGACTGCGATAAAGTTGATCAGGTTGGCGGCCCCCAACTGCGCCACCTCGCCCGACATCTGCGCGATGCGCAGCGGCCCGCCCAACTCGTCGGCGCCACGACCGCCCGCGATCATGCCCCACAGGCCGCTCACCGTCTGCACAACCACGTCGTAGGTATGCGTTACGCCGCCGACCACCGCGTCCACCGGGCCGAGACGCACCGATTCGGTCACATCGGCCTGCACGCCCAGGCTGCCAATCTTCTTGCCGTCCTCGGTACGCACATCGGTCGTCAGCGTGATCGACAGCGGGGCGCCTGCGCGCCGCAAGGCGAGCACCAGTTGCTGCGCCGGCCGCGCGGCGACGATGCGCCGAATGTCGTCGAACCGCTGCACAGCCTCGCCGTCGATGGCCTCGATCTTGTCGCCGGCCCGCAGACCCGCGCGGGCGGCGGCCGAATTCGCGACCACGCCGCCGACATCGGCCGGAATCAGCGGCTCGGTCCCGAAACCGTGAACCTCCGGGGTCGCCGCAATGGCGAAGGTCTGCTCGCCGCGCCGAACATGGAAGGTCGCGGGCTGGCCCGGATGCGCCGCCACAAACCGGTCGATATCGTCGAACCGGCGAATCGACTGATCGTCGATGGACTCCACGCGGTCCCCGGTCAGCAATCCGGCGTCGGCCGCAGGCGAATCCGGCGCGACGTAGAGCTTCGGCGGGATCACCGGCTCGCCGCTGGTCGCGAACAGGGCCGCGAACAGGATGGCGGCGAGAACGAAATTGGCCGCCGGGCCGGCCGCGACGACGATGGCGCGAGAGCCGACCTGCTTTTCGTGAAACGTCCGCCCCGGCTGCCACAGCGCGCGCACGTCCGCGCCGACCTCCTCCGGCTGCTCCTGTCCATGCAGTTTTACGTAGCCGCCGAGCGGGATCCAGGCGATCTTCCAATTTGTCCCGCGCTTGTCGGTCCAACTCACCAACGCCCGACCGAAGCCGACCGAAAACGCCTCCACATGCACCCCGCGCCAGCGCGCGGCAAGGTAGTGGCCGAGTTCGTGGAAGAACACCAGAACGCCCAGCACGATCACGAACGGAACCACAGAGTTCAGGGGCGGCGGCAGGGCGTTGAACACAGAATGGGCCTCCAGTGAGTTTAGGCAGCCGGCGCTAAGCAGCGGGCCGGTCGCGGCCGGCACAGGCACGCACGGCCGCCGCTCGGGCGCGGGCATCGAGATCGAGCACTGCGGCCAACGTGTCTGCCGGCCCGACACCGAACGCTTCGACGACATCACTTACGATAGCGGCAATATCGAGGAAACCTAGACGTCCGTCCAGAAAAGCCGCCACCGCCACTTCGTTGGCTGCATTCAGCACGCAGGGCGCCGCCCCGCCCGCTTCCAGCGCCTCGCGGGCCAAGCGCAGCGCGGGGAACCGAACCGGGTCGGGCGCCTCGAACTCCAGCCTGCCCAGCGCCGCCAGATCGAGCCGCTTGGCCGTCGTCGCCAGCCGCTGCGGCCATGCCAACGTATGCGCAATTGGCACCCGCATGTCCGGCGACCCCAGTTGCGCCAGCACGCTGCCGTCCCGGTAATGCACCATACCGTGGATCACCGATTGCGGATGCACCAGGACGGCGATGTCCGCACTCGCCAGCCCGAACAGCCGCGCGGCCTCGATCAGTTCCAAACCCTTGTTCATCATCGTCGCGCTGTCGATGCTGATTTTGGCGCCCATCGACCAGATCGGGTGCCGCAGCGCCGCTTCCGGCCGGGCGCGCGCCATCTCCTCCAGCGTCGCGCGACGGAACGGCCCGCCCGAGGCGGTCAGCGTGATGCTCTCCACGGCATCTCGGTTGCCATCCGCCATCGCCTGGAAGATCGCATTGTGCTCGGAATCGACCGGCAACAGCGTGGCGCCGGCGTCTGCCACCGCGCGCAACATCACGTCGCCCGCGCACACCAGCGCCTCCTTGTTGGCCAGCGCCACCGCGCCGCCGCGCTTGATCGCGGCAAGCGTCGCCGGCAGGCCGGCCGCACCGCCGATGGCCGCCATCGTCCAGTCGGCCGCCTCCGATGCCGCATCGACCACGGCCGAGGGTCCGCTTGCGACCTCGATGCCGCTGCCGGCCAGCGCTTCCACCAACGCGGCATGCAGGGTCGGGTCCGCGACCACCGCCAGCCGCGCGCCCAGCGCCCGCGCTTGCTGCGCCAGGAGTGCCACGTTGCGGCCGCCCACGAGTGCCTGCACGGCAAACCGGTCCCGCTGCGCGGCCAGAAGATCGAGCGTTTGCGTCCCGACGCTGCCGGTGCTGCCGAGCACGGTGACGGTCTTCATCACCAAAACCCTACTCCCGGTCCCGCCACAAGCGCCAATAACGCCGCCACCGGGGCCGCCGTCAGCACGCCGTCCAGCCGATCCAGAAGCCCGCCATGCCCGGGAATCAGCCTGCCGGAATCCTTCACGCCGCAGTGTCGTTTGATCCAGCTTTCCATCAGATCGCCGGCCTGCGACACGACGCTCAGCAGCGCGGCGGCCAACAGGCCCCACCCGCCGGGAGCGGCGATCCATCCGACCGCCAGCGCGCCCACCAACCCGCCGGCCGCCCCCGACCATGTTTTTCCGGGCGAAATCGCGGGCGCCAGTTTTTTGCCACCAATCAGCCGGCCGGCGAGATAGGCGGAAATGTCGGTCGCCCAAACCACCAGCAACAGGGCCAGAACGCGCCCAAACCCGGCCCCGGCATCGGCCCGCAGCCAAACCAAGGCAATGCAGGTCAGCCCGACATACGGCACCCCCAATGCCACCGCGACCCGGCCGGACAGAAGCCAGACTATCGCCGTCGCAACCGCCAGCAGCGCCAAGCCAACCCAGGCAAGGCCCGCCGCCGTGAGAACAGCCGCGAGGAAAACCGCTGCCGGAAGAACAACTCCCCCTCCCCTTGTGGGAGAGGGTCGGGGTGAGGGGTATCGCCGTACAGGATTCGGGGCGTCTGGCATCCCTCGCCCCACCCCTTCCCGCAAGAGGAGGGGGCCTTTTCTCGTCATCGCCCCATACTCAAGCGCCAGCCCAACCGACCCTGCCGCCACCAGCGCCACCCACACCCAGCCCCCCAGCCACAGCGCCCCGACCGCTACCGGCAGCAGCACGGCGGCGGAGAGAACGCGCGTGGACAAATCCGCCCAGCGCGCGGTGCCGGGGCGGGCAACCGTCGGGGGGAAGACGTCAGCCGGGTCGGGCACCGAATCGCCGCTCCCGTCGGGCGAACTCGGCCAGCGCCTCGGCGAAATGCGCCTGCCCGAAATCGGGCCACAACACATCGAGAAAGAGCAACTCCGCATAGGCGCCCTGCCAGAGCAGAAAATTCGACAGCCGCTGCTCGCCGCTGGTCCGCAAAATCAGGTCCGGGTCGGGAATCCCGATCGTGTCCAGCCCGCCGCCAAAATTGTCCTCGGTGATGCTGGCCGGGTCCAGGCGGCCTGCCCGCGCCTCCTCGGCGAGCCGCCGCGCCGCCGCCGCGATTTCCGCCCGCGACCCGTAGGACAGCGCCACGATCAGGTTGAGCTTGGTATTGCCCTCCGTCTTGCGCTCGGCGGCCCGCAGATCGGCCTGCAAATCGGCGTCGAACCGAGAACGGTCGCCAATGAAGCGCATCCGCACGCCGGACTCGTGCAACTCGGCCACCTCGCTGCGCACGTAGTGTCGCAGCAGGCCCGTCAGGTCGATCACCTCGGGCAGCGGGCGGCGCCAGTTTTCGCTGCTGAACGCATACAGCGTCAGCCAGCCGACGTTCTGCCGGATCGCCGCTTCGATGGTCCGCCGCACCGCCTGCGCGCCGGCCCGATGGCCCGCGATGCGCGGCAGCCCGCGCGCGGCGGCCCAGCGTCCGTTGCCGTCCATGATGATCGCGACATGTGCCGGAATCGCCACGCCATCGGCAGGCAGCTTCTCCGCCGCCGCCGCCTCGCGCATCGCTCCATGTCCGACAGGCGCCACTCTCGTTCAGACCTGCTTGATTTCTCTGTCTTTTTCAAAGAGCGCATCGTCCACGCGCTTGATGTAGCCGTCGGTGAGCTTCTGCACTTCGTCGGTCCAGCGTGCCAGATCGTCCTCGCTGATGGTGTGTTTCTTTTCCAGCGCCTTGATCTGCTCCATCCCGTCGCGCCGCACCCCGCGAACCGCCACTTTCGAGGCTTCGGCGTATTTATGCGCGGCCTTGGACAGTTCGGTGCGCCGCTCGCCGGTCAATTGCGGGATCGGCACCCGCACCAACTGCCCGTCGCCGCTCGGGTTCAGCCCCAGCCCCGAATCCCGAATCGCCGCCACCACGGCGTTGACGAGGCTCCGGTCCCACACCTGCACAGTGATCATGCGCGCTTCCGGCACCGCGATGGTGCCCACCTGCGGCAGCGGCATCTCGCCGCCATAGGCTTCCACGCGGATCGGTTCCAGCAGCGCGGGACTCGCGCGGCCTGAACGCAACCCACTGAAATCGCGCTTCAGCGTCTCCAGCGCACCGTCCATGCGGCGTGTCAGGTCCTGTTTCAGACTGGCGAGATCGGATGCCATGAAGACCCCTCCGATAAACTAATTACATCCGGTTGTGCAATCAAATTTGGAGCGCACCGATCCGGCTCGGGCGTTCCCTCGGTCGCTAGTCGGCCTCGATGATCTTGGTGAACCGCCCCTCGCCGCGCATCACCTGCGCAAACGCGCCGGCAGCGTGGACGTTGAAGACGATGATCGGCAAGCCATTCTCCCGCGCCAGACTGATGGCAGCGGCATCCATCACGCCCAGATCGCGGGACAGAACTTCGAGGTAGGTCAAACGCTCGTAGCGGGTCGCGTCGGGATCTTTGCGCGGGTCGGCGGAATAGACCCCGTCCACCTGCGTGCCCTTCAACAAGGTATCGCAGTTCATCTCGGCGGCGCGGAGCGCGGCGGCGGTGTCGGTGGTGAAGAACGGGTTGCCCGTGCCGGCGGCGAACACGACGACCCGCCCCTTTTCCATGTGCCGCTCGGCCCGGCGCCGAATATAGGGCTCGCAGATGCTCGCCATCGGGATCGCCGACTGCACCCGCGTCGCCACGCCGCGCTTCTCCAGGGCGTTCTGCATCGCCAGCGCGTTCATCACGGTGGCCAACATGCCGATATAGTCGGCCTGCGCCCGGTCCATGCCGCTCGCCGCTGCCCGCACGCCGCGAAAAATGTTGCCGCCGCCGATCACAACGCAGACCTGCACGCCCATCGCCACCACATCGCGGATGTCGATGGCGATGCGGGAGACGGTTTCGTTGTCCAGACCGTACTCGCGCTTGCCCATCAGCGCCTCGCCCGAGAGTTTGAGCAGGACGCGCCGTGGGGCGGGCGATGTTGCGTCAGGCGATTGGCTCATCGCGACTCGGACAGCGGCAGGGAAAAGGGGGCGGGGCGCACCGTAGTCATGCCGTCCGCCCCCGGCAAGCACACGCTACGGCCGGCGCCGCTAGGTGGCCTCGGGCTTCGGGGGCACGCCGGAGACGGCCGCGACTTCGCCGGCAAAATCTTCCGGTGGCTTCTCGATGCCCTCACCGAGCGCGAACCGCGCGAACCCGATCAGCTTGGCGCCGGATTTCTCCACCACCTTCTTCACCCGGCTCTCGCCGTCATGCACCCAGACCTGCTCCAGCAGCACCACTTCCTCGTAGTATTTACGGATACGGCCCTCGACCATCTTCTCGATAATGTTCTCCGGCTTGCCGGAGGCGCGCGCCTGCTCGGACAGCACCGCCTTTTCCCGCTCCAGCGCCGCCGGATCGACCGCCGAGATATCCAGTGCGTCCGGCTTGGTGGCCGCGACATGCATGCCGATCTGCCGACCAAGCTGCTCCAGCGCATCGATTTCCGAAGCGCCTTCCAGCGCGGCCAGCACGCCGATCTTCCCCAGACCCGGCTTGACGGCGTTATGCACGTACGTCGCCACCACGCCATGACTGACGCTGAACACCTTCACCCGGCGGATGTTCATGTTCTCGCCGATGGTCGCGACCAGATGCGTCAGCTCCTCGCCGACGGTCCGGCCGGTTCCCGGGTAGGGCGCCGCACGGATCGCCGCGATGTCCTCGCCGACCGCGAGCGCGGTCTGCGCCACGACCTCGACAAGCGCCTGGAAGGTCGGGTTGCGCGCCACGAAGTCGGTCTCGGCATTCACCTCGACCAGCGCCGCACGCTGCGGCGCGGAGGCCACACCCACCAGCCCCTCCGCCGCCACGCGCCCGGACTTCTTGGCGGCTTGCGACAGGCCCTTCTTGCGGAGCCAGTCGATCGCCGCCTCCATGTTGCCCTCGGCTTCGACGAGCGCCTTCTTGCAGTCCATCATCCCGGCGCCGGTGCGGTCGCGCAGGTCTTTCACCATGGCAGCCGTGACTTCGGCCATGTCGGTGTTCCTTACTCGGTGGTCTGACTTATTCGGCCGGCTGGGCTTCCGCCGCCACCGGCTCCGGCAGCGCGTCGATCGGCAACGCTTCCGCCTCACCCAGATCACGCCCGCTGGCGATCATCTCGGCGCTGATGCCGTCCAGAACCGCCGCCGCGACCAGATCGCAATACAGCGTGATGGCCCGGATGGCGTCGTCGTTGCCGGGAATCGGGAAGGTCACGCCGGCCGGATCGGAATTGCTGTCCAGCACGGCGACCACCGGAATGCCCAGCTTGGTGGCTTCCTCGACCGCAAGCTTCTCCTTGTTCGTGTCGATGATGAACAGGATGTCCGGCAGGCCGCCCATGTCCTTGATGCCGCCCAGCGCCCGCTCCAGCTTCTCGCGGTCGCGGGTGATGTTCAGCACCTCTTTCTTGGTCAGGCCCTGCACGTCGCCGTTCAGCAGATCGTCGATCTGGCGCAGCCGCTTGATGCTGCCGGTGATCGTCTTCCAGTTGGTCAGCATGCCGCCGAGCCAGCGGTGGTTCACGTAATATTGCCCGCAACGTTTGGCGGCCTCCGCCACATGCTCGGCGGCTGCGCGCTTGGTGCCGACGAACAGCACGCGGCCGCCCGCGGCCGTCACGTCGCGGATGGCGCGCAGCGCGCGGTCGAGCAAAGGAACCGTCTGTTGCAGGTCGATGATATGGACCTGATTGCGGATGCCGAAGATGTACGGCGCCATGCGCGGGTTCCACCGGCGCGTGTGGTGGCCGAAATGGATGCCGGCTTCGAGAAGCTGGCGCAGCGTGAAATCGGGCATCGCCATGGGCGAACCTCTCCTTGTCGTCCGGTTGAACCTCCGCGGGGCCAACGCCACAACGGCACCGGAACCTGGCCCATCTGGGCCGGGGAGGAGCCCCGCGTGTGAATTATCGCCCGGCCCGCGCGAAGCGGGCCAGCCGACGGCGGCGATATGACGGACTTGCCCGCCAAAGGCAAGCCGCATGGCGCGGGGCAGAAATGCCGCAGGACACAAAAAACCCCTCCCGCCCGAGGCACGGGAGGGGTTTTTGCGGCGAAGCGGGCGGTTACACCGCCTCACCCGGTGGGTAGGCCCCCGGCGTCCGGCCGCTGCGGCGGTCGGCCATGAACTGGTCGAACTCCGCCTTGTCCTTGGCGCGGCGCAGACGTTCCAGATAGTCCACGAACTCGCGCTGCTCCTCCTCAAGCCGGCGCAGCGTTTGCGCGCGATAATCGTCGAACGCCTGGTTGCCGCTCGGCCCGCGCCCACCGCCGCCGCCACCGCCCCAGCGCGAGCGACGGCCCCAGCCGCAGCCGCCCATGTTCTGGCCCATGTTGTGCCATTGGCCCCGCATCTCGTTGCCCCAGTTGCTGCGGCGCATCCGGCCGCTGAAGCACAGAAACGCCAGCGTCGCCAGACCAACCGGCCACCACAGGATGAAGCCGAGGATCATCGCCGCGATCCAGCCCCCCCTGCCGTATTCGTCCATCTTGGCCGCGAGCATCATCGATAGCCTCCGTGTGAATGTAAATCACATTTACATCATGGGTCGGCAACGGGTCGCCGTCAAGCGGATCCGGATCACGGCTTTCGTGCGGCGCCCACCCCGAGCGATTGCAGGTAGATCAACACCCCGGCTTCCAGCAGATCCTCCGGCGACATCGGCAGCCGCCGGTGCGCCTGCTCGCCGCGCCCGACGAACAGCGAGGCGACGCCGTGCGCCATCGCCCAGATATGCAGGGCCACCATCAGCGCGGGCGGCCGGTTCTCCGTCATGCCGGCACACACGGCGTCCGCCGCAGCGCGCAGCACGCCGAACGCCCGCTCCGAGGCCAGCCGCAACGCCGGATCGCCGTCTATCGCGATGCCGGACTCGAACATCACCGCATAGGCGGCGGGTTCGGCACGGGCAAAATCCAGATAGGCCCGGCCGCACGCCTCCAGCGCCGCGACCGCGTCCGGCCGCCC
>CAJCJG010000334.1 GCA_903970625.1 Solirubrobacterales bacterium 70-9 | reverse complement strand
GCATGGCCACCGATTGCGGCAACCCCATGGTCAAGCGCGTCACGATCACCCGCATCAGGATGTCGATGTAGTCGCGAAACCGCAGGGTGGCGGTGGCGAAGGAGGGGGAATATGTCACTCCTGTTAGTTATCAAATTTGACGGAGGCGGGCAAGGGGAAAGTGTCGGCGGAGGGATGTTTAGGACGGTGGCACGCAGCCCCCGATGCGCGCAGCGTCGTAGGGCGGGGGAAACTTGGTGGCACCTGCCCTCCGCTCGCTCATTCCCAGCTTATCCCGTCAAGGGCGGTCGCCAATTCTGCGGTTGTGTATTCCTCGGCCGGCGTGGAGTCCGGGATGAGGTTTGACAAGTCGCGACGGCCCCGCATCCCGCCACGCGATATTTTCCTCGCGTTAGTTTTAACAAAACTATCAACAAGGTAGAAGCGGTGCGCCTTGGAGTGGTTGTAGTTTGTCGATGTCTTGACGGCCTCGCTGATCCGTTTCCGATGATCGTCAGTCACTTGCCCGCTCTCTACCGTGCAAGCAACTTCTCCAGTAGCAGATGGGCGCACCGCAGTTGCCTTGATACTACCGACGTACTGAATGGCCTTATTTCTATACAGACCGATGAAGCGGTAGTTCTGCTTGGAGGTTCTCTCCTCCGGTTCGTAATAAAGGCTAAATGCGACGTTTTCGTCGAGTGTCATGCCGCATGGCACGGCAAGAAGCCACTGGTTGCGATCCTCCATCAATCCCTCTTCTTCTAGATAGGCTTCATAATCATCGACGATAGCGCGGAGCTCTTGCTCAAAGTCAGAACATTCGTCTTTTAGAGCTTCGACAATCTGCGAAAAGGTCACTGCCACAAAGGTGATCTGTTGAGAGGCAGCTTCGGCAGCAAGCAATTCTCGATCAGTTTGCACGACCAGTTCTTTGGTGAGTGCGATGAGAATATTACGAGCGGCCGAACTCTCGGCATGTGCGATGCTCCTGAAGTGACGGCGGATCTGATCACAATCGACCACTCCATCGCGCTTAGTCTCCACGAAAATGCGAAGCGCGTCTTGACTGATGAGTGCGTCGGGCACACTGGCCTCTCCCCTGATCTGCTGCTCGAAGGCCAAGCCAATTGGGATTTCACAGTCCAATAGGGACGTGAGAACTTTCTGAATCTTGAAAGGAGATGACCGATAGAAATGGCGCAAGACGAGCAATGTATTATTGGTTGCATGGTTCTCAGGTTGGGAGAAGCGCTGAAAGTATGACACACGAGACATGGCAGGCCCTTTCAACACCTCGATATGATGACTGCCGTTTGGGAATCGCCGATCATCCCAGTGTAACAGCTAGGCGCCGTTTCCGATAGAGTCGTTTTCGATACCGTCAGCGCCGGCGGCACGGGCATTGACAGTCCGCTTGCCACGACAAGGAACGACGGCGGATGGCCGCGCGCTGATGCATCCCCGCAGGTTAGTGCGATCAAGGGTGCGGCTGATACAAGCGGAACCGCACCCTACAGCGCGCTTGCCCGTCCCCAGCGCCGCCCATAGGATCGCGTCGTGGACACGCTGCCGGACATGCTTGGCCTTGGCTTCTATTCCGTCCCCGAGGCGGCGCGGCTGGCCGAGTTGACGCCGGCGCAGGTTCGCGGGTGGCTGCTCGGCGATCCGCGCGAGGACGGCTCGCGGGGCGGCAGGCAGGGCATCGGGCATCTGCTGCCGGAGATCCAGGGCAAGATCGTGTTCTCGTTCCGTGAACTGATCGAGTTGCGGGTCGTCCGGCATTTTTTGCGTGCCGGCGTTGCGTGGAAAGCCATCCGGCGTATGGCACCGCAAGCACGCCACGGACTGCTTGACGAGACCGGGTACGGGCTTCGCTACACGGCGGACGGGGTGACGACATTCGCCCAGAGGTTGGCCCGCGATGGTGATATGCGGGCCACCGAACTGGTGGCAAACCAAGAAGCGGTATTGGCGGTGCTGAAGAAAAATATCCGCTCGGAATTCGATCTGGATGCCGGCGAGATTATCCGGGCGTGGCACCCGCGCGCCGAAACGCCGCTGGTGCTGCTCGATCCGAGGCGGTCGTTCGGGCACCCGCTCGTGGAGCCGGGCGTGCCGACGATGGCGCTGACGGACGCGCTGCGGGCGGAGGGGGGCGATGTGGCCCGCGTCGCCGCGCTGTTTGGCGCTTCCAACGAAAGTGTCCGGCAGGCAGCGGCTTTCGAGACAATGCTGGCGGCGTGAAGCTGGCGTTCGACGAGAATCTGTCGCCGCATTTGGCCCACGCCATTCATGCCCTGCTGACGCCAGAGGGCGGCGAGGCGATCAGTATTCCGGAACGCTTCGGGCCGGGCATCGCGGACAGGGACTGGATTGGCGCGTTGCATGCCGAAGGCGGGTGGGCCGTCCTGACGCAGGACAGAAAACTTCGGACCCGGCCACAGGAACGGATTGCGCTGGAACAATCCCGACTGGTCGTGTTCATTCTGGCGAACGGGTGGGCGTCCGTCGCGTATTGGGACAAGGCGGCCGGGGTGGTTCGGTGGCTACCGGCGATGCTTGATGCCTTCCGCGTCGCCAGTCCGCCGGCCTTGCTGTCCATCCCGCATCGCTGGGCGCCGGCGCCACTGCGGGCATTCGGGTAAAGCTGGGAAGCGCTCCGCTTTGGCGGTGCCGCTATCGAGGCACCCCGATGCTCGTCCGGTGGCCACGGCGGGGCGTCCGCTCATGCCACCCGCAATCCCAATGCCTGCATCGGGTCGAAATCGCGGTCGTCGTGCAGCAGCGCGATGCCGTGGCGGATGCGCCATGTGCCGATTACCAGATCGACGGTCTTGCGCACGGTCATGCCGCGCGACCGCAAGAGCCGGTAGTTGGCGGCGGCCTGGCACGCAACGGAGTCGTCCAGCATCGGCAGCACGACGAATTGGCGCAAAAACTGCTCCAGTTGCCGCGCATGGCCATCGTCCCGCGCCCCTTGCAGCACCTCCAGCAGAACAATATCGCCTACAACCAGCGGCTCCCGCCCGAACAGGCCGCGCAACCGCCGCACGGCATCGTCCGGCGCGTTGCGCAGATGGCCGATCCAGGCGGAACTGTCGACCGCGATCAGATGCCGCGTCCCTCGCGCATCGCGTCCAGATCGCCGTCCCATCCGAGCCCGGCGAGCGCGTCCCCGGCCCGTTTTTGACGATGCAGCACGACAATGCGCCGCAGCGCCTCCTCGACCGTGCCGCGCTTGGTGGTCTGCCCGGTGGCCTGCATCGCCTCGGCCAACAAGTCGGCGTCGATGTCGATGTTGGTGCGCATACGGCCCTCCGATGTGTAGCGATCCCGAACATCATACACATCGCCGCCGGGCGTGTCACCGCAAGCGGCGCCGCCGGTGCCACCGGCGCGCCCCCGGATGCCTGTCCGGGGCGACGGGGGACGGGCGTTGTCTGTCGCGGTGCGGGTAACTATGTCCGCACGGGCTCGGGAGGGTGCGAATGCGGCGTATGCGGGGACTGGGGGCAATGCTGTTGCTGATGGTCGGGCTTTCGCTCGGCTTCATCCGGCCGGCGCCCGGCCACGCGCAGGATATGCAGTACAATCAGGCCACGCTGATCCGCAGCCTGCTGCCCACCGTCGTCAACATCATCGCCCACGCCAACGCGATCCCGCCGGAGACGAATCTGGCGGCCTCGGCGCAAACCCGCTCGTTCCAGCTCAAATCCTCCGCCGGGTCCGGCTTCATCGTCGATCCGTCCGGCGTGATCGTGACCAACTGGCATGTGCTGGATCAGGCGTACGAGATCTTCGTGACGTTCTCCGACGGGTCGCGGGTGCCGGCGAAGGTGCTGAACGCGGCGCGCATCCTGGATATCGCGCTGCTGAAGGTCGATGTGGGCGCGCGAAAACTGCCGGCGATCACCTGGGGCGACAGCAGCAAAATGCAGATCGGCGATCCGGTGCTGGCGATCGGCAATCCGCTGGGCATCGGGCAGTCGGTGACGGGGGGGATCGTCAGCGCCCTGAACCGCAACATCATGGACACGCCGTACGACGATTTCATCCAGACCGACGCGCCGATCAATCACGGCAATTCGGGCGGGCCGTTGTTCAATTTGCAAGGCGAGGTGATCGGCATCAACACCGCGCTGATCTCGCCGACCGCCGGCAGTGCGGGGCTGGGGTTCGCGATCCCCTCCAATGTCGCCCACGCGGTGATCACGCGATTGCAGACCTATGGTTGGACGCGGCCGGCGTTTCTGGGCGTGAAGGTGCAGCAGGTGACGCCGGAGATGGCCGAGGCGGTGGGGATGGTGGAGCCCCACGGCTCCATCGTCGCGTGGGTGACGCAGGGGGGGCCGGCCGACAAGGCGGGTATCCAGGTCGGCGACATCATCCTGAGTTTCGCCGACGAGGTGCCGACCGACGAGCGCGACCTGCTGCGGAAAATCGCCGGCAGCGTGCCGGGGCGCGAAGTGCCGATCACGGTGATCCGCGACGGTGCGACCGTCAGCCTGCCGGTGACGCTGGGCGAATGGCCGCGCATGGCGTGGGAGGAGCGGGATGCGCCGACGATGGTGGCGCCGCCGCATTGGAACGTGCCGCCGGACCTGGGCGTGCAAGTGACCGAGCTGACCGAGAAGCTCGCCGCCGAGAACGAGATTCCGCCGCATCCGCCGGGCACCAAGGCCGTGCTGGTGCAGGGCGTGGCGCAGGACGCGGAGGCCGCGCGCAGCGGCATTTCGGTGGGCGACCTGATCCTGCGCTTCGGCAAGACCGAGATCGGCTCGCAAACCGACTGGACGCAGGCGATCGCCGCCGCGCGCGCGGACGGCAAGAGCTACGCGCTGGTGCTGTTGCTGCCGAAAGTCGCCTCGGACAGCGACATGAAGCTCAAGGCGCCGAAATGGGTGCCCGTGCGCATCGCGTCCGAGTAAGCGAGGCAGCGTTGCAAGCCTGACGTGCGCGCGCGATGATCGGGGTATGGGGGCTGCCATGACATGTCGTCGCGTTGCCGGGCTGCTTTGCGCCCTGTTGCTGGCCGCCGCCACTCCCCCGCTCGCCTTCGCAGAGGATACGGCGGCCGCCCC
>CAJCJG010000333.1 GCA_903970625.1 Solirubrobacterales bacterium 70-9 | reverse complement strand
GTACGGCGTCGGCAATGGGCGCATTGCGTTGCCGATAGCCAGGCATGGGATCGAGGTCGTCGGGGTGGACCACTCGGCGCCGATGGTGCGCGACCTACGCCACGAGGCGCTCTATCTGGTGCCGGGCATCGCGAGCCTTGCCGATGCGGATGAGTGACATGATCGCCCGCTTGCAGGCCGTCTCCGGCCATCCGCTGCAAGCCGCCGCGTGGCGCGCGGCCGGCAATGTCGAGGTGCTGGGCGTGACCGCCGACAGCCGGCAGGCGGGCGCAGGCGCGCTGTTCGTTGCGATCCCAGGCGCGCGGGCCGACGGGCGCGCGTTCATCGCCGAGGCCGTCAGCCGGGGTGCGGTGGCCGTCATCGCGCCGCCGGGCACCGAATGGCCGCCCGGCGTGCCGCCGCGCCCGCTGATCGAGGATGCGGAGCCGCGCCGCCGCCTCGCGCAGATCGCTGCCGTGCTGGCCGGCGCGCAGCCGAAAACGCTGGTCGCCGTCACCGGGACCAACGGCAAGACCTCCACCGTCGAATTCCTGCGCCAACTCTGGACGCTGGCCGGGCATCCGGCGGCGAGCCTGGGCACGCTTGGTGTGACGGCGCCCGGCTTCGCATCCGGTCCCGGCCTGACGACGCCCGATCCCGTGGCGCTCGCCAACACGCTTGCGGACATCGCACGCGCCGGCGTGCAGCATGCGGCGATGGAAGCCTCCTCGCACGGGTTGGACCAGTTCCGGCTGGACGGGCTGCGGCTGGCGGGGGGCGCGTTTACCAATCTGACGCGTGATCATCTCGATTATCACACGACCATGGCGGCCTACCGGACGGCAAAATTGCGCCTGTTTGCCGAATTGCTGCCCGAAGAGTCTGCGGCCGTCGCCAGCACGACGCTGGACGCGGACAGCCTGGCGGAATTGCGGACCATCGCCCGCCGGCGGAAGCTTGAGCTGCGCACCGTCGGTGACGGCGGCGACTTCCTGAAGCTGGAGGCAACGGCACCGCTGCCGCACGGGCAGGCGCTGACGATCAGCCATGCCGGCCGAAAGCACCGCGTGGAAGTCGCGCTGCCCGGCCGCTTCCAGGCCGAAAACATCCTCGTCGCGGCGGCCCTGGCGATGGCAACGGGCGTGGCCGATGCGTTCGCCCTGCTGCCGCGCCTGACCGGCGTGCGCGGCCGGATGGAACTGGCGGCGCGGCTGCCGAACGGGGCCGCCGTGTATGTCGATTACGCCCACACCCCGGACGCGCTGGAGCGGCTGCTGACGGCGCTGCGCCCGCACACGGCGGGCCGGCTTCACGTCGTGTTCGGCGCCGGCGGCGACCGCGACTCCGGCAAGCGCCCGCTGATGGGCGCGGCTGCTGCGCGGTTCGCGGACGTGGCCATCGTGACCGACGACAATCCGCGCAGCGAAGACCCGGCCAAAATCCGCGCCGCCGTGCTGGCCGGCTGCCCCGGCGGGCATGCAATCGGCGG
Source organism: Solirubrobacterales bacterium 70-9 (assembly GCA_903970625.1). Taxonomy (GTDB): domain Bacteria; phylum Pseudomonadota; class Alphaproteobacteria; order Acetobacterales; family Acetobacteraceae; genus CAJCJG01. The sequence goes on along the minus strand of CAJCJG010000333.1, from coordinate 12,653 downwards.
GCGCGAGGCCGCGATCGCGGCGGCGCTGGCGAATTTGGCCCAAGGCGACGTGCTGGCAGTCGCCGGCAAGGGGCATGAGCAGGGGCAGACCATCGGCGCCACGACGCTGCCGTTCGACGACGTGGCGGTGATCCGCCGACTGGCCGGCGTTTCGTGACCGCCCCGCTGTGGTCCGCCGCCGACCTGTCTGCCGCCACGGGTGCGACCGCCCGGTTTGCGGCCACCGGCGTCTCCATCGACAGCCGCACCGTCGCGCCCGGCGACCTGTTCGTGGCGCTGGTGGGCGAGACCGGCGACGGGCACGCCCACGTCGCCGACGCGCTGGCGAAGGGTGCCGCCGGGGCGCTGGTACATCGGGCGGTGGATGGCCCCGATCCGGCGCGGCTGATCGTGGTGGGGGATACGCTGGCGGGCCTGACGGCGCTGGGCGCCTTCGCCCGCGCGCGGTTCGCGGGCCGTGTGGTCGCCGTGACCGGCAGCGTTGGCAAGACCACGACCAAGGAGATGCTGCGCGCCGTGCTGGCCGAGGGCGGGCCGACGCACGCCGCCGTCGCCTCCTACAACAACCATTGGGGCGTGCCGCTGACGCTTGCGCGGATGCCGGCCAATGCAACGTTCGCCGTCATCGAGATCGGCATGAACCACGCTGGCGAAATTTTGCCCCTTGCCCGGCTGGCCCGGCCGCATGTCGCCGTCATCACCGCCATTGCCGCCGCGCACCTAGGGTTTTTGGGCTCCATCGAGGCCATCGCCGACGAAAAGGCCAGCATCGCGGCCGGGCTGGAGCCAGGCGGCGTGTTCGTACTGCCCGCCGACAGCCCTTTGCTCGCCCGGATGCGGAGCCATGCCGGCGACGCCGAAATCCGGCTGTTCGGCACCGGCGCCACCCACGTCCGCCTGCTGGACAGCGCGAGCGCGTCGGACAGTAACGAGGTGACTGCCCTGGTCCGGGACGTGCGGGTTCGATTTCGCATGCTTGCGCCGGGCCGGCACATGGCCAGCAACGCCATGGCAACCCTTGCCGTTGCCGACGCGCTGGGGCTGGACCCGCTGAGCAGCGCCGCAGCCCTCGCCGGCTTCGCCCCCGTTGGCGGACGCGGCGCGCGCCGCACCGTCGCCGTGCCCGGCGGCGATATCCTGTTGCTCGACGAAAGCTACAACGCATCCCCCGCCGCCGTGCGCGCGGCTTTGTCGGTGCTGGCGTTGCAGCCGGCGGCGCGGCGGGTGGCGGTGCTGGGCGACATGCTGGAACTCGGAGAGGCGGGACCGGCCGAACACGCCGGCCTCGCGCCGGAAGTTGCATCCGCCGCCGACCTGCTGTTCACCTGCGGCCCCCTGATGCGCGGCCTGTTCGAGTCGGTGCCGTCGCGTCTGCGTGCCGCGCACGCCGAGACTTCGGCGGCGCTGGCGCCGCTGGTGGTCGCGGCGCTGCGCCCGGCGGACGCCGTATTGGTGAAAGGAAGCCTCGGCAGCCGCATGAAGATCATCGTGCAGACGTTGGACGCGCCCCGTTCCATGGCGGCGGGCGCGCGCTGATGCTGTTCAACCTCACCCGCCCGCTGGTTGACGATTTTTCGCTGCTCAACCTGTTTCGTTACCTGACGTTCCGCAGCGGTGCGGCGTGCATGACGTCGCTGGTGCTGAGCCTGCTGTTCGGCCCGATGTTCATTCGATGGCTGAAGCGCGTGCAGGGCAGCGGCCAGCCGATCCGGCCGGACGGGCCGGAGCGCCATCTGATCGAGAAGAAAGGCACGCCGACGATGGGCGGCGTGCTGATCCTTTCCGCCTTTGCGATTTCCACACTGCTGTGGGCCGATTTGCGCAGCGGCTATGTGTGGGCGGTGCTGTTGCTGACGCTGGGCTACGGAGCGCTCGGCTTTGTTGACGACTACATCAAGCTGTCCAAGGCCAGCTTTCGCGGCCTGTCCGGGCGCGGCAAGCTGATCGTGCAGGCGGGGCTGGGCCTGGGGGCGGCCATCTGGATCATGCTGCTGACGCACGGGCCGCTCGGCACCAGCTTTACCATACCCGTATTCAAGGAAGTGCTGATCCCGTTGGGCTTCGCGTTTCCGCTGGTTGGAATGGTGGTGATGCTCGGCGCCTCCAACGCGGTGAACCTGACCGACGGCCTCGATGGTCTGGCCATCGTGCCGACCATCATCTGTGCCGCCGTGTTCGCGCTGATCGCCTACCTCGTCGGCAACAAGCTGTTCGCCGACTATCTGCAACTGACGCATGTGCCCGGCGTCGGCGAACTCGCCGTGTTGTGCTCGGCACTGATCGGCGCCGGCATGGGATTCTTGTGGTTCAACGCGCCGCCGGCCGCCGTGTTCATGGGCGACACCGGCAGCCTTGCGCTCGGCGGCGCGCTGGGCGCCATCGCGGTGGCGGTGAAACACGAAGTCGTGCTGGCCATCGTTGGCGGCCTGTTCGTCGTCGAGACGGTCAGCGTCATTATTCAGGTGTTCTGGTACAAGCGCACCGGGCGCCGCGTGTTCCTGATGGCGCCGCTGCACCATCATTTCGAAAAGAAGGGCTGGAAAGAACCGACAATCGTGATCCGCTTTTGGATCATCTCGCTGATTCTGGCGCTGATCGGCTTGGCAACGTTGAAAATCCGATGAGTTTTTCGCCCACAACGTTCGCCGGTTCGCGTTTCGCCGTCGTCGGTCTCGGCCGCAACGGCTTGCCGGCGGCGCTCGCGCTGCGCGCGATGGGGGCCGATGTCGTCGTTTGGGACGACACGGAGGCGGCACGGACGCAAGCGGCAGCGGCGGGGCTCGTCGTGGCCGAACCTGCGATGGAGCGGCTGACCGCGCTCGTGCTGTCGCCCGGTATTCCACATCATTTACCGAAACCGCACCCGCTCGCCGTTGCAGCACTTGCCGAAGGTGTGCCGATCCTGAGCGATGCCGATTTGTTGTTCCGCGCCGTACGCAAGAACAACTCGCGGGCACGCTTCGCCGGCATCACCGGCACCAATGGCAAATCCACCACCACCGCCCTGCTTGCGCACATTGTTGCGACCGCCGGGCTTCCGGTCGCGGCCGGCGGCAACCTCGGCACGGCGGCCCTAGCGCTGCCGTTGCTGCCTGACGATGGCGTGTACGTGCTGGAGATGTCGTCCTACATGTTGGAACGACTCGCCAACATCCGCTTCGATGTGGCGGCAATGTTAAATCTGAGCGCGGATCATCTGGACCGGCACGGCGACATGGCGGGGTATGCGGCGGCGAAATTGTCGGTGTTCGAGCGGCAACAGACCGGCGATTTGGCGGTCGTCGGCGTGGACGACGACGTCTCGCGCGCAATGGCGCGGCGGTTGCGCGCACGGGCGGCGCGGGTGGTGACGATCTCGGCCGCAGCGGCAGATGTTTGCGCGCCGGGCGGATTGTTGCAGGATTCGGCTGGTGCGATCTTGGATCTTTCGGGCGCGCGGGCGTTGCCGGGCGCACACAACGCCCAAAACGCGGCGGCGGCGGCTGCGGCTGCGATGGGTCTGGGCATCACGCGCGAGGCCATCGCGCAGGGCGTGACGACATATGCGGGGTTGCCGCATCGGCAAGAAAATGTCGGCACGGTTTCGGGTATTGCCTTCGTCAACGACAGCAAGGCGACGAACGCCGAGTCCGCCGCACGCGCGCTCGCGTGCTACCGCCGCGTGGTGTGGATCGCCGGCGGCCTCGCGAAAGCGGGCGGCATCGAGCCGTTGGCGCCGCTGTTCCCGCACGTCGCAAAGGCGTTCCTGATCGGCCGCGATTCGCCCGTGCTGGCCGCGACGTTGGCAGAGCGCGGCGTACCGTTTGCCGAGGTGGGCACTCTGGAGAATGCCACGCGCGCGGCGTTCGATGCGGCTCGTGGTGGGGCCGCCGATGTCGTTCTGTTGTCACCGGCTTGCGCAAGCTGGGACCAGTTCACCGGCTTCGACCAGCGCGGGGAAAAATTCCGCGCCATCGTCGCGACGATGCGGGGAGACTCCTGATGCCCGTGCTCTCCCGCGCCGACACGTCCGTCATTGGCCGCTGGTGGTGGACCGTCGATCGCTGGACGCTGCTTGCGGTCGCCGTGCTGATCGGCTTCGGCTATGTGATGATGCTGGCCGCGTCACCCGCCGTGGCGGAGCGCATCGGACAGGCGCGCAGCATCTTCATCCTCAAACAACTGGTGTTTCTTGCCGTCGCCGGTTTGATCGTCGTCGGCGTGAGTTTGCTGTCGCCCCGTGGCGTACGGCGCGTCGCCCTCGGCGGCTGCGCCATCGCGCTGGTGCTGACGGCGATGACATTGGTGGCCGGCGTTCAGATCAAGGGTGCCACGCGCTGGATCGCGCTACCAGGCATGTCGCTGCAACCGAGCGAGTTCCTGAAACCTTGCTTTGCCGTTGTCGCCGCTTGGCTGATTGCCGAAGGCAAGCGGTCGCAAAAATTTCCCGGCGCCACGATTGCTTGCGGCGTCTATGTGCTGATCGCGCTGCTGCTGAAATCGCAGCCCGACATCGGCATGCTGGCCGTCGTCACCGGCGTGTTCTTCATGCAATTGTTCGTGGGCGGGCTGAATCTGTTCCTGGTCGGCGGGCTGGCAGCCATGATGGGCGCGGCCGGCGTCGCCGCGTACGCATTGTTTCCGCATGTGCAGAGCCGGGTCGAGCGGTTTCTGCACCCCGATGTCGGCGACAATTATCAGGTCAATCGTGCGATGGAGGCGTTTGGCAGTGGCGGCCTGCTAGGGCGTGGGCCGGGCGAGGGGCATGTGAAGGATGTGCTGCCGGACGCGCACGCGGACTTCGTGTTTGCCGTCGCGGGCGAGGAGTTCGGCATGGTGTTGTGCCTGATCATCCTCGCCGTGTTCGCGTTCATCGTGCTGCGCGGCCTGATCCGGCTGCTCGGCGAGAACGACATGTTCGTCGTGCTCGGCGCCGCCGGGCTGGTGACGAGCTTCGGCATGCAGGCGTTCGTCAACATGGCCTCCACGCTGCATCTCATCCCGACCAAGGGTATGACACTGCCGTTCATTTCCTACGGCGGATCGTCGGCCATCGCGGTCGCCTTCGGGATCGGCCTGTTGCTCGCACTGACGCGGCGGCGGACGGCGAGGGATGTCGCATGAGAGGCCCGGCCGTGCGCCCCATCGTCATCGCCGCCGGCGGCACCGGCGGACATTTTTTCCCGGCCGAGGCATTGGCTGCGGAATTGCTCAAGCGCGGCCATCGCGTGGCGTTGATGACGGATGCGCGTTCGGGTGGTCTGGCCTCGCCGACCTTTTCCGCATGCGAGCGCTTTGTTCTGAGCGGTGCGGGCATCGCCGGGCGCGGGCCGATACGGGCAGCGAAGGCGGCGGTGGCGCTGGCGGCGGGAACATTGCAGGCCCGCGCTATTCTTTCCCGATTGGATGCGGCGGTGCTGATCGGGTTCGGCGGCTATCCGTCGGTCGCACCGGTGCTGGCGACGCGACTGCTGCGGCGCCGCCCGCGCGTGTTGCTGCACGAACAGAACGCCGTGCTCGGCCGCGCCAACCGCGCGTTGTCGCGCTTCGCCGACCGGCTGGCGCTGAGCTTTGCCGCAACGGCGCGCGTGCCGGCCGGCGCGCCGGTTTCGGTCACGGGCAATCCGGTGCGCCCGGCTATCGCGCCTGCGGCCTACGTGGCGCCGCGCGACGACATTCATTTGCTGGTGCTGGGCGGCTCGCTCGGCGCACGCGTATTCTCCGACATCGTGCCGGCAGCCATTGCCGCCTTGCCGCAGGATTTGCGCGCACGCATCGCCGTCACGCAGCAATGCCGTACGGAAGATGTCGAGCGGGTTCGTGCGGCCTATGCGGTGGCCAACATTCCCGCCGTGTTGGCGCCGTTCTTCGCCGACATCCCGGCGCTGCTAGGGGCAGCCCATCTTGTCATCGCCCGTGCCGGTGCCTCCACCGTGGCGGAGCTCGGCATCGTCGGCCGGCCGAGCATTCTGGTGCCGCTGCCCATCGCCATCGACGATCACCAGACGGCGAACGCGCGCGCGCTCGCGGATGCCGGCGGCGCGTGGGTGATGCCGCAACCCTCTTTTACGCCTTCGGTGCTGGCCACCCGGTTGGAGGAATTGCTGTCCAGCCCGGCACTGTTGGCGATTTCCGCCGCGCAGGCCGCCTCCCAAGGCAGCGCCGATGCCGCCGCGCGGCTGGCCGATCTCGTGGAATCGGCTATGGCGCCGGTCGGGGAGCGCACGTTGTGAGGGCGCTGCCGCTGACCATCGGCACGATCCATTTCGTCGGCATCGGCGGCATCGGCATGTCCGGCATCGCCGAAGTGCTGCACACGCTCGGCTACAGCGTGCAGGGCAGCGACATTTCCGACAGCGCCAACGTGCGGCGCCTGCGCGGCGAAGGGATTCCGGTCGCCATCGGCCACGACGCGGAGAACCTCGGCACCGCGCAAGTCGTCGTGGTTTCCACTGCCGTCAAGGCCGACAATCCGGAAGTCCGCGCCGCACGTGCGCGGCTGATTCCCGTGGTGCGGCGCGCGGAAATGCTCGCCGAACTGATGCGTTTGCGCTGGTCCATCGCCGTCGGCGGCACCCACGGCAAGACGACGACGACCAGCCTCGTCGCCGCCGTGCTGGAAGCGGCGCACCTCGACCCCACCGTCATCAACGGCGGTATCATCAACGCCTACGGTACCAACACGCGCCTCGGTGCCGGCGACTGGATGGTGGTGGAAGCCGACGAAAGCGACGGCAGTTTCTTGCGCCTGCCCGCGACCATCGCCGTCGTCACCAACATGGATGCCGAACATCTGGATCACTGGGGCACCGCCGAGGCGATGGCGGCGGGTTACGAGCATTTCGTGCAGAACATCCCGTTCTACGGTTTTGCCGTGTTATGCATCGACCATCCCGTCGTCCAGCAGATGATCCCGCTGCTGTCGGATCGCCGCATCATCACCTACGGCTTTTCGCCGCAGGCGGACGTGCGCGCCGATAAGTTGGTTCCCGGCCGCAGCGGTGCGATGTTCGAGGTCGTCGTCGCCGACCGCGCGCGCAAGCGCAGCCGCACGATGGGGCCGTTCCATCTGCCGATGCTGGGTAGTCACAACGTGCAAAACGCTCTGGCCGCCATCGCCATCGGCACGGAAATGGAGATCGACAACGAAACCCTCAAGACGGCGCTGGCGACGTTCAAAGGCGTCAAGCGCCGCTTCACCAAAACCGGCGAGGCCGGCGGCATCACCGTGATCGACGATTACGGCCATCATCCTGTCGAGATCGCCGCCGTGCTGAAAGCCGCGCGGCAGGCCGGCGCGCGGGATGTGGTGGCCGTCGTGCAGCCGCACCGCTACTCGCGGCTGCAATCGTTGTTCGAGGAATTCTGCACCTGCATGAACGACGCCGGCACGGTGATCGTGGCTGACGTGTACGCGGCCGGCGAGGCGCCGATTGCCGGTGTCGATCGTGATGCGCTGGTCGAGGGGTTGCGCGAGCGTGGGCATCGCAGCGTCGTACCGCTGTCCTCGCCCAATCATCTGGCGGAAATGGTGAATGCCATTGCGCGCGCCGGCGACTACGTGATTTGCCTCGGTGCCGGCGATATCACCCGCTGGGCCGGCGCGCTGCCGGCGCAATTGACCGAATTGCAGGCGGCGAAAGGGCGATGATGGCCGCCGCAAAACTCCCGCACATCTTCGACCGGCTGCCGCCGCTACGCGGCCGTGCGCAGGCCGATGTTGTGCTGGCCCCCACCACATGGTTCCGCGTCGGCGGTGCTGCGGAAATCGTCGTGCGGCCGGCGGACGTGGACGATCTGTGCGCCTTCCTCGCCGCACTCCCATCGGAAATTCCCGTGTTGCCCATTGGCGCCGCCTCGAATCTGATCGTGCGGGACGGCGGGGTGCATGGTGTCGTGATCCGCCTCGCGCGCGGCTTCAACGCCATCGAGACGGATGCGGACGGCGTGACGGCGGGTGCGGCGGCACTCGATCTGACGGTGGCCGAACACGCCGCAACCGCCGGTCTTTCCGGCCTCGAATTTCTCTCCGGCATTCCCGGCACCATCGGCGGCGCGGTGGCGATGAACGCAGGGGCCTATGGCGGCGACGTGGCCGGCTGCCTGGAATGGGCCGACATCGTCACCCGTAACGGCGAACTTTTGCGGATTGAAGCCGGGAAGCTGGGGTTTGCCTATCGTCACGCGGCACTTCCGCCCGGCGGCATCGTCGCACGTGCCCGTTTCCGGGCGCGCGCCGGCGACCGAACCGCCATTGCCGCCCGCATGGCCGACATCCGCGCCGCGCGCGAAGCCACGCAACCCGTCCGCGCCCGCACCGGCGGTTCCACCTTTCGCAATCCGCCGCCCGCAATCTCGTCGCACAAAGCCTGGGAACTGATCGACTCCGCCGGCTGCCGGGGCCTCGCGCGCGGCGGCGCGCAAGTGTCCGAAAAACACTGCAACTTCCTGCTCAACGCCGGCACCGCCACCGCCGCCGACATCGAAGGTCTGGGCGAGGAAGTCCGCCGCCGTGTCCACGCGACCAGCGGCGTCACGCTGGAGTGGGAGATCAAGCGCATCGGCATCCCCGGCGCCAAACCGGAGGTCCTCGCATGACCCGCGTGGCAGTCCTCTACGGCGGCATCTCGGCCGAACGCGACGTGTCGCTCTCATCCGGCAAACAGGTCGTCGGCGCGTTGCGCTCTGCCGGCTTCGATGTCACCCCCATCGAAGTCGGCCCCGATCTGCGCGCCGTGCTCGCCGCCCTTTATCCGGCGCCGGATGTGGTGTTCAACGCCCTGCATGGCCGCTTCGGCGAGGACGGCGCGATCCAGGGCGTGCTGGACTGGCTCGGCCTTCCCTACACCCATTCCGGTGTGCGCGCCTCGGCACTCGCGATGGACAAGGCTGCGGCAAAAGCGATCTTTGCCAGTGCCGGCCTGCCGGTTGCCCACGGCCGCGTCGTGGGCATCGCCGACATCGCAGATTCCGATCCCCTGCCCCGCCCCTACGTCGTCAAGCCGCTGAACGAAGGCTCCTCCGTGGGCGTCTCGATCATTCGCGAGGGCGACAATCGCCGCGCCGCCGTCGTCGAAACCTGGCGCTTCGGCCCCAACGCGATGGTTGAGGAATACGTGCCCGGCCGTGAACTCACCGTCGGCGTCATGGGCGACCGCCCGCTCGCCGTCACCGAGATCGCGCCCAGCCACAATTTCTACGACTACGAATCCAAATACGCCGATGGCGGCTCGCGCCATGTCGTGCCGGCGCAAGTGCATCCCGATGCCTACGCGAAGGCGCTGGACGTGGCGCTCGCCGCACACAAGGCACTGGGCTGTCGCGGCGCCACCCGCGCCGATTTCCGCTACGACGACACGCAGGGCGAGCCCGGCCGCCTCGTGCTGCTGGAAGTCAACACGCAGCCGGGCCTGACGCCGACTTCGTTGTTGCCGGAACAGGCGGCGCATCTCGGCATGTCGTTTCCGCAACTCTGCGCCTGGATGGTGGAGCACGCCGCATGCCGCGTGTAAGAAAAATCCGCGTCAGCCCTTTCGTGCAGGATCGGCCCAGCAAGGGGCAGGTGCTGCGCCGCCGCATTCGCCGCGCCTTCGCCCCGCTCGCCGCCGGCCTGGTGCTGATGGGCCTGGTCGTCGGCGCCGCCGGCATCGTTCACGTCTTCGGCCAGGGCGAGAGTTTTCGCGAGCGGATGGGCCATGCCACCGCCGCCCTCGGCCTGCGCGTGCATGACATCGTCGTCGAAGGCCGCCAGAAAACGCCGGAAGCCTTGCTGCGCGCCGCCATCGGCGTGGCCACCGGCGACCCGATCCTGTCCTACTCCGTCGCCGACGCCCGCGCCCGCATCGAGACGATCCGCTGGGTGCAGAATGCCGTCGTCAGCCGCCGCCTGCCGGACACGATCCTCGTCAGCCTCACGGAACGCCGCCCGTTCGCCGTCTGGCAGCACGACGGCAAATTCGTCCTCATCGACCGCGACGGCCAGCTTGTCACCGACTCCGACGTCGGCACGTTTTCCGGCGAACTCCCCCTTGTCGTCGGCGACGGCGCTCCGGCGGCGGCGGCGGCGCTCATCGACGCGCTGGCGGCCCAGCCGGACATTCAATCGCGCGTGCAGGCCGCCGTCCGCGTCGGCGAGCGGCGCTGGAATCTGCGCCTGACCAACGGCATGGACGTGCTGCTGCCGGAGGGCGCCGAAGCGCAGGCCCTCGCGCGCCTCGCCGAGATGCAGACCGCGCACGATCTGCTCGACCGCCCGTTGCAGGCGCTCGATCTGCGGCTGCCGGATCGTTTGGTGTTCCGCCCGCAGCCGACCCACGGCGCCGACCCGCAACCCGCGCCGGCGAGGAAACCGACATGAACGATCTGTCGCGCCGCTTCCTGCCCCCGGCCGAGGAAGGCGACACGCCGTCGCGCCCCAAACTGCGCCCCTCCGGGCCCATCGGCGTGCTGGACATCGGCACGACAAAAATCGTCTGCATCATCGGCCGCGTCGAGTCGGACGGCTCGACGCGCTCGTTGGGTTTCGGCTGGCAGCGCGGGCGCGGCGTGCGCAACGGCGGCATCGTCGATATCGAGGAGGCAGAGCGCGCCATCCGCGCCGCCGTCGGGCAGGCGGAAAACGAGGCCGACCAGCGGCTGAAATCGATTACCGTCAATCTCTCCTGCGGCCAGCCGGAAAGCCGCCTGTTCAACGTGCAATGGCCGGTCGGCGGCCGCGCGGTGACAGACGCCGATCTGCGCCGCGTGCTGCTGGAAGGCCGCGCCCGCGCGCAGTCGGAAGGCCGCGACATCATCCACGGCCTGCCGCTGGGCTTCGCGGCGGACGACGCGCAGGGCGTCGAAGACCCGCGCGGCCTGCATTGCGAAACGCTGACCGCCCGCGTCCACGTCGTCGATGCGCTTCACACGGCGCTGCTGAACCTGTCCGGCACGCTGCATCGCTGCGATCTGGAAGTGGCCGAACTCGTCTCCGCCCCGATGGCCGCCGGCATGGCGACGCTGGTCGAGGACGAGCGGCTGCTGGGTGCCACCGTCATCGACATGGGCGGCGGCACGACGGGCATGGCGGTGTTCGCGGAAGGGCAGTTGCTGCACACCGCGCAACTGCCCATCGGCGGCACACACGTCACCAACGACATCGCGCGCGTGCTCTCCACCCCCGTCACCCACGCCGAGCGCCTCAAGACACTCTACGGCAGCGCGCAGGCGAGCCCGGACGACGAGAAGGAAATGCTGCCGGTGCCGCTGGTGGGCGAGGAAGACCATCAAATCGCGAAAGTGCCGCGCAGCATGGTCGTCAACATCATCAAGCCGCGACTCGAGGAAACTTTTGAACTTGTCAAGGAACGGCTCGAAGGGTCCGCGCTTGGCCGCGCCGCCGGCTCCCGCGTCGTCCTGACCGGTGGCGCCTCGCAACTCTCCGGCGCCCGCGAAATGGCCTCCCGGATTCTGGGGCGCACCGTCCGCCACGGCCGCCCCGCCACCCTGCGCGGGCTGCCGGATAGCGCGTCCGGCCCCGCCTTCGCCACCGCCGTCGGCCTGCTCGCATGGGCCTCCGGCGCCGGCCGCTCGCTGGCCGACATCGACCTCGACGCCGACCGACCTGGCGGGATGATCCGTCGTATCGTCAATTTTCTTCGGGAGCGTGTGTGATGCGGACGCGAATCGGCGCGCGTGCGTACACTCGTGATCCTGACGGGGGAATTAGCCCATGACTCTCAACCTGACGATTCCGCAGACCACCCACACGGATTTCACGCCCCGGATCACCGTCATCGGTGTCGGCGGCGGCGGGACCAACGCTGTGGACAACATGATCGCGATGAACCTGCAAGGCGTGGAGTTCGTGGTTGCGAACACCGACGCGCAGCAGCTCATGCACAGCCGCGCCGACCGCCGCGTCCAGCTCGGCCCGCACATCACGCAGGGCCTCGGTGCCGGCGCGAAGCCGGAAATCGGGCGGGCAGCGGCGGAGGAAGCTGCGGAGGAGATCTACCGCCACCTCGATGGCGCCCACATGGTGTTTATCACCGCCGGCATGGGCGGCGGCACCGGCACCGGCGCCGCCCCCGTCATCGCCCGCATGGCGCGCGAACGAAATATCCTCACCGTCGGCGTCGTCACCAAGCCGTTCACGTTCGAAGGCACGCGCCGCGCCCGCTCGGCCGATTCCGGCATCGAGGAATTGCAGCAATTCGTCGATACGCTGATCGTGATTCCAAACCAGAACCTCTTCCGCCGCGCCAACGAGCGCACCGGCTGGAAAGAGGCGTTCAAGATGGCCGACGAAGTCCTCTATATGGGCGTGCGCGGCGTGACCGACCTGATGATGGCCCCCGGCCTCGTCAATCTCGACTTCGCCGACATTCGCACCGTCATGGCGGAGATGGGCAAGGCTATGATGGGCACCGGCGAGGCGGAGGGCGAAGGCCGCGCCATCCGGGCCGCCGAACTCGCCATCAGCAATCCGCTGCTGGAAGACAACAACATGGCCGGCGCGCGTGGCCTGCTGATCAACATCACCGGCGGCGACGACATGACGCTGTTCGAGGTCGATCAGGCCGCCAACCGCATCCGCGAGGAAGTGGACGAGGAAGCCAACATCATTTTCGGCTCGGCCATCGACGAGTCGCTGGCCGGCAAGGTGCGCGTCTCCGTCGTCGCAACCGGAATTG
>CAJCJG010000332.1 GCA_903970625.1 Solirubrobacterales bacterium 70-9 | reverse complement strand
CGTCTGAAAGATTTCCGCCGTATCGCCACCCGCTACGACAAGCTCGCGCGCAATTTCGCCTCTGCCGTCGCTTTGGCCGCCATCGTCACATGGTGGACCGATTGAGTCTGGACCCTAGGGGGGCGCGGCTGCGTTACCGCGCCGCCACGGTTCATCCCCGCGCCTGCGGGGAACACTGGGTGGGCGTCGTGCTGCCCCAGAACGCCAGCGGTTCATCCCCGCGCCTGCGGGGAACACTGGGGTTACGGAGGTCACAGACCCCCGTTAACGGGTTCATCCCCGCGCCTGCGGGGAACACCATTCCGGCTCTTGAATTGGCGCGTAATTCATCGGTTCATCCCCGCGCCTGCGGGGAACACGGCTACATCCTCGCCATTGTCCAATTGATAGGCGGTTCATCCCCGCGCCTGCGGGGAACACACGGCTCAGAGTGTCCACAATCACCCAGCGGACGGTTCATCCCCGCGCCTGCGGGGAACACGGTTACACCGAAAGTTACACCCAAGGTTACGGCGGTTCATCCCCGCGCCTGCGGGGAACACGACAACTCGGGATCGTCCTCGCGGGCGTCCTCCGGTTCATCCCCGCGCCTGCGGGGAACACCGAGTTGCTGCTAGTCGTGCGCGAGATTGATCCGGTTCATCCCCGCGCCTGCGGGGAACACCCGTGATCTGATCTTCTGTGACGGCGGGCAGGCGGTTCATCCCCGCGCCTGCGGGGAACACCTGCGGGACATCACCGCAGGGGCGGACAGCTACGGTTCATCCCCGCGCCTGCGGGGAACACCACTGCAATGGCCACCTAACAACCCGCCGGGGCGGTTCATCCCCGCGCCTGCGGGGAACACGGGCGAATAAATTGGGATGCTGTAGCAGACCACGGTTCATCCCCGCGCCTGCGGGGAACACTCTTCCCAGAGCCGCTTGAAGTTTCTACCAGATTCACGATTCAAACAACTCACCGAAGGGAACGCACGTTCTCAGCCGCCGGCTCGACCACGGCGGCGTGATGCTGTTGCGGCGGGGCCGGGTTCGGCCGGCAGCGCCGCGTCGCGGCCGAAACTTACCAGCCGAAGCCCGTCGAAATCCACCGGTACGCGACGATTGCTGCCGCATGTGTCGAATTGAAAACCGGACTCGGTCGGTGCCGACCATGCGATCACCGCGTTGCCGTCTTCGATGTAGGCGCACACCTGACCCCAGATCATCTCCCGCACCCGCGCGCCGTAGTCTCCGACATAGACGCCGGCGCGAACTTCCAGCAGCCATACGGCCAGCCGGCCCCGCAGGCGCGGCGGCGCGGCCTCAACCACGATGACCAGCATCGCCCCCTCCCGCCGGGTCGGCGAACGCGACCGGCATGGCTTCCGGCGACGATTCGGGCAGCGGCAGGCCGCCGGCGGACAGCACCTCCTCGATCAGCGGGATCAGCCGGCTCAACAAGTCCGTGCGGCGGAAGGCGTCGCGGCAGCGGCGGCGCACCTCGGCCACCGGGTCCGACACCGGGCGGCCGTCCAGCGGCTTGCCCTGTTGCGCCGCTGCTGCCACGCGAAACGCCTCCGGCACCACCGTTTCGAATTTTACGATGTCGGCGATGTCGTAAACGAAACTCTGCGGCTTGCCGCTGTGGAGGAAGCCGATTGCGGGGGCGTAGCCGGCAGCCAGCACCGCTGCCTCCGTCACCCCGTAGAGCGCCGATGTCGCGGCCGACAGGGAGCGGTTGACGACATCAGCGGTGGACCATTCGCGCGGATCGTAGCCGCGCCCGTCCCACGCGGCGCCATGGCGTTGCGCGAGCAGCTTGTAGGTCTCGCGCACCCGCACGCCCTCGATGCCGCGCAACTGGTCCACCGAGCGGCGGGCCGGCGGTTCCTCCAGAAACCGCAGCGCATACATCTTTCGCACCACGCGCAGCCTTGCGTCGTCGTCGAGCGCCAGCCGGGCTTGCAGCAGCAGTCGGTCTGCGCGGGCGCCGCCGGGCTGGCCGGCGGCATAGAGGCGGACGCCGGCCTCGCCGACCCAGATCAGCAGCGTGCCGGCGCGGGCCGCCAGCGCCACGGCCGCGTGGCTGGTCCGCGTGCCCGGCTCCAGCATCAGGCAGACGATGCCGCCGACCGGGATGTGCGTGCGCACGCCGGTTTCGTCCACGACGACGAAGGCGCCGTCTAGCACGTCCAGCCGGCCCTTTTCGATGAACAGGATGGAGGCGCGTTCGCGAATGGGGATCGGCCGGGGCGGCGGCAGCCCTGGCATCGGCCGTGCTTCGCTCATGCGGGCGGCGCCCGGCGGATCAACATCAGGCCGCAGCCGAACGCGCGGGAGCGGCCGAAGCCGGTGGCCAGCGCGGTCAGGAACCGATCAGGCTCGCGCACCGTCAGCACGCCGGAGAGGTCGAGCTTGCCGAAGCGGATCGGTTTTGCGCCGTCGCGTGGCAGGCGGACGGTTTCGTAGCCGTCCACGTTCACGCGGTCGTCCGGGGTAAACCCGTGCGCCGCGCCCTGACGGAGAAACCACGCGGAGCCGGCGGCCACCACCGTCCCCAGGCGTGCGTCCGCCCGCTCGCCCTTCGGCATATGACGCAGCGCGTCCATCACCACGTCGTGCCGCTTGCCGCGCTGGCCATGCGCCTCGGAGCGGGAAATCACCGGATTGGCGCGCAGCGAAAACCCGAGCCGGTCGCCGGGGGCAAGGTTCGGGGCAAACTCCTTCGGCGGGTCCAACGCGAACAAGCTGTGCGGGTCGGTCGGCGGGCGGGCGGAGAGGGTGAAGAAATGGCCGGGTTTTTCCTCCCGCCACAAAAAATCGCGGGTTCGGTCGGGGCCGTCGGCGAACAGGGACCAGACCAGGTGGTGCGCGGCCGCCGCGCGGGCGGCGCCGTCTTCGGGCACCAGCAGGCGGGCGAGGGCGGTGGCCGAAGCGTCGCGGCGCAGGCGGGCGCGGGACAGGAACAGGGTCATTCCCTTGGCACCCCCAGCACCAGTTCCTCGCGCAGATCGAACTGCCAGCGGCGGCGTGAGCGTGGCTGATCCCGCCGTATTTCGATCCGACGGCGGCGGGGGTCGTCGTCGGCGACGTGCTCGGGATCCAGTGCGACGACCAGTTCGCCGTCCTGCCGGTCGGTGAAGCGGTCGCGCCAAGCCGCCTCCTTGCCGACGCCGTGGCGCGCCTCCAACGCACCGACGGCGTCCGGGGCCTCGGAGATTTCGGGGGCGAGCGGCAGACCCAGCGGGCAGGATTTGCGGCCCAGATAGGGCACGAACACCGGGCGGCGCATCGCGTCCGCGAGCTTCGCCAATGGCCAGCGCGGTGCCGGCACACGCGCCCAGATGGCCGCCAGATGCCACGCGCCGCTGCGATAGTCGCGGCGGGACAGGATGGTGTTCAGGTCCGGTGCGGCCAGCTCCTGTGCGCGGGTGGCGAAGCGGCGCTTGCCCTTGGTCGGCGGCACCTGCGCCGTGTGGTAGTCGGCCAGCAGCCGGCCGGGGGCGTGGCACAGCAGCGCGAGACCGTAGTGCGTGGCGAGCGCCGCCTGCGCCTCGTCGTCCTCCCGCTCCACGCCGAGGCAGGCGCCCACCAGCCCGAACACCGCCGACCGCGCCGGTCGGTCCCAACCGGAGCGGCGCTCGCCCACCGCGATGGCGCCGAAGGAGGCGAGCGGCGCGACGAGGGCGAATGTCAGAATGTCCATCGCGTCAGCCGCGCGCGAAGGCGACGATGTCGGCGAGGGTGCCGTCGCCACCGACCACCATTTCCCGGTGATCGTCGCATCCGGCGCCATAGGCCTTGTGCAGCGCGCAGCGGAAATCCTTCAGTTTGTCGATAGACGCCTTGACGAGATCGTCATCCTTGACCGCGTTGGCGAACGCACCCGCCAACGTGCGCGGCTGCTGGTCGCCGTATTCCGCCAACACGTAATGCGCGCGGCCGTGGGCGGCGTAAGAGTTCTGCTTGCCGCGCGGCGCCACGGTGGCTGCGGCCTCGGCGAGCGCGCCGAGCGCGGTTTTCGCGAGTTCGCCGTCGCCGCCGAGGTTTTTCGTCAGCAGCGTGCGGTCGATGCACAGGTACAGATAGAAGACGCCCGAGCCGAACGCGGCCTCCCCCAGAAAGCCGGCGCCCGCATCGTCCGCGCGGGTTTTGAGGTCATCGACGGCGGTGTAATAATCGTCTTCGACGGTGACGCGGTGGGTGGTGATCGCATGCGCCACTTGCGCCGCCGCATCACGATTGTAGTCGGGTGCATCGGCCAGCATCCGGCCGAACAGGGCGATGTCGGCCGCCGTGTCGGTTCGCCGCAACAGCGGTTCGGCTTTCAGGTCCAGCTTTTCGCCGGCCAGCACGCGTTCCGCCAAGGCGAACGCCGACGCGCGTTCCTCGGGGGAGATGAATGCCAGTTGCTTGATGCTTGCCGGGATCTTTTCCTTGGCGTCTTCCAGCTTGCCGAACACGCCGGCGATGGCCTGCGCGGTTTCCAGCGCCTTGGCCTCCGCCATGCCCCGCTCGCGCAGGAATACCAGCACATCTTCGCCGAGGCGCTGCGTGCGCTGGCCCATGTGCCCCGCCAGCGCGGCGGCGAAAATATCGGATGTGCGCCACGCCCGCTTCAGCGCCTGCGACGACAGCCGCAGCCGCGTGGTGCCGCCGACCACCGCCGTCTTTGGCCGGCCCGTATCGTCGCGGTTGAGGTTGGCGGGCGGGAAAAAGCTGAGCAAATGCAGTTGCAGAAAGCGGCTCATGCGACAGTGTCCTTGGCGGGCGCATCGGCTTGTGGGGTGCGGGTCGGTTGCGGGTCGGCGTTCCAGTATTCGAACACCCAGCGGCGCTGGCGTTCGTCGGTCCAGTCGAGCAGGGCGTCGGCAATCTCCCGGACGTTCAGCGTCCGGTCGGCGAGAGCCGCCAGGCGGCGAAACGCGGTCAACCGCTCGTCGCCGCTGCGTGCCTCCATCAGCGCGCGAAACCGCAGCGGCTTGAGCAGCGCCGTTTCCGGTTTCTCGGGCACGTCCGGCCCGACGCGACGGG
>CAJCJG010000331.1 GCA_903970625.1 Solirubrobacterales bacterium 70-9 | reverse complement strand
CGGGGTCCAGGCCGCCCGCTCCGATTTTCGCGCGGGCCTGGACCCCGGCCTTCGCCGGGGTGACGGATTGGAGCAAGCGGCGGTGGCGGGGATTTGCCAGCTTGCTGCCGCATACGGCGCCTCGGAACCGGAACGTATCTACGGCTGGAAACAGCGCCTTGCCAAGCTCGCGGCCGAAGGCCCGGTCGCGCTGTGGGGCGCGGGTGCGAAGGGGGTCACGCTGGCCGGCCTCGTCGATCCGGGGGAGGAGATGATCGACTGTGTTGCGGACATCAATCCGAGCAAGCAGGGCCGCTTCGTGCCGGGCACAGGCCATCCGATTGTCGCCCCCTCGGCGTTGGCGGCCCGTGGCGTGCGCAACGTGGTGCTGATGAACCCCGCCTATCGGGCCGAAACCCTCGCCATGCTGCCGGCATGCGGCAACCCGCGCCTTGCCGCGTGGGACGAGTGAGGTAGGCTCTCCCCGCACGCGAGGGGGGAGAAAAAATGGCCAAGCGCATCCTGTGTTTCGGCGATTCCAACACCTGGGGTTTTATTCCGGTGGCGACGCCGCCCACGACCGGCCGTTACGAGCGGGACAAACGCTGGCCGCATGTGATGGCAGCCGCGCTCGGCTTGGATGTGGAAATCATCGAGGAAGCGCTGAACGGCCGCACCACCGATGCGGCGGACCCGCTGATGCCGGTGGCCGGCGCGGGGGCGGACGGCAGCGCCTACCTGCCGGTGGCGCTTGCCAGCCACCTGCCGCTCGATCTGGTCATCGTCATGCTCGGCACCAACGATGTGAAGCCGCATCTGGGGCGGACAGCGGCGCGCATCGCGGGGGGCGCCAAGCGGCTGATCGACCAAATCCGCACGCTGGATGGCGGCGTCGGCAGTACATATCCAAATCCGAAAATCCTGCTGATCGCACCGCCGCCGCTCGGCCGTTTAAGTCCGTTCTTTGAGGACATGTTTGCCGGCGGCCATCCGAAAACCGTGGCGATGGCGCCGCTGTACGAGGGCGTCGCGGCGCTGACCGGGGCGGCGTTCCTGAATGCCGGGGCGCACATCGAAACCGACGGCGTGGACGGCGTGCATTTTTCCGAGGCGATGCAGCGCACGCTCGGGCTGGCGGTGGCGGAGAAGGTGCGGGGACTGCTGCTCTGACGCAGAACATCTACGACGACGAAGGATTCTTCGCAGGCTACAGCCGGTTGGACCGCTCGGTGCGGGGGCTGGACGGCGCGCCGGAATGGCCGTCGCTCCGCGCGCTGCTGCCCGATCTGGCGGGCAAGCGGGTGGTCGATCTGGGCTGCGGCTTCGGCTGGTTTTGCCGCTGGGCGCGGACGCAGGGGGCGGCGCATGTCCTCGGCCTCGACGTGTCGGCCAAGATGCTGGGGCGCGCCCGCGCGATGGGCGCCGATCCGGGGATTGAGTACGAGCGGGCCGACCTTGAGACGCTGGCGTTGCCGCCTGCGACGTTCGATGTCGCCTACAGTTCGCTGGCGTTTCATTACGTCGAGAATTTCGCTGCGTTGCTGGCGACGGTGCATCGGGCGCTGGTGCCGGGTGGCAAACTGGTGTTTTCGGTGGAACATCCGATTTACACGGCGCCGGCCCATCCCGGCTGGGTCGTGGATGCAGAGGGCCGCAGGACGTGGCCCATCGACGGCTATCGGGTGGAGGGGCCGCGCAGGACGGACTGGCTGGCGAAAGGCGTCGTCAAGCAGCACCGCAGTATCGGCACGACGCTGAACCTGCTCATCGGCGCCGGGTTCACAATTGCGTATGTCGATGAATGGGCGCCGTCGGAGGCGATGATCCAGGCCCGACCGGAGTTGGCAGAGGAGCGCGAGCGTCCTATGTTTCTGTTCGTAACGGTTGGCAGATCGGCTTAGGTGAGCGGCACTCGAGTCTGCGCTCGCGCGGGCGCGAAACGCGGAATTTGCGGAAACTCGTGACAAGTAAAGAATGATCGTTCTGGTAGCGAGCATGCCGCGAAGTGGTTCGACGTTCGCCTTCAACGTCGTTCGCGAGGTATTGCAGAGCCGTGGCGTCGTCTATCATGAATCCAGCGACGATGTTGTCGGCGCAGTGCTTCGCTCGAACGGAGCCGCGCACGTCATCGTCAAGGATCACGATTTCGACGAAGCATCAATCCAGTTGGCCCAAGCCGGCGCCTTCCACGTCATTATGACCATTCGCCGTGTGGAAGACGCGATCGCAAGCTGGCTGGAGGTATTCGAAACGTTGCCCGAGGACGTTGCGCTCCAGGTGATGCGCCGATGGTTGAGGCTTTATGGGCAGTTGCGCCAGCACGCCACGATTGTCTCGTACGACAAGATCGATCGTCACCCGTGGCTCGGGGCCTGGCACATCGCGCGCGCCGTTCGCCCGTCGGTGCTGCCGGCCGAAGTGATTCGGATCGCCCGACGCTTCAGCAAGGCCGACGTCAAGCGGACAGCCGACCAACTGACGCGGGAGATGCCGGGCGTCATCGACGGTGGCTTCTCACACTACGATTCGACTACCTTCCTGCATCGCCGGCACGTCTCAAGCCTGCGCTCACGCCCGGCCGAGGAACGAATCGACCCGGAGAGGATGCGCCGCCTGCGCGCGGAACTCGCCTCCGACGTGCAGGCTGCCGGGCTGGCGTTATGATCGCTGCCGGCCCGCCCGGGCCATGACTCAGGCCGCCCGTCGTATTCCGACATAGGCGCGGCAGGCATCGCCGAACGCGGCGAAGATCGCGCGGCTCGGCGGGTCGGTGGCGAAGTGCCATTCCGGGTGGAATTGCACCCCGAACGCCCAGCCGGGCGCGTTGGCGACGCGGACGGCTTCGATGGTCCCGTCCGGCGCCACCGCTTCCACCACCATCCCCTCGGCCGGGCGGTCGATGGCTTGGCCGTGCAGCGAGTTCACCATGATCTCCGTGGCTCCCGCGATGCGGGCCAGATGGCCGCTCAGCGTCACCGGATGCTTGAAGCCGAATTGTTCGTCCATCGTGCCGGGGCCGGCGCGGTGGTCCATGCGGCCGTCCAGCGTGTGGACGCGCTGGTGCAGCGTGCCGCCGAGGGCGACGTTCAGCTCCTGGATGCCGCGACAGATCGCCAGCACCGGCATGCCGCGTGCGATGGCCGCACGGATCAACGGCAGCGTCGTGCCGTCGCGGTGCGGGTCGTGCTTGCCGGGAGTCTCCGACCCGTCCACGCCGTACAGATGCGGCTCGACATTGCTGGGGCTGCCGGACAGCAGCAGGCCGTCGATGCGGTCCAGCATCGCCACCATCCCTTCGCCGACCGGCGGCAGCAGGATCGGCCACGCGCCGGCCGCCCCGATCACGGCGGCGCCGTAGCGCGCGGGTGTGGCGTGCATGATCAGCCCGTCGTAGGTCTTGGTGCAGGCGGGAATGCCGACGATCAGCGTCATGTGTGGCCTCGGAAGCACAAATTACGTCGCTATACTATCGGGGCCGCTTAGGCCGACACAAATCCGCAATCGTCGCACCGCTGGCCCCCAGAAACAGCAGGAACGCCATCGGCCGCGCCGTGCCGTCCGCCAGCAGGCCCACGACGAGGCCACTGACGGCACCCAGGCAGTACTGCATCGTGCCCAACAGCGCCGACGCGCTGCCCGCGTGCGCCGAATGCCGCGACAGGGCGCCGACGGTCGAATTCGGCAACACGAACCCCATGGCTCCCATGCTGACGAGCACCGGCAGCGCCACCGCCCGCCATCCCCCGATGCCGGCCAGAGCGACCGCACACAGCGCGACGGTGGCCACCAGATACGTCAACACAGCCGTCCGCAGCACCCGCGTCACGCCGAAGCGTGGCAGGATGCGGGGATTGATCTGGGTGCCGAGGATGAACGCCGCCGCACAGCCGCCGAACAGCATGCCGAACAGGCCGGGCGAGAGGTGGAATTCGTCGATGAACACGCCCGGTGAGGCGCCGAGATAGCCGAACAGGCCGAACATCGCGAAACCGCCGACGAGCGAGTGGGTGATGAAGCCGCGCTCGATCAGGATTGCCCGGTAGCGCGACATCTGATCGAACGCGCCGAGATGGGTGCGGCGGCCGAGCGGCAGCGTCTCCGGCAGCACGCGCCAGACGACGACGCCGCAGATGCCGCCATAGGCCGCGACGAGCCAGAAGATCGCCTGCCAGCCGAGATGGTCCATGACGAAGCCGCCGAGCGTCGGCGCCAGGATCGGGGCTACCCCCATGACCAGCATTAGTTGGCCCATCATCCGCGCCGCCGCGTGGCCGTCCGACAGGTCGCGGACGATGGCGCGCGGGATGACCATGCCGGCGGAGCCGCCGATGGCTGCCACAAAGCGCATGATGGCGAGTGTTGTCAGGTCCGGCGCCAGCGCGCACCCGACGGAGGCGGCGGTATAAACGGCGATGCCGCCGATCAGCGGCGCGCGGCGGCCGAACCGGTCCGACAGCGTGCCTTGCGTGACCTGCCCGATGGCGAGGCCCAGGAACCAGGTGGCCAGCGTGATCTGCGCCGTGCCCGGCCGGCCGCCGAGGGCTGCCTCGATGGCGGGGAACGCCGGCAGATACATGTCGGTCGAAACCGGCCCCACGGCCGTGAGCAGGCCGAGCAGCATGGGCAGCCAGGACGGGAAGGGCATCCCGGTTTCATGCCGCGCTGCGGTATTTCCCGCCACTCACAATCCGGAATGGCGGCGTCCTATTGGGGAGGGGCGGGGGAGACCACAACCGCCGCTGCGTCCCCACTCAGCACCTCCACCCGCGTTGCCTCGCCGTCCCGCCGGAAGCGCAAATCGAACCGCTGGTCCCCGACCCGCACATCGCGCAGCGTCAATTCTGGCAGCCAATCCGGCAGCGACGGGGTCAGGCGCAGCTTGCCGTTCGGGGCGTCCGGTTCGAGGCCAAGCAGGGCGGCGACGAACGAGAATGCCGAGCCAGCGGCCCACGCCTGCGGTACGTTGGCGCCGGGTACCTGGACCGGGAACGGGGTCTCCGTGCTCGCCAAGCCGGCGTAGAGTTCCGGCACCTGATGCAGTGCGAATTGCGCGGCGGCGCCGCTGACCGCGCGGGCGAGGACGGCGGCTTCCGCATGAAAACCGTAGCGGGCAAACCCTTGCGCGATCAATCCATTGTCGTGCGGCCAGACCGAGCCATTGTGGTAGGCGATGGGGCTGTACAGCGGGTGGTCGGCCGACAGCGTGCGAATCCCCCAGCCGGAGAACATGTCCGGCCCCATCAGTCGCGCCACGATTTTGGCCGCCCGCTCCGGCGGCACGATGCCGGACCACAGCAGATGGCCGACATTGGAGACCGAGGTCAGAACCTTCTGCTTTTCGCCGTCGAGCGCGTAGGCATAGCCGCCGAAATCCTCGTCCCAAAAGACGTCGTTGAATTTTTCGAACAACGCCGACGCCTTGGCCCGCATCTCGATGGCCTCGTCCGTCCGGCCGAGCGCCTGAAAAATCTCGGCCATGCCGGTCCAGGCAGCGAAGACGTAGCCTTGCAGTTCGCACAGCGCCTTCGGGCCGCGCACCAGCGTGCCGTCCGGGTAGGCGACCGCGTCGCCCGCGTCCTTCCAGCCCATGTTCTCGTATCCGTGCGGCGCGCGCGTCTGGTATTCCTGGAACCCGTCGCCGTCGCGGTCGCCGCATTCGTCGATCCAGGTCAGGCAGCGTTCGGCGGTTTCGATATGCCGGTCCAGCAACGCGCGGTCGCCGGTCCAGCGCCATGCCTGATGCAGCAGCACCAGATACAGCGGCGTCGCGTCCGCCGTGCCGTAGTAGGGCGTGTGCGGGATCAGCTTGAAATGGGCCAGTTCCCCCAGCCGTAGCTCGTGGAGGATTTTGCCGGGTTCGGCGTCGCGCGAATCGTCCCGCTCGCGCGCCTGCCAGTCGCCCAGCACGGCGAGCGCGCCATGGGCGAAGGCCAGCGTCACCGGGGCGCTTTGCAGGGCCACGATCAGGCTGTCGCGGCCGAACAGCGCGGCGAACCAGGGCAGGCCGGCGGCGGGCACCACCGCGACCCCCTCCGGCCGCGCATAGGGCAGCCGCAGGGCGGCCAGATCGTCGATGGCCTGATGGAAGAACCGATAGAATTCCTCGTTGGGCGCCGCGAGCTTGGTGGCAGCTGCGCGCCATGCGGCCAGCGACGCGGCGCTGACCGACCCGCCACAGTCGGACGTGCAGCCGGTCGGCGCCGTCAGCGTTTCCGGGCCGTCGTGCAGGTCGGTCAGCAGGCAGGCGTGCCACGCCTGTCCAGGCGCCAGATCGAGGGCGAAGCTGATCCGCCCGTTGGCCGACGCCGCCGGCGACGAGGCGCGGGCGGTCATCGTCAGGCCACGGAAAAAGTCGCCGTTGCGGTAGGACATGGTCATCCGCTGGTCGGCGTCCGACCACTCCGTCACGATCCGGCCGCGCCGCACCAGGCGGCCCGACTTCACTTCGAACAGATCGGCGAAGTCGGAGCGCATGACGAGGTCGAGGTTGAACGTCGCGCGCGCCTGGCCGTGGTTGACGATGTCGATATCCTCGTGGACGCCCCCCTCCATCCAGCGGCTCAGGGTCAGCAGCAGCGTCCGCATCGGGATGTCGCCGTCCTGCGTCGGGATTTTCGGGTTGGTCAGGAACGACCGCATCGCGAAATGCGTCGGCGAGCCGCCGTTCAGCGGCTCCCATTCCGCGAAATTGGCGTACAGCCGCCACATGCTGATCAGCCGCGTGTCGCGGAACAGCAGGCCGCGCTCGCTCTCGGACGGCACCTGCCCATCCGGGTCGGCGAGCCAGACGGCCTCGCCCTGGTGGATGACGAGTTTCGGACTGCCGACCTGAATGTCGATGTTCATGTGGGTTGCTGCCTCATGGGAGGGTCGGGTGCCGGCGGAAGGTGCGCGGTTTCGGGCATGATAAACCAAACAAGCGCCACGGCACCTGCGCCGAGGGCGGCGAGCGCCAGGAACGCGGCAGGCAGGCCGGCCATCTGCGCCAGGGCGCCGGCGGCGGCGTTGCTGACGGCCGCCCCAAGCGCGCAGGCGACGCTGGCGATGCCGAGCGCGAAGTTGAAGCGGCCGCCACCGAAGGTGATATCGGCGACCACCAGTGGCAGCAGCACGCCGAACACGGCGGCGCTGACGCCGTCCAGCAATTGGGCCCCGATGACCATTTCCGCTGTCGGGCTGAGCGCGAACAGCACTGCGCGGGCCGGCAGGGCGCAGAAGCCGACCAGCAGCACGAAGCGCCGGCCGCGCCGGTTGGCGAGCCGGCCCACCCAGGGCGAGACCAGGGCGACCATGATTTGCGGCTCGGTGATCGCGGTGCCGGTGACGATGTCGGCCCAACTGCCGGCGCGGTGCGCGGCCTCGGTGGCGGCGAGCGGCAATTGGGCGGCGTTGCTCAGGTGGAAGGCCGCGCAGCAGGCGATGAAGGCAAGGAACTGGCGGTTGCGCAGCAGCCACTGCTTGGCGTGCGGCGGCGGCTCCGGCGCGGTGGCGCGGCGGC
>CAJCJG010000330.1 GCA_903970625.1 Solirubrobacterales bacterium 70-9 | reverse complement strand
ATTTCGACGCGATCGTGGCGCAGCGCGGGGACGTGAAACTGACGGCCAGCGCCGTGCGCGATTTGATCCGCAATGCGGATCCCGACCAGCGGCATTTGCTGGAGAGCAATCCCTCGGCGCTGCTCCAGGCGGTGCGCGACCGGCTGCTGAAAATGATCCTGGTCCGGCAGGCCGAGGCGGCGGGCTGGGACAAGCGCGACGACGTCGCATTCCGCCTCAAGCTGGCGCGGGACGAGGTGCTGGCCGGCACTTGGATTGTCGCTCAGGTCCCGGTCGATCCCGCCTTTCCGACCGACGATCAGGTCCAGGCCGCCTACGACGCCAACAAGGCCAAGCTGTTGACACCGCGCCAATATCATGTGGCCCAGATCTTCCTCGGCGTGCCGCCCGGCGCGCCCAAACAGGTCGAGGACGACGACCAGCACAAGCTGGCCGACCTGCGGCAGCAAGTGGTCAAGCAGCACGCCGACTTCGCGGCCCTGGCCAAACGCTACTCGGACGAAAAAACCTCTGCCGCGAACGGCGGCGACCTGGGCTGGGTGCGGGAGGACGCGCTTGTGCCCGCAATCCGCGCCGTCGTGCAGGGGCTGGCGGACGGCGCCGTCGGCGACCCGGTGCGCAGCCCGAACGGCTGGCACCTGATCAAACTGATCGCGAGCAAGCCGTCGGCGCAAGCAACGCTGCCGGAAGCGCGGGATTCGCTGATCAAGGCCATGCGCCAGGAGCGGCAGATCGAGGGGCAGCGCGGCTACGTGGGAAGCATGTTGAAGCAAGACCCGATCCAGGTGAACGAGATCGAACTCAGCAAGCTGTCGGCGAAGTAGCCGCCTACCGCGCCGGCGCGTCGCGGTCGGCGCGGCGCAGCCCGGCGAACAGCAGGCGGAGCAGCACCAGGGCGGAGACCACCACCACCACCAGTACGGCGGCGCCCAATTGCCAGTTCACCAGGGTGGAACTCTCCTCGTACGCCATCTCCGCCATCGCCCGGACCTTGACCCCCCCGAACGCGGCGACGGTGATGTAGGCGCCGGTCGCCAGCGCAAATACGCTCACGACACCCACGGCGGCGCCGGGCAGGCTCAGCGGCACCACCACCTCGAAAAACGCCCGCGTGCGGGTGGCGCCCAGATTGCGGGCCGCGCGAAGGGTCGCCAGGTCGATGCGCGAGACCGCGCCGTACAGCGCCAGCACCATGAACGGGAAGAACACTTCCAGCATGTTGCCCAACTCTTTCAGTTCGTCGAACAGCCGCGAGCGGCGCGAAAGGTCCGCCTCCAGCCGCAGCGTGCGCAGCACCAGGTTCAGCAGCCCGAACTCGCCCAGCACCACCAGCCAGCCCAGGCTGCGCATGACGACGTTGAGCAACACCGGGCCGAGCGCGCCGGCCGACCGGCTGCGCCGCGCCCAGTCGGCCGCCAGCCGCAGGCCCCACGCGATCGGGTAGCCCACGACGAGCGAAATCGCGGCGCACATGGCAGCCAGCTTGAACGTCTCGCCGAGCAACCGGCGGTACAGCGGGTTGGCCAGCATTTTGGCGTACGTGGGCGGCAGCAGGCCCGGTTCGGCCGCACCGTGGTGCCGTACGCTCTCCAGCCCCAGCATCCCGAGCGGGGCACCGAAGAACACCAGCCACCCGATCGCGGCCGGCAGCAGCACCATGGCGGCAAGCAGCAGCAGGGTGCGGCGGCGCATCATGCGTCCGCCAACAGCCACGCATCGTCCGCCGCCCACCCGAGCGTGAGTGCCACCCCCGGCGCCAGTCCAGAAGGCGCCTGCGCCAGATCGGCGACCAGCGCCCCCTCCGGCAGCCGCAGCGTCAGCCGCGTGAGGGCGCCCTGGTAGTCGATCCGCTCGACAACGCCGCGCAACGGACCGGATGGGTCGAGCCGCACCTGATGCGGCCGCAGGCACAGCAGCACACGGCCGGCTCGCAGATCCGGCCGCGCCTGCGCGTTCGCCGTGCCGCCCGACATTTTCAACACCGCCCCGCCGGCAGCGTGGCCCAAAAGGGTGGCCGGTAAGAGATTGCAGGGACCGGTGAACTCGGCGGCAAACCGCGTCGCCGGCCGCTCGAACAAGGCCTTCGGCGTGTCGAGTTGCTCCAGCGCGCCGTCCCGCAGCAAGGCCACCAGATCGGCCAAACCGAATGCGGCGGCGCGGTCGTGGGTCGCCAGGACGGCAGTGACATGCTCCGCGCCGAGCACGGTGCGCAGCGCCTCGCTGCCGGCGGGCGCCTCGTCCACCAGCAGCAGCGCCGGCCGGCACGTGACGGCCCGCGCCAGGGCCACCAGACGTCGTTTGGGGGCATCCAGGCGGCTGGGGTGTTCCTGAGCCAGCCCGGCAAGACCAAGGGCCTCCAGCGCCTGCGCCGCGGCCTGCCGGCGGTCGGCCCGCCCATGGCCGCGCATCTTCAGCCCGAAGGCAACGTTGTCGAGCACGGACAGATGCGGGAACAGCGCGTCCTCCTGAAACACCATCCCGATATCGCGATTTTCCGGCAGGGCCGTGGTGATGTCGCGCCCGGCGAGTTTCACGGTCCCGAGGCTCTGCCGCAGAAACCCGGCAATTGTCAGCAACGCGGCCGTCTTGCCGGCCCCCTCCGGCCCCAGCAGTGCCAGCGTCTGCCCACGCCCCAGCGCCAGCGACAGCCCGGTCAGGAGCGGCCGCTCGCGCCCCGCCACCGTCACGCGGTCGAGCAACAGGTGTGCGTCGGCCATGGCGGTTTTTTCCATGTCCGCGCGTGGCTCGCAACTGCAACACTTATATGGCTTAATAAGGGGCAGTCGGGGATCTGCGGAATGAATCGGGATTCGGCTATCGACATATCCGGCACCATCGGCCGCGCCGATTTTCGCGCGTGGGCAGAGCAGCAACCGCATGGGCGATTCGAGCGCGTGGACGGGCGGGTGGTGCAGATGACTCCGGAACGAATCGTCCACGTCGAACTCAAATTCGCGGTCTTGCAGGCGCTGAAAAACGCGATCCGCAAAGCGGGGGTCGATTGTCGCGCGTTCGGTGACGGTGTCACCGTCGAGGTCGGCGAACATACCGACTACGAACCGGATGCTTTGGTGAACGCCGGTTCGCCGCCAGGGCCGAACGATGTCGCCGCGCCCAATCCGGTGGTCGTCGTGGAGGTGCTGTCTCCCGGCACACATTCGGTCGATACCGGCGAGAAATTGGCCGGATATTTTCGCGTCGCCTCGATCCAGCACTATCTCGTCGTCGGTGCCAGGCGCAGGGAAGTGGTGCATCATCGGCGGGTTGCGGACGCTATCCTCTCGTCGGTTGTGACCGACGGTGTCGTCACATTCGACCCGCCCGGGATCGTGATTGCACTGGACGACATTTATCGCGATGTAACACTATAGTCGGGTTTTATTCCGGCGGGATTTGCGTGCGATTTTGGCGCGCAAGTGCTGTCGGAAAGCATCGCGGTAAAGACGGCTTGCTGTGCTTTCGATCCGCGCGTGCAGCCCGTTGCGGAAGATTTTGCCGTCGGATCTCATCGAATGGATCCGACTGAAAGGCAACATGCCGGCAAAGAGATGTCTCGGCTCCAACGAATAACATTTTCTTCGAAACAACATCGTCTTCAGCGGCAAGTGGCTTGCACGACGCGCCTTGTCGTATCGTGGGAGTCTTGGGTTCAAACAACCCGCTCCTTCACCACCGCCCCCACCACCGGCGCCGTCACGCTCATCGTAATCGCCGCCTGGATCGCCGCCGAAGCCCGCTCCGCCGCGTCCTCGTCGTTGGCATGCACCAGACAGATCGGGCGGGTGGCATCCAGCGTCTCGCCCAACGCACAGAACCCCGAAAACCCGACGCTGTAGTCGATCTTCTGGCCCGCGCGCGTGCGCCCGCCGCCCAGGCCGATGACGGCCAGACCGATGGCCCGCGTGTCCATCGCCGCCAGATAGCCGGGCACTTTCGCATACACCGGCCACGCCAGCTTCGCGCGCGGCAGGTGGCGGGCGGCGAACAG
Organism: Solirubrobacterales bacterium 70-9; assembly: GCA_903970625.1. Classification (GTDB taxonomy): domain Bacteria; phylum Pseudomonadota; class Alphaproteobacteria; order Acetobacterales; family Acetobacteraceae; genus CAJCJG01. The sequence continues at coordinate 9,613 of CAJCJG010000330.1, read as the reverse complement.
GTCGGCGGGGCCGCCGAGGGCGGCCACCATGCGGGCGAACCGCTCAGCCGCGCTGCCGTCGTCCAAATGTTGTTGCGCGAGCTTGCGGCCGGCCGCCACATCATCGGCGATGCCGCACAGGGCCAGCGCCTCCGCCGCCAGCGCCAGCGTCACTTTCGTCAGCCGCGCCTCGCGCACCTCGTCGGCCAGAAACGACAGCGCCTCCTCCACCTCCAGCGCGTTGCCGACGGAGGTGCCCAGCACCTGATCCATGTCGGTGATCAGCGATACGGTCGGAACGCCGGCACCCTTGCCGACATCCACGATGCTTTTCGCGAGTCCCCGTGCCGCGTCGATGTCGGCCATGAAGGCGCCGTTGCCGGCCTTCACGTCCATCACCAGCCCATGCGTTCCCTCGGCGAATTTCTTCGACAGGATTGATGCGGTGATCAGCGGCAGGCTTTCGACGGTCGCCGTCACGTCGCGCACCGCGTACAGGCGCCGGTCGGCCGGGGCCAGATTTTCCGTGGCACCGATGATGGCGCAACCGATGTCCCGCACCACGCGGGCGAACGTCGCTTCGTCCGCGTCCACATTGTAGCCTGGGATGGATTCCAACTTGTCCACGGAGCCGCCGGTGTGCCCCAGGCCCCGCGCGGAAATCATCGGCACGGAGGCGCCGCACGCGGCCAGCAGCGGCGCCAGGATCAGGCTGACCTTGTCGCCGATCCCGCCGCTCGAATGTTTATCGACGACGGGGCCGGACACGCCGAGCTTCCGCCAGTCCAGCACGGTCCCGGAATCCCGCATCGCCAGCGTCAGCGCCACGGTCTCCGCCGTGGTCATGCCGCGCAGGAACACGGCCATCGCGAAGGCTGCGACCTGCCCCTCGGAGATGCGGCCGTCGGTCACACCCTCGATGAAATCGCGGATTTGCCCGTCGCTGAGCACACCGCCATCGCGTTTCTGGCGGATGATTTCCTGCGGGATCAAGTCACCTATCCTTCACGTAAGGCAGGCCGCTCGCCTTCGGGGGAATGGCGCGGCCGACGAAGCCGGCCAGCAATATGATGGTCATGATGTATGGGATCGTCTGCACGAACTCCACCGGCACCGCGCCGATGCCGGGCAGCACGACGCCCTGCAAGCGGATCGCAACGGCATCGAGTGCTGCGAACAGCAGGCAGCCGAATAGGGTCGGCCACGGCCGCCACTTGCCCAGCACCAGTGCGGCCAGCGCCAGAAAGCCGCGCCCGCCGGTCATGTCGCGCACGAACCCGGCACCTTGCGCGGTCGAAATATAGGCGCCCGCCACGCCGCACAGCGCGCCCGCGATCAGTACCGCCGCGTAGCGGAGCCGCACGACGGAGATGCCGGCCGTGTCCACCGCCGCCGGGCTTTCGCCGACGGCGCGGATACGCAGCCCAAAGCGCGTGCTGCCCAGCACCCACCACGCCAGCGGCACCAGCGCGAACGTCGGATAGACCAAGATGTTCTGGCCGCCGAGCACCTCGGTGTAGAACCGGCCGATGCCCGGAATCTGCCCGATCGTCTCCGAGAACGGCAGCACCACCACGCCGAAGCGGGCGGAGGCCGGCAACGGCGGCGTCTGCCCGCCCTGCTCGAACCACGCGAGCCCGAGCGTCATCGTCAGGCCGGAGATCAGGATGTTGACGGCCACGCCCGACACCACCTGATCGCCGCGCTGGGTGATGCAGACGAAGCCGTGCAGGATGCCCAGCACACCGGCCACGCCGATGGCCGCCAGCAGCCCGAGCCAGACGCTGCCGGTGATGCTCGCGACGGCGGCGGCGGCGAATGCCCCAGCCAGCATTTTTCCTTCCAGCCCGACATCGACGACGCCCGAGCGTTCCGAGAACAATCCGGCAATGCCGGCCAAAATCAGCGGCACGGCGACGCGGATGGTCGCGGCCAGCAGCGGGACGATCTGGTCGAGCTGCTCCATCACCGCGCTCCCGCACCGATGCGCAGCGCCCGCACCAATGCCGGCCGCAGCATCGTCGCCAGTCCGCCAGTGAACAAAATCACCAAGCCCTGAAGGGCGACGACGAGATATGGAGAAATTGCCGGCATGTCGAACGTCAGTTCCGCCCCGCCCTGATACAGCGCGCCGAACAGGATCGCCGCGATCAGCACGCCGAGCGGATGGTTGCGGCCCATCAGCGCCACCGCGATGCCGGTAAAACCGTAGCCGGAGGGGAAATTGATCAGCAATTTACCCTGCGCCCCCATCACCTCGTTCAGCGCCACGCCGCCCGCCAGAGCCCCCGACAGCAGCATCGCCTGGATCACCCGCCCGGCCGGCGCAATGCCGGCATAGACGGCCGCACGCGGCGAGGCACCGACGACGCGCAACGAATAGCCCCAGCGCGTGTGCCAGATCAGCACCCAGACGAGCGCGATGCAGAGCAGGGCGACGACGAACGCGAGGTTCAGCGGCGTGGCGGCGATATCGACGCCGATGGCGGCGAACATCGCGTCCATCTTCGGCAGCACGGCGTTGGGCGCGAAATACCGCGTCTCCGGCGACATCTGGCCCGGCTTGATCAGCACGTTGACCAGGATGTACTCCATCGCTGCGTAGGCGATGAAGTTGGTCATGATGGTGGTGATCACGATATGGCTGCCGCGCTTGGCTTGCAGCCAGCCGGGAATGGCCGCGTAGCCGGCCCCGAACAACGCCGCGCCCGCGATGGCGAGCGGCAGCACCAGCCAGAACGGCAGAAAATCCAGATACAGGCACACCAACGCCACGCCGAGACCGGCGATATAGGCCTGTCCCTCCGCCCCGATATTGAACAGCCCGCAATGAAACGCTACGGCCACGGCAAGGCCCGTGTAAATCATGTCGGTGGCGTAGTACAGCGTGTAGCCGATCCCCTCGCCGGACCCGAACGCGCCGTTGACCATCGTCACGACCGCATCGAGCGGGTTTTCGCCGGTCGCCACCACCACCAGCCCGGCCGCCAGCAATGCGAGCAACAGGTTCAGCAACGGCAACAAAATATAGTCCGCCCACCAGGGCAGCCGCAGGGCCGTACCGCTCATGGGTTAAGGTTTCCGGAGGCTTTCGTCTCCCCCTCCCCTTGTGGGAGAGGGCCGGGGTGAGGGGTTAACACCGAGGCCATCACGCCGCCCCCGCCATCAGCAGGCCCAGTTGCCGTTCGTCCGCGTTCTCCGGCAGCAACTCGCCGACCAGTCGGCCGTCGAACATCACTAATATCCGGTCCGACAGGCGCAGAATCTCGTCCAGTTCCACCGATACCAGCAGAATAGCCTTCCCCCGGTCCCGCATCGCGATCAGTCGGCGGTGGATGAAGTCGATGCCGCCGATGTCCACCCCGCGCGTCGGTTGCCCCACCAGCAGCACCGTCGGGTCGCGTTCCATCTCCCGCGCCATGATCAGCTTCTGCTGGTTGCCGCCGGAGAACAGCGCGCCGCGCAGGCGGGAGATCGGCGGCTTGACCTCGTATTTCTCCATCAGCCCCTGCGTGTGCCGGTCGATGCCGGGCCAGTCCAGCAGCGGGCCGCGCGAGTACATCGGGTCGTCCTGATAGCCCAAAATCGCCGACTCCCGCGCCGCGAACGCCGGCACCAGGCCGGTACGCAGCCGGTCCTCCGGCACATGTGCCATGCCGAGTTTTCGCAACCTGTCCGCGAACGCTGGGTGCTCGGCCGATACCGTCGCGCCGCCGACCGTCACGCTGCCCGCTTCCAGCCGCCGCATGCCGGCCAGCGCCTCCATCAACTCCGTCTGCCCGTTGCCCGAAACCCCCGCGATGCCGACGATCTCGCCCGCGCGCACGGCAAAACTCACGTCTTTCACCCGCTGCACGCCTTGGATATCGCGCACGCTCAGGCCGCGCACTTCCAGCGCCACCGCACCGATGTTGGCCGGCGCCTTGTCCAGCCGTGTCGCCAGCTTGCGGCCGATCATCAGTTCGCCGAGTTCCTCGCGCGACGTGTCCGCCGTATCGCGATGGCCCACCATCTGCCCCGCGCGCATCACTGAAACGCGGTCGGTGATCGCCATGATCTCCCGGAGTTTGTGCGTCACCAGGATGACGGTTTTTCCTTGTGCGCGCAGCGCCGCCAGCACGCGAAAAAGGTCGGTGGCTTCCTGCGGCGTCAGTACCCCGGTCGGCTCATCGAGAATAAGAATTTCCGCGCCGCGATACAGGGCCTTCAGGATTTCGACGCGCTGCTGCGCGCCGACGGGCAGATCGCCGACGACCGCGTCGGGATCGACATTCAGCCCGTACTCGGCGGAAATGCGCCGCAGTTCCTCGCGCGCCTTCGGCACATGCCGCCGCAGCAACGCGCCGCCCTCGACGCCCAGAATGACATTTTCAAGAACTGTCATCGGATCGACCAGCATGAAATGCTGATGCACCATCTCGATGCCGGCCGCGATCGCGTCGCGGCTCTCCGCGATTCGTACTTCCTTGCCGCCGACCAGGATGTCGCCCGAGTCGGCGGTGTAGAAGCCGTACAGAATGCTCATCAGCGTCGATTTGCCGGCGCCGTTCTCGCCGATCAGCCCGTGGATGTGGCCGCGTTGCACGACCAGATCGACGGACCGGTTGGCGTGGACGGTGCCGAACCGCTTGTCGATGCCCCGCAATTCCACCGCCGGCGCGGTTGCGTCTCGCTGCCGCGCCGGCGATGCCACCATGCGGATTGGTTCCCTAGATCGCGCGCGCGGCTAGGACACCGGACACTTGTTGTCGTCCATGTAGTTGTGGACGGCGATCTTGCCGGCGATGATGTCCTTCTTTGCAGCCTCGACCTTCGCCTTCCACTCCGGCTTGACGATCGCGGCGTTGTCCTTGTCGAACGCCACGTCCACGCCGCCTTCCTTCAAGCCGAGTGCGGACAGGCCGCCGGTGAATTTGCCGGCCTTGGCGTCGGTCAGGAAGTCCTGCGTCGCCACGTCCACGCGTTTGACCATGCTGGTCAGCATGTGGCCGGGATGCAGATAGTTCTGGTCGCTGTCCACGCCGATGGCGAGCTTGCCGGCATCCGACACCGCTTGCAGCACGCCGAGGCCAGTGGCACCGGCAGCGGCGTACACCACGTCCGCACCGCGCTCCATCTGGCTCTTGGCGAGTTCGCCGCCGCGCACGGGGTCGTTCCAGGCGGAGGGCGTGGTGCCCGTCATGTTCTGATAGACCGCGATGCTGGGATCGACGGCCTTGACGCCCTGTACATAGCCGCAGGCGAATTTGCTAATCAGCGGAATGTCCATGCCGCCGACGAAGCCAACCTTCTTCGTCGTGGTGGCCATCGCCGCCAGCATGCCGGCGAGATAGGAGCCTTCCTGCTCCTTGAAGACGAACGAATGTACGTTCGGCAGGTCCACCACCATGTCGATGATGCCGAACTTCGTCTTTGGGTATTCCTTGGCCACCACGGTCAGGCCGTCCGCCTGCGCGAAGCCGATGGCCAGCACCGGATCGTCGCCGGCCTTGGCGAACTTGCGCAGCGTCTGCTCGCGCTGGCCCTCGTTCTGCACCTCGAACTCGTGGATCTTGATGCCGGTCTGCTTCGAGAAGATCTGGCTGCCGTTATAGACGCCTTCGTTGAAGCCCTTGTCGAACTTGCCCCCCATGTCGAACAGGATGGCGGGCTTGATGCTGTCGGCACGGGCGGGCGCAGTCGCGGCCACGCCGGCCACCGCCGCGGCGAGCACGGCTGCGGGAAGCAGCTTGTTCATGAGTATCCCCTAAAGGTTTTTGGTCCGGTCGTTACGCGACACCCCGGCGCGTCTGGGCGTCGGGGCGATGTGCAAGGCTGCTACCCGGGCCGCGCATGTGTCAACCGGCCATCCTCGAATCAGGCTGCCCGCAACCGCCTCAGATTGTTGGTGTGGCCGACGAGGAGCCCGCGCGCCACGCATCGTGCCAGCCGGCCACGTCGGCCGCCGGCATCGGCCGCGCGATCAGGAATCCCTGCGCCTGTTCCACGCCGGCCGCCAGCATCTGCTGCCAGCATGCCTCGTCCTCAACACCCTCCGCCACCACCACGAGATCGGCGGCGTGGGCGGAGGCGACGGTCGCGTGCAGCAGCTTTGCCATCGCCGCATCGTCGCGGCTGCCGGCGACCAATCCCTTGTCAAGCTTCAGCGCCGAAAAGCCGAGGCCAAGCAAATTGCGCGGCTGGCGCACGCCTGGTCCCACATCGTCGATGGCTAGCGAATAGCCGGCGTCGCGCAGCCCGGCGATGGCGTGCGCCAGATCGGCGACGTCCGTCACCGGGCGGCTCTCGGTCAGCTCGATGCCGATCCGCTCGGCGGCAATTCCCGCCGCCTCGCGCCGCTCCTCAAGCCACACCATGGCCGCCGGGTGCAACAGCACATCCAGCGGGAAGTTCAGCGCCAGCGACAAATCCAGCCGCTCCAGCGCGCGGCCGCCCCAGTCCTTGAACGCACTGGCCACCACCGCCCGCGTCAGCGCGAAGGCGAGGCCGGCATCCTCGATCTGCGGCACGAACAGGTCCGGCGGCAGCGTGCCCCGCACCGGATGATGCAGCCGCGCCAGCACCTCCAGGCTCACCGGCGTCCGGTCGCTCAGGCGGACGACCGGCTGATACACCGCATGAATGCGGGCGGCGGCCAGCGCCTCGCGGATCTCGGCCAGCGGCACCGGCATATCGCCGGGCGTGCAACGGCAACCGGACCGGTCAACGGGGTGGCGGGGCGTGAGGGTGGACAAGCGGTCTGCTTTTCCGGTCACGCAGGCAGGCCGGCGCAGCCGGTCTGGATCGGGTGAGAGGCGCCTTGCCGTGTCATGCCCAACTCCAAGTTCCCCGCACGAGCGTATCGGTTACGAATACCTACACATACTGATACATCAATACACGACCCGATGCGAGCGACGCGCGGGTACAAATATCACGCTTTTGTCATATGGTTTTCGAAACGTCAGCGAACGGGTTTCGGCGGTGCCACAGGCGCTGCGGCGTCGCGGCGAAGGCGGTTCTCGCCCAGGAAAAGCAAGATCGGGGCCGCGATGAAGATCGAGGACGAGGTGCCGACGAAAATGCCGAACAGCATCACCCACGCGAAGCCGGACAGGGTGGCGCCGCCGAACAGCGCGAGCGGCAGGCTGGCCAGGAACACGGTGGCCGACGTGCCGAGCGTGCGGTTCAGCGTCTCGTTGATCGACAGGTCGATCAGGTCGCGCAGCGGCATCGTCTTGTACTTGCGCAGATTCTCCCGCATCCGGTCGTACACCACCACCTTGTCGTTGGTGGAATAGCCGATGATGGTCAGGATCGCGCCGATCATCACCAGATCGAACTCGAACCGCGTGACCACGAGGAAGCCGATCGCCTTGGTCACGTCCAGCAGCAGCGTCACCACCGCGCCGACGGCGAACTGCCATTCGAAGCGGAACCAGATATAGACCAGGATCATCAACAGGCTGATGCCGAGGGCGTAAATCCCGTTCCAGAACAATTCGTTCGAGACGGAGGCCCCGACCGCGTCCGTCCGCAGCAGCTTCGTGCCCGGCTGCGCCTGTTCCAGCGCCGTTCGCACGCGGCCGACCACTTCCTCGGTCGCCTTTTCGGTCTGCTGCGTCTCCAGTTTGATCAGCACCTGGCTGTCGCTGCCGAACCGCTGCACGCCCGGCTCGCGCAGCCCTTGCGCCTCCAGCGCCGCGCGGATCTTGGCGAAGTCGGCGGCGCCGTCCGTGCGCGCCTCCATCACGATGCCGCCCTTGAAGTCGATGCCCAGATTCAGGCCCGGATAGAAAAACAGCCCGATCGACAGCGACGACAGCACGGCGGAGACGATGATGCCGGCGAAGCGGCCGCGCATGAACTTGATGCGCGTGTGGTCGGGAACGATGCGGAGCAGGGGGCGGAAGAACATGATGCGGCTCCCTATACCGGCAACGTTTGCGGTCGGTTGGCCGCGTACCATCGCACCATCATCAGCCGCGCCAGCATCGTGGCCGTGAACAGCGTGGTGACGATGCCGACCGTGATCGTAACGGCAAATCCCCGCACCGGCCCGCTGCCGAAGATGAACAGCATGACGTGGGCGAGGAACGCCGTCGCGTTGCTGTCGATGATGGTGGAGCGCGCACGCCGGAAGCCGGTTTCCATCGCGTTCAGCGGCGTGCGGCCGTTATGCACTTCCTCGCGGATGCGCTCGTTGATCAGGATGTTGGCGTCCACGGCCATGCCGAGCGTCAGCAGGATGCCGGCCATGCCCGGCAGCGTCAGCGTCGCGTTCAGCATACTTAAAATGGCCACCATCAGGATCAGGTTGACCACCAGCGCGATGTTCGCGAACCAGCCGAACAGGCCGTAAAACACGCCCATAAAAATGATGACGAACACGAAGCCGGCGCCGAGCGACAGGGCGCCGGCCCTGATCGCGTCCGCCCCCAGTTCCGGCCCGACGCTGCGCTCCTCCACCACCGTCAGCGGCGCCGGCAGCGCGCCCGCGCGCAGTAGCACCGATAGGTCGGTGGCCGAGGCTGCGGTGAAATTGCCGCTGATCTGCCCCCGCCCGCCGGTGATCGCCTCGCGGATCACGGGTGCCGAGATCACCTTGTCGTCCAGCACGATGGCAAACGGGTGGCCGACATTGGCCCGGCTCACGTCGGCGAACCGCTTGGTGCCCAGGCTGTCGAAGGTGAAATTGACCACCCATTCGCCCGTTTGCCCGTTCTGCCCCGCGCGCGCGTCCGTCAAGTTGGCGCCGTCCACCTCGACGCGCTTGCGCACCGCGATTTTTTGGCCCGGCTTGTCCGCGAACGGCAGAAAATCCTCGCCCGGCGGTGGCACGGTGGCGGACGGATCGGCGTTCTCGTCGGTCAGCCGGAACGTCATCCGCGCCGTCTTGCCCAGCAGTTGCTTGATCCGCTCGGGGTCTTCCACGCCCGGCAACTGCACGACGATCCGGTCCTGGCCCTGCCGGGTGATCACCGGGTCCAGCACGCCGGTCTCGTCGATGCGGCGGCGGACGATCTCGATGGATTGCTGCACCGCCTGATTGGCCCGGTCGGTCAGCGCCACCTGGGAGAGCGTCACCGTCACCCCGTCCGCCGTCCGCGCGATGTCGATGTCCGGCCGTGCGCCGATCCCCTGGCCGGTGGTCGTCACCAACTCCCGCAGCGCCGCCGCCACGTCGTCCAGCTTGGCCGCGTCCGGCGTCTTGATCGTCAGCCGATTGTCGGCGACCTGTTGTGTGATCGTGTACGGGCGGACCCCCGCCCGCTCCAGCGACCGCCGCGCCTGATCGGCCAGCCCGTCGAGCCGTTCCTTGACGACGGTGGACATGTCCACCTCCATCAGCAGGTACGAGCCGCCGCGCAAATCGAGGCCGAGATGGATCGTGCGCCACGGCAGCCACGCGGCGGGCGCGGCGAACAGATTCGGCAACGACAACAGCACGCCGAGGACGCAGGCGCCGAGGATCGACGCGGTCTTCAGGCGGGAGAAATACAGCATATCGGCTCGGCAACTCCGGTTCGGCGGCATCCGAGACAGGGGGGTCCGGCGCGCGGCGGCGGAGAATGGCGATTAGGGGGTGGGGATGCAAGGCGGGGATAGCATTACGTTATAATAACAAGCCGCCCGGGCCAAGGCCCGCGCTTGT
>CAJCJG010000329.1 GCA_903970625.1 Solirubrobacterales bacterium 70-9 | reverse complement strand
CTGGGCTCCTCGCCGGACACGACCCCGGACCTGTTGCGGGAACTGGCGCGCGACCCCTCCGTCACCGTGCGGGCGGCAGTGGCGATGAACGTCGCCGCACCCGAGCATGTGGACATCCTGCTCGCGTCCGACCGCGACGAGCGGGTGCGGACCTTGCTGGGACGCAAGTTGGCATCCCTGATCCCCAACATGACGGCGATGCAGCGCTGCGAACTGGAAGGCGAGGCGCTACGTACGCTGGCGCGGCTGGTGGAGGACGAGGCGGTGCGGGTGCGGGCCGCTATTGCCAACGTCGTCAAGGACATGCCGTCCGCGCCCAAGGAACTGATCCTGCGGCTGGCGCGCGATAGCGCAATGCCGGTCAGCGACCCGGTGATCCGGCTGTCGCCGCTGCTGTCGGCCGAGGATTTGCTGGCGCTGCTGGCGGAAGCGCCGGCGGCGGGCACGGCGGAGGCGGTGGCCAGCCGGCCGGGCCTGCCAGGGTCGGTCGCGGACGCGATCGCGATGAGCGCCGACACGCGGTTGATCGGGATTCTGCTGCGCAACCGCTCGGCGGCGATCCGTGAGGCGACGTTGGACACGCTGACGGCGCGGGCCAGCGCGCAGCCGGACTGGCACGACCCGCTGGTGCGGCGCCCCTCGTTGTCGGCGCGGGCGGCGCGGGCGCTGTCGGAAATCGTCACCACGCAATTGCTGGGGGTGCTGGCGACGCGCGGCGACCTGGACCCGGAGGTGACGCGGGAGTTGCAGCGCCGGATGGCCGAGCGGCTGCCGAAGGCGCGGGTGATGCATGGGGACCCGTCGCTGGAGGACGCGGTGTATCGCGCCGAGGAATTGCTGGCGCAGGACCGGCTGGACGAAGCGGCGCTGTTGGCGGCGGCGCAGCGGGGCGAGGCGCGGCTGTGTACGGCGATGCTGGCCCTGGCCTCCGGCGTGGCGCCCTCTGTCGTGGACCGGGCGGTGACGCTGCGCAGCGCCAAGGGCGTCGTCAGTCTGATCTGGAAGGCCGGGTTCTCGATGCGGATCGCGGGGCCGTTGCAGGTGCTGCTGTGCCGCGTGGGGCCGGCGGCAGTGCTGCGGCCGGGCGAGGGCGGCAGTTTTCCGCTGGCCATCGACGAAATGCGCTGGCAATTGGATTTCTTGCAGCGCATGGGTCGCTGACACACGGGAGTTCTGGACATGGCAAAAGGCCGCGACAAGGCTGGCCGCGAGGCCAAGAAGCCGAAAGCAGACAAGAAGGTCTCGGCTCCGCCGGGCGGCTTTCCGCGCACCCAGCCACCGCCGCCACCACCGAAAGCCAAGCCAGCGAAGTAGCCCGTGCCGGGCGACCGGCCGAAGCTGCTCAATATGCTGGGGCCGGGGCTGATCACCGGCGCCTCGGACGACGACCCGAGCGGCATCGCCACTTATTCGCAAGTCGGCGCGCAGTTCGGCTTCGGGCTCGCCTGGACGCTGGTGCTCAGCTACCCGCTGATGGTGGCGATCCAGGAGATTTCGGCGCGGATCGGGCGCGTGACCGGTTTCGGCATCGCGGGCAATCTGCGGCGGCACTATTCGCCGTGGCTGGCGGGGTCTGTGGTGGTCCTGCTGCTGCTGGCCAACGTGATCAATCTCGGCGCCGATTTGGGGGCGATGGCGGCGGGCCTGCAATTGCTGATCCATGGGCCGGCGCTGCTGTACGTGGCGCTGTTCGCCGTTCTGTCCGGCCTGTTGCAGATTTTCGTCAGCTACCAGCGGTACGTGTCGATCCTAAAATATCTGTGTCTGGCGCTGTTCAGTTACGTGATGTGCGCGTTCGCGGTGCATGTGCCGTGGGGCGAGGTGGGGCTGGCAATCGTGTGGCCGCCGTTGTCGTCGTCGGCCGATTATCTGATGGCGGTGGTGGCGGTGCTGGGCACGACGATCAGCCCCTACCTGTTCTTCTGGCAGGCCGAGGAGGAGGTGGAGGACCAGAAGGTGCGGCCGGGCGCCAAGCCGCTGGTGCGGGCGCCGGAGCAGGCGAAGGGCGAGTTCTCGCGCATCCGACTCGACACCTGGGTGGGCATGGCGTTCTCCAACCTCGTCGCGCTGTTCATAGTCATCACCACGGCGGCCACGCTGCACGCCAAGGGCACGACCGACATCCAGACCTCCGCGCAGGCGGCAGAGGCGCTGCGGGCGGTGGCGGGGCCGTTCACGTTCGCGGTGTTCGCCGCCGGGATCATCGGCACGGGGCTGCTGGCGGTGCCGGTGCTGGCGGGGTCGGCCGCGTATGCGGTGGGTGAGGCGCTGCACTGGCATGTCGGGCTGGCGCGGCTGCCGAGGCGGGCGAAAGCGTTCTACGCCACGATCGCGGGCGGCATGGTGCTGGGCGCGGCGCTGAATTTTTCGGCGATCGACCCGATCAAGGCGTTGTACTGGAGTGCCGTGCTGAACGGGGTGGTGGCGGTGCCGGTGATGGCGGTGATGATGCATCTGACGATGCGGCCGGCGATCATGGAGCGATTCACGCTGCCGATAGGTTTGAAGGTGATGGGGTGGATCGCCACGGGGGCGATGGCGGCGACGGTGGTGGCGATGGGGTGGTCGGCGTTCGCTTTCTGGTAGTGACGCCCGGCACCCGAGATGTAGAGGCACTGTATCGTAAGTTTGGATTTCAGGGAGTGGCCGTGACGACGCCACCGTTCATGGGTGTCGCAATATCGCAGGTTGCCGCGTTGCCGGGGCAGGTTTAGGGCGGCGCGTTGAAGCTGTGTGTTCGCGGGCGTCCCACCCTACTCCACATACCCTGCGACAAATTTCTCCAACCGGTCCATCGCCTCGTTCAGATTCTCCGGGCTTTTGGCGTAGCAGAGCCGCACCAGATGTTCGGCGCCACGTCCGAAACTCGTGCCCGGCGCCATGCCGATGCGGGCTTCGTGGACGGCGCGTTTGCAGAACGTGAGTGAGTCCGTCATCCCCTCCACGCCGAACATCGCATAGAACGCGCCGCTGCTGGGGATGTTTTGCACTCTTGGCATGGCGTTCAGGCGGGCGTTGGCGATGTCGCGTGCCACCCGGCACCGATCCTGGAAGAATTTGACGAAGTCCTCGCCGTGATCGAGTGCGGCGATGCAGCCGTGCTGCAAGAATTCCAGGCCGCCGGATGTGTTGAACTGCACCAGCTTCTCGAACGCGCTCAGCGCATAGGTGGGATAGATCACCCACCCGAGCCGCCATCCTGTCATCGCCCATGACTTTGAAAAGCTGTTGACGATGAACACTGGGTCGTCCGGCGTCGCGATGTCGAGGAAGCTGAAGGCGACTTCGCGGTCATAGACGATGCGGTGATACACTTCGTCCGACAGGATCGCGATGTTTTTCGCGCGGCAGAATTCCAGCAGGCGTTCGGCTTCGGGGCGTTCGATCTGCCAGCCGGTCGGGTTGCCGGGCGAAGCGAGATAAATGACTCGCGTGTTGGCGTCGGCGGCGGCGAACACCGCGTCCAGGTCGAGGCGCCATCCCTCGTTGCCCCGCGCCAGCATGACTTCGCGGACTTCGGCCCCGTTGATCTGCATGGCGCGCATCACGTTCGGCCAGGACGGCGTGATGGCGATCATGTTGTCGCCCGGCTGCACCGTGGCTTGCGCGACCAACATCACGGCGCTCATGCCCGACAGCGTCAGGGCAATCCGGGTTTCCGGCAGGTCTATCCCGTAGATGCGCTTGTGATAGCGCAGCAGGGCTTCGCGCAGCGGGGCGATCCCGCGATTGGGGGTGTAGAAGGTGCGGCCTTCGTGCAGCGCCTTGCTGGCCGCGTCGCAGATGAAGGCGGGGGTCGGCACGTCCGGCTCGCCAGCCCACATCGCGATCAGGTCGGGCAGGCCAAAACCCTCCCGGAACACCTCGATGATCGGGCTGTCCTCCAACGTCTCGATCTGCTGGCGGATCACGCCCATCGGTGCCTCCCTCGGCGACTGCAAGGCCGGGCATAGGAGGGGAGGCAGCACCGGTCAACACATGTGGCGCGCCAAGCTGCGCTGCGCGCGGCTGTTATGTGGGATGGGATCGATTAATCGCGCCGGCAGCGTTGCCTCTGCGATCTGGACATAATAACAGCAGGATGGTGGGGTTCGAGGGCTGGGGCATGTCATCTTCATTACATATTGCGATTGTAGAAGACGAGACGTTCCAGCGCCGATTGCTCTCGGACTTCTTGGCCGACCAGGGCTTCCGCGTGTCCGATTTTGGTGGTGGAGCGGGATTGCGGGCGTTGCTGGAACGAGAGCTGCCGGACCTGGTGCTGCTGGACGTGCGGCTGCCGGGTGAGGATGGTTTCAGTCTGGCGCGGCATGTCCGCGGCCGGGGGCCGCAGGTCGGCATTATGATGGTCTCGGCGGCCGGTGAGATCGTGGACCGGGTGCAGGGGCTGGAGAGCGGCGCCGACGACTATGTGGCCAAGCCCTTCGTGGCGCGCGAACTGCTCGCACGCGTGCGCAGCGTGTTGCGCCGGGTGCGGCCGCCGGCCGGCGCCGCGCGGGTGCGGATGGGCCGCTGCCTGCTGGATCTGGAACAACGCGAACTGCGCGATGCCGGGGGCGCGCCGCAGAAATTGTCCGCCAGCGAGTTCGACCTGCTGCGCATTTTTGCCGCCCATCCGCACCGGCCGCTGGAACGCGACTGGCTGATGCAAGTGACCAGCCAGCGCGAGCGCAGCGCCTTTGACCGCGCCATCGACCTGCGGGTGACGCGGTTGCGGCGCAAGATCGAGCACAATCCGGCCTCGCCGCTGGCGATCCGCACCGTGCGCGGCGTCGGCTACATGTTCGTGCCCGAACCGGGCGAGGAGTGAGGCGTCAGCCCTCGTCCTCGTGCCACGTCCGGCCGTTGCGTTCGATCAGCGCGATGGCCGCACTTGGTCCCCAGGTTCCGGACGTGTATGGCTTGGGTGCGTCGCTGGCGTTGCCCCAGGCGTCCAGGATCGGGTCCACCCAGGTCCAGGCGGCTTCCACCTCGTCGCGGCGCATGAACAGAGTCTGATTGCCGCGCACCACGTCCATCAGCAGCCGCTCGTAGGCGTCCGGGTTGCGGACGTTGAAGACGCTGGCAAAACTCATGTCGAGCGGGACATGTTGCAGGCGCATGCCGCCGGGGCCGGGGTCCTTGATCATCAGCCACAGTCGCACGCCTTCGTCCGGCTGCAAGCGGATGACGAGGCGGTTGGCGTCGATGGGCCCGGCGCTCTTGTCGAACACCGAATGCGGGATCGGGCGGAAGGCCACGACGATTTCGCTGACGCGGTTGGCCAGCCGTTTGCCGCTGCGCAGGTAGAACGGCACCCCGGCCCAGCGCCAGTTGGCGATCTCGGCCTTGATGCCGACGAAGGTTTCAGTGCGGCTATTGGGGTTGCCGAGTTCCTCCAGATAGCCCTTCACCGGGCCGCCGGCCGAGGCGCCGGCGCGGTATTGCCCGCGCACGGTGTTTTCCGATGCCGTTTCCGGCGTGATCGGGACCAGAGTTTTCAGCACCTTCAGCTTCTCGTCGCGCACCGCGTCGGCGGCCAGCGACGTGGGCGGCTCCATCGCGACCAGGCAGAGCAGTTGCAGCATGTGGTTCTGCACCATGTCGCGCAGGGCGCCCGCCGTGTCGTAATAGCCGGCGCGGCTTTCCACCCCGAGCGTTTCGGCAACCGTGATCTGCACATGGTCGATGTGGGCGGCGTTCCACAACGGCTCGAACAACGCATTGGCGAAGCGCAGCGCCATCAGGTTCTGCACCGTCTCCTTGCCGAGATAATGGTCGATGCGATAGACGCGATCCTCCGGGAACACGGCGCCGATGGCGTTGTTGACGGCGGTAGCCGAGGCGAGGCTTTTGCCGATCGGCTTTTCGACCACCACCCGCGAATTCGGCGTGTTCAAATTGTGGCGGCCGATGCCGGCGCATATCGGGCCAAACAAATCCGGGCCGGTGGCGAGATAGAACAGCCGGATGCGGTCGGGCTGATCGGACAGCGCGCTGGCCAGATCGTCCCAGCCCACGTCGCCGTCGCCCTCGACCGACACGTAGCCGATGCGGCCGAGGAAACGATCGACCTTGCCATCCTTGCGATCTTCAGCCGCGACATGATCCAGCAACCAGCCCTTGGCCAGTTCGCGATACTGCTTGGGACTCAGCTTGCGGCGAGAGGCGCCGATGATCCGGGCGTCCGGCGGAATCTGGCCGGCCTCGTCGCGGTGGAACAGCGCCGGGATCAGCTTGCGGGCGGCCAAATCCCCCGTGGCGCCGAACACCACGATGTCGAACGGATCGACGGCGATCACGCGGGCTACCATGGGCATCTCCACCAGTTGCCGGCCGGGCCGGCGCAGGACAAAAAGGTCGGGCGCCGGCTGCGCGGCCGGCGCCCTCCCGCAACGATATTATCGACCAGCCAGCACGCTTAGTGGGCGGCCGTCCAGCCCTTGTAGTCGTTGACGTTGTCGCGCGTCACCAGCTTGCTGTCCATGAGCTGCACGTCCTGCGCCGGCTTCTGCCCGCCGAGGATCTTCACGCCGGCCTGCACGGCGAGCCGCGCCATCAGGAACGGATCCTGGCTGGCGGAGGCGACGAATTGCAGTCCGCTGGGGTCCTTCAACGCCGCTTCGGCATCCGGCGCGCCATCGACGGCGGTGATCGGGAAGCTGGTGCGCTTGAGCTGCTTGGCGGCCAGTTCGACGCCGATGGCCTCCGGGTCGTTGATGGCGAACACGCCGTCCACCTTGGAGAAGCGGGTCAGCAGCGACTGGCCGACCGACAGGCCGCCGTCGCGCGAGCCTTTCGCGTCCTGATCCTGCGACAGAATCTTCACGCCCGGATGCTTGGCGACCACCGCGTCGCAGCCCTTGACGCGCTCGATCACCGAGGAGACTTGCGGGCCGTTGACGATCAGGATGTCGCCCTTGCCGCCCATCTTGTCGATCAGATACTCGCAGGCGATGGTGCCGGCCTGCACGTTGTTGGTCTCGACGGTGGCGTCCGCGCCGGCCGCATGGGTATCGACGGCGACGACGGGAATGCCGGCCTTCTGCGCGCGGCGGATCGCCGGCTCGATGGCCTTCGGGTCGCCCGGGTTCAGCAGGATCAGATCGACGCCGGCGGCGATGAAATTGTCGATCTGGGTGTTCTGCTTGCCCAGATCGTAGTCGTAGCCCAGCGTGGTGATCTTGACGTCCGGGTTGATCTTCTTGGCCTCGAACTCGGCGCCGTTTTTCAGCGCGATGAAGAACGGGTTGCCGAGCGAGCCGAGCGAGATGCCGATGGACTTGAGATCCTTGGCCGAGGCGACATTGACGCTGAGCGCCAACGCGGCTCCGGCGAGCAGGATTTTCTTCAACATGCGTAACTTCCTCCTGGAGCGAGTGTGACAACCGCGCGCCGGGCCGCCCAGGTTGGCCCGTGCGCGCGGATCCCGGAGAGGCGTCAGGTGCGGGCGGACCCGCGCAAACGGTAGCGGTCGAGTGCGACCGCGCCGATGATGACGCCACCCTTGATGATGTACTGCCAGACGTCGGAGACGCCGAGCAGGATGAGGCCGTTGTTGAGCACGGCGATGATCAGCGCGCCGATCAGCGTGCCCCAGATGCTGCCGATGCCGCCGACGAAGCTGGTGCCGCCGACGATGACGGCCGCGATGGCGTCGAGTTCGTAGGACTGGCCGAGCTGCAAGCCGTTCGCGGCATAGAGCCGCGCCGCCTGCATCGCACCGCCGAGCCCCGCCAGCACGCCGGAGGCGCCATAGACGAACAGCAGCACCGCCCACACTTTGATGCCGGAGAGGCGCGCCGCACTCTCGTTGCCGCCGACGGCGTAGATGTGAACGCCGAGGACGGTGCGGCGCAGGATCAGCCACGAGGCGAAGATGATCAGGAAGGCGATGATGATGAGCCACGGCACGGAGACCGGGCCGATGGTCAGGCTGTCGTTGCCGATCCAGGCGAACGGCAGATCGGCGTTGAAAATGGTGGTGTCGTTGCCGATCAGTCGTGCGACGCCGCGAATGGCGGTCAGCGAGCCGAGCGTGACGATGAACGGCGGCAGCCGCACGAAGGCGATCAGCGCGCCGTTCGCCAGACCCATGACAAGGCCCATCAGCAGCGCCATGACGAGGCCGAGATAGCCGTAGTCGATCGAGCCGAGCAGCCCGACCATGGCGGAGGCGGCCAGGATGGAGCCGACGGAGAGGTCGATGCCGCCGGTCAGGATCACGAACGTCATGCCCGAGCCGAGCACCGCGTTGATCGAGGCCTGCTGCGCCACGATCGACAGGTTCTGCCACGACAGGAACCGGCCCTCGCCGGTCAAATAGATGCCGCCGACCTGGATCAGCGCGCCGAGAATGACGAGGATCGGCAACATGCCGACCGCGCGCACCAGCGTTCGCATGCCGGCTTGCCGCGTTGCCTTCGCATCGACCGCGACCGTGCCCGCGATGGTCGGGCCGCCGCCCGTGCTGTTGCTCATGCCGCCACCCCCATGTCCACGCCCGTTGCCAGGGCCATGATGTTTTCTTCGGTGATTTTGATGCCCGTTGTGCCGCCGACCTCGCCGACGGTTTCGCCCTCGCGCATCACCACCACGCGGTCCGCGATGCCCACGACCTCCGGCAGTTCCGACGAGATGACCAGAATCGCGGCACCGCGTTTGGCCAGTTCGTCGATGATGCGGTAGATTTCCGACTTGGCGCCGATGTCCACGCCGCGCGTCGGCTCGTCCAGGATCAGCAATTTCGGCTGGGTTTCCAGCAGCCGCGACAGCAGCACCTTCTGCTGGTTGCCGCCGGAGAGGGCGCCGACCGGCATGTCCGGCCCCGGCACGCGGATGGTCATGGCCTTGATCGCGGCAACGGATCGGCGCCTTGCATGGGCGCGGTCGAGCCACGCGCCGAAGGTCGCGTCGCGCTTGATGACGCCGAGATTGATGTTCTCGCCGACGGTCATGTCGAGGAACAGGCCCTGCGCCTTGCGATCTTCCGTGAGATACACGAGGCCCGCGTCGATGGCCTCGCCCGGCGTGCCGAACGCCACTTGCTTGCCATTCAATTTGATGGTGCCGGCAGTGTGCGGCTCGGCCCCGTAGATCATGCGGGCGAGTTCGGTGCGGCCGGCGCCGACGAGGCCGGCGAGGCCCAGCACTTCGCCCGCGTGAACGGTGAAGCTGCCGCTTTTGACGCGCTTGCCGTCCGAGATGCCGGCGACTTCCAGCACCGGGCGGCCGGTGGAGCCGGCCCCGTGCTCCTTTTTGTAGAACGAGGACAGATCGCGGCCGACCATCATGCGCACGATGCTTTCGGGCCGAATCTCCTCGCGTGGCAGCGTGCCGACATAGGTGCCGTCGCGCAGGACCGAGACACGCTCGGACAACTCGTACACCTCGGCCATGCGGTGCGAGATATAGACGATGGCGAGGCCCTCCGCCTTCAGGCGCAGGATCAGGTCGAACAGGCGGCGGGTTTCGCGGTTGGAGAGCGCCGTGGTCGGCTCGTCCATGACGAGGATTTTCGAGTGGGCGTGGATGGCGCGGGCGACTTCGACCATCTGGCGTTCGGCGATGGAGAGGTCGCCGACCAGGGTGCGCGGACCGAAGGTGGCGCCGAGGCGGGCGAGCACGTCGGCGCAGCCGGCGAACATGCCGGCGCGGTCAACGGCCGGGCCGCGCCGGGTTTCGCGGCCGAGATAGATGTTCTCCGCCACCGTCAGGTTCGGCGCCAGCGAGAGTTCCTGATAGATGATGGCGATGCCGTGCGCCTTGGCGCTGAGCGGGCCGGTGATGTGGACCGGCTGGCCGTTGACGCGGATCTCGCCGCCGGGATCGGCGAAATAGGCGCCGGAGAGGATCTTCATCAGCGTGGACTTGCCCGCGCCGTTCTCGCCCATCAGCGAATGCACCTCGCCGGGATAGATGGTGAGCTGGACGTTGTTGAGAGCCTTGACGCCCGGAAACGTCTTGGAGATGCCGCGCATCTCCAGAATCGGCTTGGGACCAATCTTATCGTCAGGCGACAAGGGCATAGGGTCCTCCCTGGCGGTTGGGTTCATTGCCCGGCCCGGCGAGGCTGCCGGCACCGGGGCCGAAATTCTGGAACAGGGGCAGGGTCGCTGCCCCAAGCGCGCCGGCCATGGCGCCGAAGCTGCCGCGCAGGAGCATCGGCGGCGTCCGCGCCTCGGCCACGCGGGCGGCTAGCTTGGGGGCGATCCGCTCGATCAGCCGGTCGATCCATGCGGTGGGCAGGTCGCTGTCGATGACGACCACCGGCACGTCCAGCAGGGCGCGGGCGGTCAGCAGCGGCTCGGTCAGCGCGTCGGCGCAATCGGCCAGCCACTCCTCGCCGGCGGCGGCGCCTTGGTCGCTGGCGAGTTCGGCGTAGCCGGCATGCGCGACGTGGCGGAAGCGCAGGTGGCGGCGCAGCGCGTTCAGCGAGGCACGGCCGAGCAGGATGTGGCGGCCGTCCCGTGCGACGGCCGACGGCAGCCGCGAGGGCTGCACCGGGATCATGCCGATATCGCCGGCATTACCGCCATAGCCGCGCAGCGACTGGCCACCGAGGGCCACGCCGCCGCCGATGGCCGGGCCGATGAACACGTACAGAAAATCGTCGTGGCTGCGGCCGTGGCCGTGAAACAGTTCGGCGATGGAGGCGGCCGTGCCGTCGTTCTCCTCGATCACCGGCAGGCCGCATGCCGCTTGCAGATCCGGGCAGAACGTCGCGGTTTCCCATGCGGCGAAGATGTCCGGCGCGAGATCGAGATCGGCGAGCCAACTGCCGAGATTGTATGGATGTGCGACGCCAACCCCGGTGATGCGGCGGCGGCGGGCGGCGGGCACGAGCTTGATCAGATGCTCGATGTCGTCGCGCACCAATTCCAGCGTCTCGCCCGGCAGGGGCAGCGTGTGGTCGTGGGTGCGGTGCGACAGGACGGTGCCGCCGAGGTCGGCCAGCGCGGTTTCGATCCGCGTGCGGTCGAGGCGGACGCCGATGGCGTAGGCGCCGCGCGGGTCCAGTTCCAGCATCGTCGCGGGCTGGCCCCGGTTGCCCTCATGCCGCTTGCCGATGGTGCGGACGAGGCCGCCTGCTTCCAGTTGCTTGATGATCTCCCCGACGGCGGTGTTGGTGAGGGCGGCTGCGCGGGCGAGGTCGGCGCGAGACGCCTCGCCCAGCCGGCGCAGGCGTTGCAAAATCAGCCGCTGATTGTAATGTCGGATATGGACCGACGAGGCCCCCTGCCCGACACGGCGGTTCGGCATTGTTTCGACGTTCTCCCGGCGGTCCCGTTCTGTGCGGGGCCGTTTGTTTGTTCAGAGTGGTTTAGTAAACAGACCGGGCCGCGATTGTCAACAGGTCGCGCATCGGGGTCGTGTCAATGGTTTCGATAACGGAACAATATGGGCGTGCCACGGCGCGGGCTTATTTTGGGCTGGAATTTTTGTGGGGGGACCGGTGGCTGGCTTTAAGCGGTCTCGGCTCGCGGGGGAGAATTGGGTGAGGAGGCTTGCCGGCTCCGGGTTCCGGGCGGGACGGTCCCTTTCCCCGGTCCTTTCCCGGGTGGGGAGAGCGGGTTTTTCGGCCACGTTGGGCGAGAGCCGGGTCCGGCGGTCCCGGCGGGACGGAACTTCCCCTTTTTCGACGCTGGCGGCGAGGCGGGCGAAATCTTCGCTCATGCGCCGAAAATGCGCCTCGATCATCGCAAGCAGCGGCGCCGGGAGTTTTCCCCCGGACTGGGCGACGATGGCCTGGATCAGCATCAACAGGAAGGCGTTGAGCCGGTCTGCCGGGGAAAGGGTGGGGGTGTTTTTCACGCAGACATGTTAATACGGATGACGAAAGCGGGGCGAGTTAAAACTAACATGTTTCGATAAAATCTCGCGTCGGTTGAAAGCGTGTATCCCTTGTGGGAGAGGGAGAAGAAACGGAGGGGCTGGATGATTCGGATGGATTACGACGCACTGCGGGCGACGCCGGCGGCGGCCGTGCCGTTCGCGCACGTGGTGGTGCCGAATTTCGTGCGACCGGAGTCGCTGGCCGCTCTGGTGCAGGAGTTGCCGCCGCTGTCGCAGGGCGGCTCGTTCCCCATGGACGGGCTTCGGCTGGGGCCGCTCGCGCGGTCGCTGCTGAGCGAACTGGAGGGCGCGGAATTTCGCGACGCGGTGGCGCAAAAATTCGGGCTGGATCTGGCCGGCGCGCCGACCATGGTGACGCTGCGCGGCGCCTCGCGCGACAAGGACGGGCGCATCCACACCGATTCGACGGCCAAGCGCGTGACCGTGCTGCTGTATCTGAACCCGCACGAGGCGGCATGGGCCAAGAAGGACGGCTGCCTGCGGCTGCTGCGCTCGCCCACCGACATCGAGGACTATGCCATCGAAGTGCCGCCCGTGGATGGCACCTTGCTGGTGTTTCCGAACGGGCCGACGGCGTGGCACGGGCACAAGCGCCATGTCGGCAAACGCTATGTGGTGCAACTGAACTACATGGCGCGCGACGGCGCGGCGCGGTCGGAAATGCGGCGGCACCGGATTTCGGCATTTTTGAAACGGCTGACGGTGGCGGCATGAACGCGGCGGCAGATTTGGTGCGGGCCTACTACGCTTCGTTCAACGCGGGCGATCTGGAGGCATTTTTGGCGTTGCTGACCGACGACGTGGTGCATGGCATCAGCCAGGGCGGGCAAGAAGTCGGCAAGCCGGCGTTCCGCGCCTTCATGGCGCACATGTCGCGCTGCTATCGCGAACGGATCGAGGATGTGGTGGTGATGACGGAGCCGGGCGGCACGCGGGCGGCGGCCGAGTTCGTGGTTCACGGCACCTACATCGCGACCGATCCGGGGGTGCCGGCGGGCACGCCGCCGGCTTCGGGCCAGACCTACGTGCTGCCGGCCGGCGCATTTTTCACGCTGCGCGACGGCAAAATTTCCCGAATCTCCAACCACTACAGTTTGCCCGACTGGGTGCGGCAGGTCGGCGCATAATGGGAACCAAACGTGGGCGGCGACGTTTTCCGGCGATGCCATTACGGGAGCCGGCGGTATGAGCGACAGCGACCCTCGCGACACGATCTGGAACCACATGCGGGCCATCGGCACCTGCATGCTGACGACGCACGACGGCGAGCAGATCGGCGCGCGGCCGATGCGGAGCATTCCGCGCCAGGAGCAGAACGCAATCTGGTTCATCACCGACGCCGACGCCGAACGCGAGGCCGCGATGGCGCGGCATCCGGCGGCGTGCCTGGGGTTTGCCGACTTGAAGGGGCAAAATTTCGTCTCCGTCTCCGGGACGATCGGGCGGGTGGAGGACCCGGCGCAACTGGCGGCGCTGTGGAGCGAGGGCGCGAGCGTGTATTTTCCGCAGGGGCCGGACGATCCCAGCGTGGCGTTGCTGAAATTTTCGCCGCTGAAAGGCGAGTATTGGGATGCGCCGTCGAACCCCATCGTGCTGGCGATCAAATTTCTTCAGGCGAAGGTGACGGCGGAGCGGCCGGACCTGGGCGTGCATGAGGCGGCGCATTTGGGGTAGGCGGCTGAGCCTACGAGGGGGTTGTGGATATTCTGTGTCTTCCGGGTGGCTCTCGAAGCATAGGGCATTTTGGCACCCGTTCCCGGGTCGCCTGTGACGAGCGCGGCCGGTAGCGTCAGCATCCTCCTACGGAGGAAATGATGCACACAATCCCAAACGCGCGCGTGCAATTGCTCGCCACGGCCTTGAACAATCTCGGCGTTGGAGCGATCCTTGCGGGAATCGCGGCATCGCTGGTCAGTGGCACGCTGGGCGATTTCGCCCATATTGCATCCTGGATCGCGCTCGGTGCCGATTTGATCGCGATGGCGCAAGTGCTGTTAGGGAGGCTTCGCACATGACGGTCGAAACCTATTGGCTGGTCGTACCGTTCGGCGGGATTGGCCTGTCCCTGCTCGGCTGGCTCGCCCTATGGATCACACGGCAACCGAGGCGCGCGACGAAGCCGCTGATCGGGCCTGGGGAGTAGCGCGGGAGGTTAGTTGCGCGTGGATGGCAGCTCCGCAGGCCTTGGGCCGGGCTACCAGCGGGTTCGTGCGTGTCCACCGCGCCGGCAATTTTTTGCCGGTTATGAGAGGACGTCGCATGCCGAAGAACCTGAAGAAGCTGGGCCGTTCAGCAGAGTCGTGGAAAGACGCGCACGGCGAAGCAGCCCTGATTAGCAGCTTCAATCAGCGTCCCTGGATGGTCTCGCAGACAGCGCCGGGGCTGCGGCGCCCGAGCGAGGCCACAAGCTTTTCGTTATTTACGAAGAGTTGCCGGGGGGTGCGTGGAAGAAAATACAGGAGGAACGCTTGGCCGATTAGACCCGTGTCTCACGGAAGGGCTGCCAGATTGGCAGCCTGACCGGCGCAGCGCGTGCGGCGAATTTTCCGTTTCGCTACTGGCGCATATGCCAGAACGCGGTCGAGTGCTGTATTGGTCGCCCCCTCACCCCGGCCCTCTCCCACAAGGGGAGAGGGGGAAGTTGCAGTCTTACGCTCGCACCTTCCGCAACGCCCGAATAAGCTCCTTCCGCACCCCGTCGGCATCAGCCACCGGGGCGGACCATGCGAACCGGACGACTTGTTCGCCGAGGGCCAGCGAAACGCCGTCCACGTCGGCGGCGACCATGCGCCAGCCGTCGCCGGTGCCGCCGGCGGCATGCGCCAGTTCGGTCATCGCGTCGGCGTGGTCGGCGTTGCAATGGGTCATCACGTCGGCTTCGGCGGCGGACAGGGCGGCGACGGCTTCCGGGTCCGGGGTCAGGTCCGACTGTTTCAGGCGGTGGGCGCGGGCGAAGCCGCCGACGAAGAGGGCGGCTTTCGGTTGAACGCGCCAGAGGTGAAAATCGCCGAAATCGGCGTACAGCGCGGCGTAGGGGTGGGCCGTCAGCCACCGGGCTTTCAGCGTTGGGTCGTCCACCACCTCGGCGAGGCCGGTGACGGTGACTCGCGGCGCGGTTTGCGGATTTAGGTCGTCGGGCGCGCCTGCGACCATCACGGCGCAGCGCGGGTCGGCGCGCAGATGTCTGGTGTGCTCGGACAGGTCGGACAGCAGCAGCAGGATGGAGAGGTCCGGCGCGCACGCGGGCGTGACCAGGGAGGCGAAGGGTTGGCCCTCCGCCGACGTGGCCAGCGTGCCGGCGCGGGCGGCGCGCAGCAGCTTTCGGGCGGCCCAGGCGGGTGTGTCTTCGGGGTCCGCCACTTTTTGTTCACCCTCCATCCGCAATGCGCCACAATGGTGCGCCATATGGTGGCGGTCGGCGGCGCCGCGACGCCGGGCCGCGCACAGGAGCGCCACGATGAAGCAGACAATCGCCCTGGTCGACGACGACCGCAACATCCTGACCAGCGTGCAGATGACGCTGGAGCAGGAGGGCTATCAGGTGCGCACCTACACCGACGGAGAAAGCGCCCTCCAGGGCATCACGGCGCGGCCGGTGGATCTGGCGGTGCTGGACATCAAGATGCCGCGCATGGACGGCATGGAATTGCTGCAACGGCTGCGGCAGCGGTCGGCGCTGCCGGTGATCTTCCTCACGTCGAAGGACGAGGAGGTCGATGAGCTGATGGGGCTGCGGCTCGGGGCGGACGACTACATCACGAAGCCGTTCAGCCAGCGGCTGCTGCTGGAGCGTATCCGGGCGCTGCTGCGGCGCAACGAGAGCAGCCGGGCGGAGGGGTCGGGCGCGTCGCCCGCCGGCATCATGGTGCGCGGCGAACTGGTGCTGGACGACACCAAGCACCAGTGTACGTGGCGCGGCGGCGACATCCAGTTGACGGTGACGGAGTTTCTGCTCGTCAAGGCGCTGGCGGCGCGGCCGGGCATGGTGAAGTCGCGGGACCAACTGATCGACGCGGCCTACGGCGAGAACATCTACGTGGACGACCGGACCATCGACAGCCACATCAAGCGGGTGCGGAAGAAATTCCGCACCGTGGACGACGAGTTCAACGGCATCGAAACGCTCTATGGCATCGGCTATCGCTACAAGGAGGCGTGACCGCACCGCCATGCCGGACACCGGCGTCATCCCGATCATCGTGCCGGCGCCGGCCTCGCGGGTGGCGCGGCGGATCTCGGCGCGACGGTTTTCGACGCTGCTGCGGCGCATCCTGCTGGTGAATCTGCTGCCGCTGGCGCTGCTGCTGGCGGCCCTGCTGTATCTGGACCAGTACCAGAATGGGTTGCTGAGCGCCGAGGTGACGACCTTGCGGGAGCAGGCGCGGATTTACGCGGGTGCCTTGGGCGAGACGACGGTGCATGAGGACGATGCCGACAAGCCGCGATTGGTGCCGGAACAGGCGCGGCCGCTGCTGCGGCGGCTGACCGAACCGACCCCGAGCGCACAGGCGCGCCTCTATGCGCCGGACGGGCAACTGATTGCAGACAGCCGCGTGCGCGAGGGCAATGCCGGGGCGGTGACGACCGAGCCGTTGCCGCCGGCGGTGGATCGCGGGCGGGTGCTCGGTGCCATCGCGCACGCCTACGACAGCGTGCTGGTGTGGCTGCCGCATGGCGGCGAGGGGCCGACGCTCGATACCGGACCCTCGGCCGCCGGGCCGGAATGGCAGCCGGACGTGCGCGAGGAATTGCGGCTGACCGGGGCCGACCAGAACCGCGAAATGCCGGCCTATATCCGCCGCACCGGCGACGACCGGCTGCTGGTCACGGTCTCCGAGCCGGTGGTGACGAACCGGCACACAGTCGGGATCATCCTGCTGACGCGCGAAGCGCGGGAAGTGGACGACAGCCTGTTCGCGGTGCGGATTTCGATTCTGGCGCTGTTCACCCTGGCGCTGGGGCTGACGGTGATGCTGTCCTGGTATCTGTCGCTGACCATCGCGCGCCCGCTGCTGCGGCTGGCGGTGGCGGCCGAGCAGATGCGGGAGGGGCGCGGGCGGTCGGGCACGGTGCCGGCCGGGCTGCTGGAGCGGGGCGACGAGATCGGCACGCTGGCGAACGCCTTGTCGGAGTCGGCGACGGCGTTGTGGCGCAGGATGGACGCCATCGAGCAGTTCGCGGCCGACGTGGCGCACGAGATCAAGAATCCGCTGACCTCGATCCGCAGCGCCATCGAGACCTCCATCCGGATCGACGACGCGGCCAAGCAGCGGCGGCTGCTGGCGATCATCGCCGAGGACGTGGCGCGGCTGGACCGGCTGATCAGCGATATCAGCGACGCCTCGCGCATCGATGCCGAGCTGTCGCGAGTGGCGACGATGCCGGTGGACGTGGCGCCGATCCTGGCGACGCTGGCGGAGATCAACGAGGCGACGCGGGACGACGACGAGCCGCGCATCGACCTGGTGCCGCCGGAGGGGCGCTGCGTGGTGCAGGGGGTGGAAGGACGGCTGGTGCAGGTGCTGCGCAATCTGATCGGCAACGCGCAGTCGTTTTCGCCGCCGAACGGGGCCATCAGGCTGGCGGCGCGCGAGGCCGGGCCGATGGTGGAGATCAGCGTCGAGGACGAGGGGCCGGGGATTCCGGACGCCAAGCTGGAACATATTTTCGATCGGTTCTACTCGGAGCGGCCGCAGGGCGAACATTTCGGGCAGCATTCCGGGCTGGGCCTGTCGATCAGCCGGCAGATCGTGGAGGCGCTGAAGGGGCGAATCAGCGCGGAAAACCGCCGCGATGCGGCCGGGCACGTCGTCGGCGCGCATTTTGTCGTGAGGCTGCCGAAGGCGGCGTGACCGCATGGGCGCCGTTCGCGTTTCATGTCAACGCAGGAAAGCCTCTTTCCTTACGCCGCCGGTCGCGCCACAATTTCGCCGCATGCAGGTTCATGCGAGTTGCGCGGCCCGCGACGGGGACGGGGTGTTGGTGTTGGGGCCGCCTGGAGCGGGCAAGTCCGACATGGTGCTGCGACTGCTGGATCATGGATTCGTGTTGGTGGCCGATGACCGGGTTGAAATTGATGGGCTGTGGGCGCGCCCGGCGAGGGACCTCGCGGGACTGCTGGAGGTCCGTGGCCTCGGCATCCTGCGGCTGCCGCATCTGCCCGAAGCATTGCTGCGGCTGGCCGTGACGCTGCGCGCGGACCCGGCGCGGCTGCCCGCACCGGCACGGCACGCCGCGCCCGATCTGCCGTTGATCGCCGTCGATCCGGCCAAACCGTCGGCGGCGCGCGTGGTGGCGCTGGCGCTGGATTGCGCGCTCGGCCGCGTCACGCAAATCGCGGGTTCGTTCGCGTGAGCGACCGCCCGTCAGCCGGCCGGCAGCCCGTGGTGCTGGTCAGCGGGCTGTCGGGGGCCGGCAAATCGTCCATCCTGCGGGCGCTGGAGGATTTGGGGTTCGAGGCGGTGGACAATCCGCCGTTGCATCTGATCGAGGATTTGGTGTCGCGCGCCGAATCCGGCTCGGCCCGGAAGCTGGCGGTGGGGGTGGACGCCCGTAGCCGCGGGTTCGACGCCGATCAGGTGCTGGCGACCCTGGCGCGGCTGCGGCAGAACCCCGGCTTGCGGCTGGAACTCGTGTTCGCTTGGGCCGACGAGGCGATCCTGCTGCGCCGCTACACCGAGACGCGCCGGCGGCATCCGCTGGCACCCAACGGGCGCGTGGTGGAGGGGGTGGCGGCCGAACAGACATTGACGGCGCCGTTGCAGGAGGCGGCCGATCTGGTGATCGACACCACCGACCTGCCGGTGCCGGCGCTGCGGCGGCTGATCGAGGATCGCTACGGCGGCGATGCAAAAACGGGGGAACTCGGCGGAGTTTCGATTTCGTTGCTGTCGTTCGCGTTCCCCGCCGGTCTGCCCCGCGACGCCGACATGGTTTTCGATGCACGGTTCCTGCGCAATCCGCACTATGTCTCCGCGCTCAAGATGCGCACCGGCCTCGACCCCGAGGTCGGCGCCTATGTCGAAGCGGACCCAGACTATCCCGCGTTCTTCGTCAAGCTGGTGGACCTGCTGGGCCTGCTCTTGCCGCGTTTCGTGCAAGAGGGCAAAAAGTACGTGACCATCGCGATTGGCTGTACGGGCGGACGGCATCGGTCCGTTCACATCGTCGAGAGACTGGCGTCGAGACTGACGGAAACAGGTTGGCGCGTGACCACGACACACCGTGAACTTGCCCGCGAGGGCACTCTGGCGCTCGCCGCGCCCGCCGACACGACGACGCTCAGGATGGGCGCGAGCGGTGCGGCCAGCGTTCGCAGCGTACAGGCTCAGGAGGCCTGAGATCAAAACATGATCGGTCTAGTGCTCGTCACCCATGGCCGCCTGGCCGAAGAATTGCGGGCGGCGATGGAGCATGTCGTCGGCAAGCAACGCAACGTCGCGACAGTCTGCATCGGCCCCGACGACGACATGGAGGGGCGGCGGGCGGAGGTCCGACGCTGCATCGAGGAGGTCAATTGCGGCGACGGCGTGGTGCTGCTGACCGACATGTTCGGCGGCACGCCGAGCAATCTGTGCATTTCGCAGATGGATCGCGCCGACGTGGAAGTGCTGGCCGGCGTCAATCTGCCGATGCTGGTCAAGCTCGCGAAAGTCCGATCAAGCAGGCCGCTCGCCGACACCGTGGATTGCGCGCAGAATGCCGGGCGGAAATATATCGCCGCCGCCTCTCAGGTTCTGCCGCACTGCCGGTCGCTGGCGGGTGGACTGGATGCCAACGGCGGGCAATGCCTGCCGCCGCTGATCGCCGTGAACGGCGGCAAGCTGAACGGCACCACCGGATGACACCAGCCGCCGACGGGTCCGCCGGCGAGCCATCCGACTCTCCCCCGGTCCTGAGCCGGGTTGTCACCATCTGCAATATGCGCGGCCTCCACGCCCGTGCCGCCGCGAAATTCGTGGCGCTGGCGGAGCGTTTCGACGCGTCCGTCGAGGTCGTCAAGGACGGGCAATCGGTCTCCGCCCGCTCGATCATGGGGCTGATGATGCTGGGCGCCGGCATCGGCACGCCGATCGAACTGCGGGCCGAAGGCTGGGACGCCAAGGAAGCGATGGACGCGCTCTCGGCGCTGGTCGAATCCGGCTTCAATGAGCAAGGCTGAGAGCCAGGACGCCGGCGACAAGGCCGCGACCGGTTCCGCGCGCCGGCCCAAGGCGGCCCGTGCGAGCGGCGAGGTGCGGCCGGAGCGGCGGCTGGTCGGCATCCCGATTTCCCCCGGTGTGGCCATCGGGCCGGTGTTCGGCGCGGCCGAACCGGCGGCCGACATCGTGCGGCGCGTCATCGACGCGCACTCCGTCGCGGCCGAGACGGCGCGGCTGGATGCCGCCATCGCCCAATCGCGCAAGCAACTGACCAAATTGCGGGCACGCCTGGGTGTGTTGCCGGAGGACAGCCAGGCGGAGATCGCGCCGCTGCTGGACGCGTATTTGCAGATGATCGGGCCGTCGCGGCTGGTGC
The DNA here is from genome assembly GCA_903970625.1 of Solirubrobacterales bacterium 70-9. GTDB lineage: Bacteria > Pseudomonadota > Alphaproteobacteria > Acetobacterales > Acetobacteraceae > CAJCJG01. The sequence continues at coordinate 129 of CAJCJG010000329.1, read as the reverse complement.
GCGGCGCGCGGCGGCGGATCGCCGAGGCGCTGGTGAACGCGGAAGCGGCGGTGGCCGACGAGACCGACGCCATCGCGACGGCGTTGCTGGCCGCCCCGGTCGCCGACGATCCGGCCGCCAGCCGCAGGC
>CAJCJG010000328.1 GCA_903970625.1 Solirubrobacterales bacterium 70-9 | reverse complement strand
GTTCGGCACGGTCGCCGCGAGCGCGCCCGTGATCGCCGCCGCCGATCAGGCCGCCCGCCACTGGGTCGGCGACGAACCGGGGCCGGTGAAACTGGGCAGTGACGCGCACAGACGGCTCGCTTGCAGGATGTTCCGCGAGACGTTCAACCCGTACAAGCCGTCGGTGATCGACTGGCCGAAGCTGACGCCCGAGGCGCGCGACCGGCTGGGCAACCTGCCGATCTGGGACATCGCGGTGCATACCGAGGGCAAGGCGCGCCAGCGGATGCTGTCCTACGCCCACACCCTGGCCGACCCCGACTGGCACGACGCCATCGAACTGAACGGCTGGGAGGAAGGGCGGCACAAGATGGTGCTCTCCAATCTGGTCCAGGCGTACGGGATCGCGCTGGTTCCCGAACCCGCGTATCTGGTGCCGCGCTCCCCGGAATGGGCCTATATCCGCACCGGCTTCAGCGAGTGCATCGACAGTTTTTTCGCCTTCGGCCTCTTCGCGCTGGCCCAACGCTCCGGCTTCTTCCCGCCCGAACTGGTGGATACGTTCGAGCCGGTGATTCAGGAAGAATGCCGCCACATCCTGCTCTTCGCCAACTGGGTGGCCTGGACACGGCACAGCACACCGTTCTGGCGCCGGCCGTGGTTCGAGGCGAGGGTGGCGGCCGCGTGGGTGGTGCTCGCCTGGGACCGATTGAGCGTGGCCCGCACCGTGGATGCCGACAAGCGCGCCGAGGCGAAGCACGACAATTTCACCATGACGGGCGGCAAAGCGGTCAGCGGCATGGATCTGGGCGTCGCGGACCTGCTGCGCCTGTGCCTGGCGGAAAACGACCGCCGCTTCGCCGGCTACGACGCCCGCCTGCGCCGCCCGACGACGATGCCGGCGCTGGTGAGGTTCGCGCTGCGATTCATGCGACGCGGCTAGGTCGCCAGCCCCTTCAACGCTGCCACCGCCGTGATGACGCCGCGAAGCTCCGCCAGCCCCTTCAGGCGGCCGATCACCGGATAGCCGGGATGCGTGGGGCGGCCCTGGTCGTAGATCAGTTCGTGGCCGTGATCTGGCCGGAACGGGATACGCCAACGATCTTCGCCGGCCCGCTTGCGCCGCGTCTGTTCCTCCAGCAGCGCGGTGACGACCGCCACCATGTCGGTGTCGCCACCGAGGTGCTCGGCCTCCATGAACGAGCCGTCCGGCTCCTTCGCCACGTTGCGCAGATGCGCGAAGTAAATCCGGGACGCAAATTGCCGCGCGATGGCCGGCAGATCGTTGCCGACGCCGGCGCCGAGCGAGCCGGTACACAGCGTCAAGCCGCTGGCAGGAGACTCGCAGCCGGCAAAAATGGCGTAAAGATCCTCGGCCGAGCCGACCACACGCGGGAGGCCGAGCAGTGGCCGGGGCGGATCGTCCGGGTGGATGGCGAGGCGGACACCGGCCTCCTCGGCGGCGGGTGCGACGTTGCGCAGGAAATGGAGCAAATTGGCCCGCAACGCCGCCCGGTCGATGCCGGCAAACCGGGCCAGCATCGTGCGCAGGCCCGGAATGTCGTAGCGGTCGAACGCGCCGGGCAGGCCGGCCATGATCGTGTCCACCAGCGTCTGCTTGTCCGCCTCGGTCGCCTGCGCGAACCACGCGCGGCCCCGCGCCAGCACCTCGGGCGAATGGTCGGCCTCCGCACCACACCGCTCCAGCATCAGGCAGTCGAACGCCGCGAACTGATGCGCGTTGAAACGTAGCGCGGTGCCGCCGCCCGGCAGCGGGGCGCGCAGTTCCGTGCGCGTCCAGTCCAGCACCGGCATGAAATTGTAGCAGATCGTGTTCACACCGCAGGCCGCGAGGTTGCGGATCGACTGGCGGTAGGTGGCGAACAGCGGTTCGAGCGGCCCCTGCCCCAGCTTGATCGCCTCCGGAATAGGAAGGCTTTCCACCACACTCCAGCGCAGGCCCAGCGCCGGATCGGCTTCGACGGCGCGGCGACGCTCGGCGATGGCCTCGACGGTCCACAACTCGCCGGTCGGAACATCGTGCAGAGCGGTGACGATGCCGCTGGCGCCGGCCTGCCGCACATGGCTCAGCGTGATCGGATCGGCTGGTCCCCACCAGCGCCACGTCTGTTCCATTGTTGCCTCCCTCGGATCGCTACAGTTGGTAAGGCCCGCCCCGTTCGATGGAGCGCAGATAGGCCGGCCGCGACTGGATACGGTCGAGCCAGGCCATCAGCCTCGGCCGCGAGCCGTCCAGCCCCGCCCGCGCGGCGGCGGCCTGCACCGGAAAGCTCATTTGCAGATCGGCCGCCGTCATCTGCTCCCCCGCGAACCACGGGCTGTCGCCCAGTTCGGCTTCCATGAAATCCAGATGCCGTTCGAGCTGCGGCTGCACCAGCACCTGTTTCACGCGCCCCGCCAACCCGCGCGTCAGCGGCCGGATGAAGAACGGCACCTTTGCCGTCTCGATCTGGTCGAACACCACTTTCAGCAGCAGTACCGGCATCGCCGAGCCTTCGGCGTAGTGCATGAAATACTGATAGCGCACCCGTTCCGGCGTGCCGGGCGGCGGCACCAGCCGCCCGCCGCCATAGCGTTCCAGCAGATATTCGATGATCGCGCCGGACTCGGCCAACACCAGCGCGCCGTCGCGGATCACCGGCAGCTTGCCGAGCGGATGCACCTGCACCAAATCTGGTGGCGCCAGATTGGTCTCCGGGTCTCGCCGATGCTTGATGATTTCGTAGTCCAGCCCGAGTTCTTCGAGCAGCCACAGCACGCGCTGCGAGCGGGAATTGTTCAAATGGTGCAGGACGATCATTCGGCAGTCTATCGCGCCGGGTCGCGTCGTGTCACCGCTCGCTGCGCGGGTCGAACGCGTGCTGCAAGCCGTCGCCGAGGAAATTCACGGCAATGACCGTGACGAAGATCAGCAAGCCGGGATAGATCGCCAGCGCCGGGGCCGTGGTGACGAGTTCCTGCGCATTGTTCAGCATATTGCCCCAACTCGGCGTCGGCGCGACGATGCCGAATCCGAGGAAGCTGAGCACGGACTCGAACAGGATCACGCGGCCAACGGTGAGCGTGACGGCCACGATCAGCGGCGTGGCCACGTTCGGCAGAATGTGGGCCGTCATAATGTAGCCGGCGCGGCCGCCGCTGACGCGGGCCGCCCGGACATAGTCACGCTCGCGCAACGCGAGCGTCGCGGCACGGGTGAGGCGGGCGATGCCCGTCCAGTCCACCAAAGCCACGATCACGACGACGCGCCAGAACCCGGCCGCGCCCGAATGGGCGAACTGGGCGGAAAAGCCGAGCTTCGTCAGATCGAGCGCGCCGAGCACGATCAGCAGGGGCAGCAGGGGCAACGCGATCATGCCATCCGTGAAGCGCATCAGCACCGCATCCAGCCGCTTGCCGAAATAGCCGGAGACGACGCCGATGGTCAGCCCGATCACTGTGCCGACGAGTGTGGACAGCACCCCAACCAGCAGCGAAATCTGCCCGCCGAGCATCAGCCGCACCAGCTCGTCCCGCCCTGCGTCGTCGGTGCCGAGCGGATGTTCCGGCGACGGTGGCGCATATTGCGACAGGAGATCGGTCTCGTACGGATCGACGCCGAGCCAGTGCGCGACCGGCGTGGCCGCCGCGACGAACAGCAGCAGCAGCAACAAGATGAACAGGCTGCCCATGCCGGTACGGTGCCGGCGGAATCGGCGCCAACGCAGCGCCCAGGGCGAGACGGCACGTTCCGTGCTCACAGCGAAATCCGGGGGTCGAGCCAGCCATAGGCGAGATCGGCGAGCAGATTGCTGATCAGCGTCACGAGGGTCGCGAACAGCAGGCCGGTCAGTGCGAGGTTGAAGTCGTTGCCGAGAATGGCATCGTAGATCATCTTCCCCATACCCGGCTGCGCGAACATCGTCTCGGTGATCAAGGCACCACTGAACAACCCGCCGAAGCTGAGCGCCATGACGGTGACGACCGGGATCATCGCGTTGCGCAGCGCATGGATCAGCACGATCCGCCCCTCCCCCGCCCCCTTGGCGCGCGCGGTACGAACATGGTCCATCCGCAGCGTCTCGATCATCGCGGCGCGGACGAAGCGGGTGAACTGGCCGGTGTTGGCGAGCGCCAATGTCGTCACCGGCAGGATCAGATGCCGCGCCTGATCGACGAAGCCGCCGTCGCCAACAGTACTGATCCCGCTGGCCGGCAGCGCGTGCAGCGTGACCGCAAAGATCAGGATGAACACCAGGGCCAGCCAGAACACCGGCACGGAAATGCCGGCGAACGCGAACAGGCTGACGATCGCGTCCAAAATGCCGCCCGGCTTCAGCGCGGCCAGCACACCAAGCAGGAACGCGAGTGCGACGCTCAGGATAAAACTCGTGAGCATCAGCTTGCACGTCTGCCACAGCGCCGGCAGCAGCACGACCATGACCGGCTGCGAGTGCGTGCGAGAATAGCCGAAATCGCCGTGCAGGGCGGCGAACAGCCAATGCGCGTAGCGCAGCACGATCGGCTGGTCCAGCCCGTAGATGGCCCGCAGATGTGCCACGACTTCCGGCGTGGCACCGGGGTTCGACGCGATCATGATGTCGATGGGATCGCCGGGCATCAGGCCAATCAGGCTGTAGATGACGAAGCTCATCACCAGCAACACGAGCGCCGCCTGTCCGGTGCGAGCAAGGAGGAAGCGTTTCATGACTTGAAGTGGCACGCTGCGGATTGCGCGGGTCGGCCGGGCGCCGGTTCCAGGCGTGGTTCCTCCGCGCGGCAAATCGCCTGCACCTTCGGACATCGTGTGTGAAACACGCAACCCGGCGGCGGATCCAGCGGGCTGGGCATTTCGCCATGAATGCCGACCGCGCGGCGATGGCGGCGGCCGATGCGCGGCACGGCTTCCAGCAGCGCCACCGTGTATGGGTGCGACGGCATGGCAAAAATCTCCGCGCGCGGTGCCACTTCCACAAGCCGGCCGAGATACAATACGGCGACGCGGTCTGCCAGATGATTGACGACAGCAAGATCGTGGCTGATGAACAGATACGCCAATCCGCGCGCCTGTTGCAGCGAGCGCATCAGATTGAGAATCTGGCTCTGGATGGATACGTCGAGTGCCGACAGCGGCTCGTCGGCGACGATCAATGCCGGGTCCGGCGCCAGCGCGCGGGCGATGGCGATGCGCTGGCGCTGGCCGCCGGAGAATTCATGCGGATAGCGGTTCAGCGCGTCGCGCGGCAAGCCGACTTGCTCCACCAGTTCCGCCGCGCGCCCAGCCCGATCCGCGCGGCTGCCGATCCGCTGGATCAGCAGCGGTTCCGCGATGATGGCAGAGACCGGCATGCGCGGATCGAGCGCACCGAACGGATCCTGAAACACAATTTGAATTTCTTTGTGCGCGGCCTTCGTCGTGGCCGTGTCCATCGGCTTGCCACGAAAACGCATCGCGCCCGTGGTCGGGCGCTGCAAGCCGGCGACGACATTGCCCAGCGTGCTCTTGCCACTGCCGCTCTCGCCCACCAGCCCCACCGTTTCGCCCGGTGCCAGATGCAGACTGACATTATCGACTGCCGTCAGGGTGCGCCTCCCCACCGGAAATTTGACTCCGATATTGTCCAGCGCCACCAACGTCACTGGCGCACCTTGAAGCATGCGACGAAATGATTTGGCGCGACTTCCTCAAGCGGCGGCTCGGCCCGGCGGCAACTGGCGTCGCCCCGCGGACAACGGTCGGCAAAACGGCAACCGGCGAAAGCGGAGTCCAAATTCGGCACGCCCCCGGCAATCACCGGCAGCACATCGGCTCGATGCGCAGGGTCGGGCAAGGTCGCGATCAGGCCCAGCGTGTACGGATGCAGGGGCGTCGCAAACAAATCGTCGGCCGGGGCGCGCTCCACCACGCGTCCCGCGTACATCACGATGATCTCGTGCGCGATCTCGCTGATCACCGCGAGATTGTGGCTGATGAACTGGATCGCCATGCCGATCTCGTCCTGCAACGCCTGCATCAGATCGAGAATCTGCGCCTGGATCGTCACGTCCAAAGCTGTCGTCGGCTCATCGGCGATCAGCAGTGCCGGGCGGCAGGCCAGCGCCATCGCGATCATCACGCGCTGGCGCATCCCGCCCGACAGTTGGTGCGGATATGCGGATGCCCGCTGCTTCGGCGAAGGAATCCCGACGGCGGCGAGCGAGTCCACCGCGCGCGCACCCGCCTCGCGCCAGGACAAATCCTGGTGCAGCAAAAACACTTCCGCGATCTGCCGCCCGACCTGCATCACCGGGTTGAGCGCCGTCATCGGCTCCTGAAACACCATCGCCACGCGCGCGCCCCGCACGCTGCGCCACGCGGCAGCGGGCTGGCCAAGCATTTCGCGCCCCTCCAGCAGCACCGACCCGCCCACGCGGCCCGGCATCGGCACCAGCCCCATCACTGCCAGCGCCGCCTGCGTCTTGCCGCAGCCGCTTTCGCCGACGACGCCAAGAGTCCGGCCCGCGCTGACCGAGAAATCGATTCCTGCCACCACGTTGCGCACGCCGCCGGCCACCGGAAACCCCACCGTCAAATTCTGCACGGCAAGCACGTCCGTCATTCGGCGTACCAGTCTTCCGCCCACAACGTCGTCGGCGCATTTGTCCCGGTCGGCACCAGGCCCTTCAGCCACGGCGGCCAGACATGCGCCTCCGAACCGAAGAACAAAGGCAGTACGGGCAACTGTTCGGAATAGATCTTTTGCATCTCCAGCCACAGCGTCCGACGCTTTTCCGGGTCAAGCTCCCTCTCCATCGCGTCGATGTCTGCATCCATCGTCGCGTTATGAAAATCAGTGTAGTCGCCGCCGCCCCAATTGTTCGCGGCCGTCGGGATCTGCCCGCTATGCAAAATCTGGCGCGGCGTGCTCTCGATGCCGCTGCTCCAGGCGAACATCGCCATGCCTTTGAACGCGCGATGCTTTAGCGTCTCGCCGAACAACGTCCGCGCCGGTTCGTTGCGAATAATCGTCTCCACGCCGATGTGCCGCCACTCGCTCTGCATCACCTGTTGCAAAAGCTCGCGCGCGCGCACGCCGCTGCTGGTGCTGAATTCGAGCGACAGGCGATCCCCGGCCCCATTGCGACAAATCCCGTCGTCGCCCGGCGTCCAGCCCGCCTCCTTCAGCAACGCCCGCGCCCGATCCGGATCGAACGGATATTTCGCCACATCGGCGTCGTAGGTCGGCTCGATGGGATTGACGAATCCGTTGGCCACCGGCACGCGCCCGCCCATCAATCTGTCCACCATGCTCTGCCGATCAATCCCCATCAGCAAAGCGCGCCGCACGCGTACGTCGGCAAGGATCGGATTGTCGAGTTGCAGGTCAATGTGCGTGTAGGTCAGGTTCGGCTTGTAGGCATACACGAACTGATCCGGAGTCTGCTTCTGAAGCGCCAGCACCTGATCCAGCGTCAGCCCCACACCCTCACCCGGAATCATGTCCACGTCGCCGCTCAGCAGATTGGTTTGCAGCGCGGCGGTATTGCCGATGGATTTGACGATCACGCGGTCGAAATACGGTCGCTTGCCGTGCCAGTTCGCATTCCGCTCCAGCACCACGCGGCTACCGGAGTCGTAGCCAGTGATACGATACGGGCCGTTGTACAAGCCGGCGTTGGTCGGATCGCGTGCATAAAAGCTTTGGCGGGCATACTCGCCGGGGCCGGCCGCGCGGTCGAAAACGGATTCTTCCAGATGCGCCGGCAGCAATTCGCCAAGCTGATCGAACTGATAGTTCAACTCGGTAAAGTGCATCACCGCCGTTAGCGGGTCGATCACATCGACGCGGCTGACAATCGCCCAGGTATGCGTGTTGGCAAACCCGCTGTTCGGGTCGCGGCCCACGCGCGCGGTGAACGCAAGATCGGCCGCCCCCAGCGGCGCCCCGTCGCCCCATGTCAGGCCCGGCTTGAAACGATACGTCACCGCCATGCCGGCCCCTTCCGGCACCGCGTCGCCGTTGGCCACGGAGGGAATGCGAGTACACAGCAAACACAGCAATTTGCCGCTCGCGTCGAACGTCGTCACCGGCCGATCCGAGAACCCCAGCACGTAGAATTTGATCAGGTCAGGGTCGATGGCCGGATGCAATGTCGAGGGGAACGACGACACGCCGATGGTTAAATCCGGATGCGCCGCCGCCGCCGGCCCGGCCAGCAGCAGCCCCCCCGCAAAGACGGCCGCGCGGATCAAGCCGGGTGCCAGTTTTCGGCCCAGTAACTGCTCAAATCCCCCTGCCCCGTCGGCTGGTAGCCGCGCAGCCAGGTCGGCGTAACGTGCGCTTCGGATCGGAAGAACAGCGGCAGCACGGGCAGTTGCTCGGCATAGATTTTCTGCATGTCGGCCCACACGAGTTTCTGCTTGGCCGGATCAAGCTCGGTCTCCGCGACGTCGATGTCGGCGTCCATTTTCGGGTCGGAAAAGGCGATGTAGTTGGAGCCGCCATAATTGTTCGCCACCGTCGGGATTTGCGAGGAGCCGAGCGTCCGCAGCGGCGATTCGGTGACGTTGCTGCCCCACGCATACATTTCCATGCCGGTGTAAAGCCGCTTCTTCAACGTCTCGCCGAACAAGGTGCGCGCCGGTTCGTTCTTCAGCGTGATCTCGACGCAGGCATTTTTCAGGTTGCTTTGCAGCACCTGCTCCTGCAATTCGCGCAAGCGGTTGCCGGCCGTCGTGCCCAACTCGAAACTCAAGCGCGCACCGGCGGCGTTGGTGCAGATGCCGTCGGCGCCCGGGTTCCATCCGGCCTCCTTCAACAAAGCCTGGGCGCCGGCAAGGTCGAAATTCACCACCGGAATGCTCGGATCGTAATACGGATTCAGCGGGTTCACCCAGGTCGTCGCCACCTTCTGCGTGCCGTGGAACAGCTTCTCCACCATGGTCTGCCGGTCCATAGCCATCAGCAGTGCGCGGCGCACCCGCACGTCGGCCAGCAGCGGGTTTTCTTTCTTCAGGTCGATGTGCTCGAACGCCAGGCTCGGCCTGAACTCGTAGTGGAACGCATCCGGATGCTGCTTTTGCAGCGCCAGCACCTGGTCGATGGTCAGGCCGATGCCCTCGCCCGCCACCATGTCCACGTCGCCGCTCAGCAAATTCGCTTGCAGCGCCGCCGTGTTTTCGATGTGCTTTAGCACGATCCGCTTGAAGCCCGGCTTCGTGCCGGCCCAGTGCGGATTCGGCTCCATCACGATCTGCGCGCCGCTGTCGTAGCCGGTGATCATGTACGGCCCGTCGTACAACCCGGGCGTCAGCGGCGCGCGATTATACACCGTGCCGGTCAGATAATCCCCCGCCCCGGCCGCCTTCGCCACCACCGGCCCCTCGATGTGCTCGGGCAGGATTTGGTCCCACTGGTTGTAGTCGGCGCGCACGCGGGTCAGGTGCATCACGGCGGTGTGGTCGTCCACCACATCGACGCTGCTGGCGCGGTTCCACGGATTGGGGTTGGAAAAGCCGCTGGCGGGATCGGAGCCGAGTTTCCAGGTGAACGCGATATCTTTCGCCGTCACCGGCACGCCGTCGCCCCACTCAAGGTCCGGTTTCAGCTTGATAGTCACGGCCATGCCCTTCTTGCCGTCCGGCCGGTCTTCGATTTTCACAAGACCGTTGTCCAGCGTTGGCAACTCGGCACACAGCAGGCAGGAATTCTTCCAGTCCGGCCCGAACGCGGTGATCTGGCGGATCACAAACCCCATCGCGTAGGAGCGCACGACCTCCGCGTCGATGTCCGGTTGCAGGCTGGAGGGGAACTGCGCGATCCCGATGCTCAACGTGTCGTGCTGCGCCTGCGCGGCGCCCGCCCAACACGCGGCAGCCAGGGCAGCGGCGGCGATGCTGTATCTCATGCGGCATGCGTCCTTGCGATCCCCGCAATCAGACTGGACCAACCGACCCCTCGTCAACGGGTCTCCGCCGCGATGCCCGACAGCGCCTCGAACGTGGGGCCATGGGTGGGGATATCGACGTGAAAAACCTCCGCGATGCTGCGCGTCCAGCCGTGCAGAAAATACACCCAGCCATCCGCCACGCGCGCCCCGCCTGCCCGCGCCTGATCGAGAAACACCAAATTCCCGCGATAGTTCAACTCCCACGCGACCGCACCGGCCGGAAACACGGCGCCGTCCGGCAGCGGCGAGCCGGGGGCGTCCTTGCCGAGACCCGTCGCGTTCACCACCAGCGAGCGCGCCGGCAAGCCCGCCAACACCGCTGCATTGTCGGCGGCGGCCACGAAGTGGACTGGCAAATCGAACCCCATTCCCCGCCACGTCGCAGCAAAATGATCCAGCCGCATCGGATCGCGGTCGGATACGATCAGCCGTGCCGGCCGCTCGCCGGCCTTGGCCAGACAAACGGAAATGGCCAGCGCCGCCCCGCCCGCGCCGATCACGAAACATTCGCCGCGAGACCGCCAGTGCCCCGCCGGCAGCAACGCCGCCAACGCCAGCGCGCTGGCGGCCGGGTCCAGCGCATGGCCCAGCAATCGCCCGTCCCGCTTGGACAGGCAGCTTATCTCCCCCAACGCCTCGGCCTCCGCACTCAGCCTGTCGAACAGAGCCCCCGCCGCCGCAAACACATCCAGCTTGTGTGTCGTCACCAGCGCGCCGAGCGACAGCGGATCGTCCTTGATGAACGCCACAACGGCGCGAAAATCCTCGGCCGGCGCGCGCGGCGGCAGGTCGATGCCGTGCAATGCGCAGTCGCCCAGCCCAAGCGCCGCCGCCCAGCGCGGGAACACGGCCATGATGGAAGACCGGCCCGTGGTGACGCCGAGGAAATGCATCGTCGGGCGGGTGGCAGGTTGCAGCGGTTCCAATGGCGTCCCCCTTCCACGGCGCAGGTGACGAACTGTCCGCCGCCAGACCGCTCGCGGCAATACCATCGCGGGCCGTCGCCAGCGCAGGGGGGGCGGTTTGTTGTGAAGGCAATATTGTGTCTAAACCGATGACGGCGCCGGGACGCACCCCGGCGCCGCCTATGCGGTCAAGGCTGGTTGACCGCCTTTCGGAGAACCCTCCATGGACAAACATGGTAGGTCCCTACGAATTATCGTCACCGTGGTCGTCAAGATCAAGGTGACGGTGCGTCGGTAGGGCGCCCTCCGGCCCGAGCAACCGGGCCGGAGGGACTCCGGGGCGGCCACTGACGCATCCATCTGCGTCATCTGTGGATAACGAGCTTCCCGCTTGCTGTATCCCGCGGCCGATGTGGATGACGTTTCAGGTCGCCAACGCAAAGATATGACCCCAGCCTGCCACAGGCGATCTCGACGCTGACGGTGGGTATCGGCACTATTTTGTTGTTAAGGCAGTATTGTGTCTAAACCGATGACGGCGCCGGGGTGCATCCCGGCGCCGCCTATGCGGTCAAGGCTGGTTGACCGCCTTTCGGAGAACCCTCCATGTCCAACCATGGGAGGTCCCTACGGATTATCGTCACCGTGGTCGTCAAGATCAAGGTGACGGTGCGTCGGTAGGGCGCCCTCCGGCCCGGGCAACCGGGCCGGAGGGACTCCGGGGCGGAGAGGACCTGGGCATCCGAAGTTTTCGAAACATGTTATTTTTCTGCTTGCCCACCCACCGTCGCTTGGGATAAGAACGAGGCGTGAACAACACCCCGCCCTTTCCCCCGGCAGAGCGCCTCGTGACAGCCCTTTTGGGTCTGGTCCGGGCCCTGGCCGCGCGAGCCGGCTGGCTCTGCCCCAAGGCGCTGCTCGCCAGGATGGAGGATCACATCCGGGGTTTGGGCGACGCCCTCGCTCTCCTCGCCGCCACCATCAAGGCACAACAGGAAACGGACTCCCCCGCCGCGCCAGACGCTCCCAGCCGGGTCGCTCCCAGCCGGGCCGCCACCAGGGCAGGAGCACCACAGCGATCCGCCGAAAGCCGGAAACCCCGCACGGCCCGCCCCGGCCCCGCCGCCGAAGCTCCGGCCCAGGTCGCGGAACCGGAAACGCGGGCTCACACCGGCCGGCCCATCGCCGACCACGCCTGCGGCGTACAGGCTCTGCGCCTGCTTCCCTCACGCTCCCGATGGCCCCCAAGTCAAAATTTCGACCGAATGGGAGCCGGCACCTTGGCACGCCCTTTTTGTTACTATTTCGTAATAATCTTTAAAGACCGAGGTTTGCGCATCCGCCGCCGCCGCGCTTAAGTCGCGGCTCGGAGGGCGCGTGACACCAGTGCGGGACAAAGACCTGCTGCTCGCCATCGACGTCGGCACCGGCAGCGTGCGAGCGGCGCTGGTCGATATGCGCGGCCGCATCCTCGCCTTCCGCGCCCGCGAGCACGAACAAATCGTCCGCGCCTTCGGCTGGGCGGAGCAGCGGCCGGCGGATTGGTGGGCGGGGGCCGTCGCCAGCATCCGCGACGTGCTGGCCGCCGTGGAAAATGCGCCCCATCGCGTTCTGGCGGTCGCCGCCTGCGGGCAGATGCACGGTATCGTGCTGCTGGATTCGGCGGGCGATCTGGTTCTCGACACCGCGCAATTATGGAACGACAAGCGGCCGGCCGCCGAGGTCGCCGCCTTCGCGGCTGCCAATGACACCGCCGTCCTGTGGCCGCTCACCGCCAACCCCCCCACGGTCGCCTGGCCCGGCTTCAAGCTGCGGTGGCTCGCCACCCACGAATCGCACGCGCTCGCGCGCGCCGCCACCCTGCTGATGCCGAAGGACTACCTGAATTTCCGCCTGACCGGCCGTCGCGGCATGGACGAGTCCGACGCCTCCTGCACCTATTTGTTCGATGCGCGCGAGAACGCCTGGAGCGGATGGCTCGCCGACCGCATGGGCGTCGATCCCGCCCTGCTGCCACCCGTCCACGCCTCCTACGATCTCCTCGGCACCGTCACGGCGCAGGCCGCTGCCGCCACCGGGCTGCTGGAAGGCACTCCGGTCGCCGCCGGCACCAGCGATTTCGCTGCCACCCTGCTCGGCTCCGGCGTGTCGGCCACACATCGCGGCTCGGACATCACCGGCACCTCGACGCTGATGACCGCCTACGCGGCGCACCCGGTGCGGGACGCGGTCGTCACCAACATGCGCACGGCCGACGCGGCATGGGCGGCGTTCACCATCCTGGACGCGGGCGGCGATGCGATGCGGTGGGCGCGCCGCGTCCTGCACCGCAACGAAGCCAGCTACGACGAGATCGTGGCCCTGGCCGCCGCCGCCCCACCCGGCGCCGCCCGCCTGTTGTTCCTGCCCTACCTGAACGGCGAACGCCTGGGTGCGGCCAACGCGCGCGGGCAGTTCTTCGGCCTGACCAGCAGCCACGAGGCCGGCCACCTGCATCGCGCCGTCATGGAGGGGGTCGCCTTCGCCTCCAAACGCAATCTTGCGGTGCTTGAGGCGCAGAGCGGCCGGATGGACACCATCATTGCGGCCGCCGGTGGCGCGCGGACCCTGTGGCTGGAGATCAAAGCGGCCATTTACGACCGCCCGATCCTGGTCCCGAAGGAGCCGGAGGCGGGCGTCACCGGCTGCGCGATGATCGCCGCCCGCGTCGGCGGCGCGGTGGCGGACTGGCCGGACGCCCGCGCCCGCTTCTGCGCCTTCGGTGCCGACATCGCCCCCAACCCCGCGTGGCGCGACCGCTACGCCCGCCAGTCCGAGGTGTTCGACGCCCTGTACGCCGCAGGCCCCGCGTTGTGGGACCGGTTGGACGCGCTGGAGGGTTAGAGGCCGTGCTCCGCCAAAAATGCCGCCCGCCGCTCGGCCGTCGGCAGCGCCTCCATCGCCCCCGCCGACATCGCGGTGATGGCGCCGGACGCACACGCCCGCCGCGCCAGCCGCTCCAGCCCGGCCACCGACCCCAGCCCCTCCTGCGAGGCCGCCAGATCGGTCAGCAGACTGGCCGTGAAGGCATCGCCGCAGCCGACGGTATCCGCCACTTTCACATCGAACCCGCCGACCGTCGCGCGATGCCGCTCGGTCGCCAGCAACGCGCCCCCCGGCCCGAGCGTGACCGCCATCACCCGCAAGCCCGGGTGCCATAGCTTTGCGATGCCATCGGCAATGTCAGCGGCGCCGGTGAGGAACGACAGTTCATCCTCGCTGACCTTCAAAATGTCGGCCGTCGCCGCCGCTTCCAGTGCCGCCGCCCGCATGTCGGCCGGGTCGCGCCACAGGGAGGCCCGCAGATTGACATCGACGGACACCGGAACCCCCACCTCCCGCGCCACCGCGACCGCACGGCGCTGCGAGGCGGCGGACAGCGGCTCGCCCAGGATCAGGCTGCCGACATGCAGGATGCCCGAGGCCCGGATAATATCCGCATCAACCTCGGCCGGCGTGTAAGTCGATTCGGCGCAGCCCTTGCGATAGAACATGAAATCGCGATCGCCCTGCGCATCCACCGTGACCACGGCGAGCGACGTGTTGCCCTCCCGCGTTGTCAGCACCCCCTCGGTCGCGACGCCATAGCCTTGCAGCGTCTCGATCATCAGGCGCCCGAACGCCTCCTCCCCCACCTTGCTCAGCATCGCCGAGCGGGCGCCGAGCCGCGCCACGCCGACGGCCACATTGCCGGGCGCGCCGCCGGGCTTTGGGGCAAAGCAGAATTGCCCGTCCATGTCGCGGGCGGGCACCAGATCGATGACCAGTTCTCCGAGAGCAACGACATCGTAACGCGGTGATGCTGGCATGGCTTGGACGCTTTCGTTGGTGCGGCCCACGCCGCTTTTGCCGGTAATGTGCCACGCTGCCGCGCCGCCGCCCAGTCTCGCCATATGCGCCTCGCCATTGACAAGGCCAGGGCCGGCCGATGAAATCGGGCGAACAAGAATTTTCGGGGGAGACGTCTATGCTGTTTCCACAGGGCGTCGCGATCGACGGAGCCACGGGCGCCGTCTCGCCTGCGACGGGTCGTTACGTCAAGAAACTGTCTGCCCTGCGCGATTTGTACGCTTCGCCGGCCCTGGTGGACGCCTTCATCGCCGAGCATGGCGACGTGAACGCCTATGAAGTCATCGAGTACCGCCCCGAGGGCAGCGACATCTGTTTCGGGACCACGATCATGGCGCCCGGCATGATCGGAGACGAATACTTCCTCACGCGCGGGCACTACCACGCCAAGAAAGATCGCGGTGAGACCTACTACACGCAATCCGGCGAGGGCCTGCTGCTGCTGCACTCGCGCGACGGCGAGGCCCGTGTGGTCGAAATGCGGCCCGGAATCTGTGCGTTCATCCCGCCCGAATGGGCGCACCGTTCGGTCAATACCGGTACGACGCCGCTGGTATTCGTTTGGATGTGCACCATCGACGCGGGCCACGACTATGGCGAGGTCGCCACGCGCGGGATGCGCCAGCGCGCGGTCGAACAGGACGGGCGACCGACGGTGGTTGACAACCCGAACTACGCCACTTGAGGCCGAGCGATAGAAAATAATAAAAGGGAGGAAAAAGAAATGACACTCAAAAATCGAGTCCGGAAGACCATACTGGCGGCCGGCGTGCTGGCCGTCACCGCTCTGCCGGCAGTGGCCGGCGAGTTCGACGGCGTAACCGTCAACATCATGACGCAAACCGGCGCCATTCAGGAGCCGTTGCAGCGCCGTGCTCCGGATTTCGAGAAACTGACCGGCGCCAAGCTGAACATCATCGCGGTGCCGTTCTCGGACCTGTACCAGAAAGTGCTGACCGACTGGGCCAGCGGCACCAACTCCGTCGATGCAGCCGTGTTCGCGCCGCAGTGGATGGTGGACTACGTGGCCGGCGGCTACCTCGAAGATCTCGGCCCGCGAATCGCCAAGGACACGGCCATCCAGTGGAACGACATCGCGCCGTTCTTTCGCGATTTCTCGTCCTCGTTCGGCGGCAAGACATACCTCGTCCCGCTCGATGGCGACTTCCACATGCTGTATTATCGGACGGACATTTTCGACAAAGCCGGCCTAAAACCGCCAACGACATGGGACGAATACCTCACCGACGCCAAGGCATTGAACGGCAAGGAGTTCGATGGGCAGAAGGTGTATGGCTCCTGCATCGCCAAGAAGCGCAACGCCCAGAGCTATTGGTTCGTCACCGACATCGCCGGCTCGATGATCCAATCGAAGGGCACCAGCCAGGGCACGTTCTTCGACACCAAGGACATGAAACCGCTGGTGGACAACGAGGGCTTCCGCAAGGCGCTCGAATTCCTCAAGGAGTCCGGCAAGTACGGGCCGCCCGACGAACTGAACATGGACGTGAGCGACACGCGGCCGCTGTTCGTCTCCGGCAAGTGTGCGCTGAACCTCGATTGGGGCGACGTGGGCGTGCTGGCCATCGACCCGAAAACGTCCCGGGTGATCGACAAGACCGGCTCGGTCCTGACACCGGGCGCGAAGTCCGTCGTGAACTGGGCAACCGGAAAACTTGAGGCTTGCACGGCGGCGAACTGCCCGTATGCCATCGACGGCGTGAACCACGCGCCCTACGCGGCCTTCGGCGGATGGAGCGGCGGCATCAACACGAAGGCCAAGGACAAGGTGAAGGACGCCGCGTACGCCTTCTTCTCCTACCTTTCGCAACCGGCGCAGTCGGGGGTGGACGTGACCATCGGCGCCACCGGCTTCAACCCGTATCGTGTTTCCCAGATGACGTACAACGATGTCTGGAAGAACTCCGGCATGAGCAAGGTGGCCGGCGACAGCTATCTCGGCGCCATCGGCGCGAGCCTCAACAGCCCGAACATGATCCTGGATCTGCGCATCCCGCAGAACCAGAAATACCAGCAGGTCGTGCTCGACGAAGCAATCGCCCGCTTCCTCGCAGGCGAGATCGACGAGGAGGCGACGATCAAGACCGTGCAGGACGGCTGGGCGGATCTGAACGAGCAGATCGGCACCGCCGACCAGTTGAAGTTCTACACCGGTACGCTCGGCGTGAAGCGATAGACGGCCACGGCCTTCCCGGCGCTAGATGTCGCGCCGGGAAGCCACCACGCAACCCGCGCCCGAGAATCCGAACCGCATGTCCGTCGCCGCCGTCGCTCGTACCGAGACCACGACGCCCGAAAGCCGCGACGAATGGCTAGACCGCAACTCCGGCTGCATCATGGTTTTGCCGGCGGTCGTGATTCTGCTGGCGTTCGCGATCTTCCCATTGATCGTCTCGACCTACCTGGCGCTGTCGCGCTTTGCGCTGGTCGGCGGCAGCTTCAAGCTCACGTTCGTCGGCCTGTATAATTTCCGCCGGCTGCTGTTCGGCGTGCAGCAATACCACCTGCTGGGAACCTTCAAGCCGTTCGACTGGCCGGAGTGGCTCGCATTCGGCGTGTTCGCGGCCCTGATGCTGGCATGGCTCGTGCGCTACGCCGCGCGCGCATTCACCGTGCTGGGTTTCGTCGGCCGTCTGATCTCCGCCGGCCTCGCCACCGGCCTGGTCCTCGCATGGCTCGGCACACTGGCGACCGGCGCCTACGAAGGCACGCTGCTAACAACGTGCGTGTATGTGGTCGTCGGCGTACTGGTCCAGTTCCTGATCGGCCTCGGCTTGGCACTTTTGTGCGCGCAGCCGATCCGGGCGCGAAACTGGTTCCGTGTCGTGTTCTTCGTGCCATTAATGGTGACACCCGTCGGCGTCGCCTACATGTTTCGCATGATGGCCGACATGCAGAAGGGGCCGTTCGCGCCGGTCAGCACCGCCCTCGGCCTCGGCGCCTGGGCGTGGGCGACGCAGGCATGGTCAGCGCGGCTGATGGTGCTGATCGGTGATACGTGGCAATGGACGCCGTTCATGTTCATCGTGCTGCTCGCAGCCGTCGAGAATCAGCCGCGCGACCAATTGGAGGCCGCGCGCATGGACGGCGCCGACGCCTTCCAGATTTTTCGCGACATCACCTGGCCCGCCATCGCGCCCGTCGCCGCGACCGTGGTGCTGATCCGCCTCATCGAAGCGTTCAAGATCATCGACATGCCGAATGTACTGACGGCGGGCGGCCCCGGACTTGCCACCGAATCGCTCACGCTGCACGCCTTCATCGCGTGGCGCACGCAGGATCTCGGCGGCTCGGCGGCGGTCGGCTATCTGCTGCTGTTCGTTTCCACCATCACCTGCGTCTCGTTCTTCAACTACGTCGTCCGCTGGACGAGGCGGCATCAGTGACCGACGACCGCCCGCCGATGCGCCGCCTGTTCGAGCCGCGAACGCTCGACAGCATCGCGCTGGTGCCGAAGATCGCCACCTACACGCTGTTGCTGCTTTGGACTCTGATCGTGTTGTTCCCGCTCTACTGGGTATTCGTCACCTCGTTCAAGATCGAGGTGCAGGTCGATAGCGGCCCATACTATCTGCCGTTCGTCGATTTCTGGCCGACGCTGGATGCATGGGACTTCATGCTGTTGCAGAACAACACGCTGGGGCCGTACCTGAACTCCATCGTCGTGGCGTTGGCAAGCACATGTCTGGCGCTGCTGATCGGCTCGCTCGCGGCATACGCGCTGGTGCGCATCCGCTTCCAGGTCAAGGTCGCCGCCGTGCTCACCTTCGTCGTCCTGGTCATCGCCATCATCGTCGCGGTCGTGGCGCTCGATGTGCCGTGGATCGTGGCGCTGGGGGTCGCCGTTGCGCTGTTCCTGCTGGCGCTGGCCACGTTCGTGCGCCGGTTCAAGGCAGCGGTCGGCAACAACGACATCGAATTTTGGATGATCTCCAACCGCATCATGCCGCCCATCGTGGCCGTGCTGCCGATCTATGTGATGTTCCAGCACCTGCATCTGCTCGACACGCAGGTCGCACTGATCTCGACCTACACCGGCGTCAACCTGCCCATCGTCGTGTGGCTGACAAGGGACTTCTTCGCCGGCATACCGCTCGATCTCGAAGAAAGCGCGGAAATCGACGGCGCTTCCAAATTCCGTGTGTTCTTTACCATCGCGCTGCCGCTGGTCCGCTCCGGCCTTGCCGCCACGTTCATGCTGGTGCTCATTCTCACCTGGAACGAGTTCTTGCTGGCGCTGTTCCTGTCCAACGCCAACGCGCAGACCATGCCCGTGCTGGTGGCCGCCCAGAACACCACGCGCGGCCCGCAATGGTGGTACATGTCGGTGCTGATCGTCATTATGATCGCGCCGGTCGTCGTCATCGCCGGCTTCCTGCAAAAGCACATCGCGCGCGGCCTGCTGGCCGGCGCCGTCAAGGGATAGGGCGGCCCATGCGCGTCACGCTGCGCAACATCCACAAATCCTTCGGCCCGGTCGAAGTCGTCAAAGGCCTCGACCTCGAAGTCGAGGACGGGGAATTCCTTGTCCTGCTCGGCGCCTCCGGCTCCGGCAAGACGACGGCGCTGCGCATGGTGGCGGGCCTGGAATCCGTCACCTCCGGCCGCGTGCTGATCGGCGACCGCGACGTGACCGAAATGTTGCCGAAATACCGCGACGTGGCGATGGTGTTCCAGTCGTACGCGCTGTATCCGCACATGACGGTGTTCGCCAACATTGCCTACCCGCTCACCGTCCGCAAACGCCCGCGCGCGGAGATCGAAGCCGCCGTCAAGGACGTGGCAAAACAGGTGCAACTGGAGGCGCTGCTGGACCGCTACCCCCGCCAACTCTCCGGCGGCCAGCGGCAGCGCGTGGCGCTGGCCCGTGCGATGATCCGCCGTCCCGCCGCGTTCCTGATGGACGAGCCGCTGTCGAACCTGGACGCCAAGCTGCGCGGCTACATGCGCGCCGAACTGAAGCACATGCAGCACGAACTCGGCATCACCACGATCTACGTCACCCACGACCAGATCGAGGCGATGACGCTCGCGCATCGCGTGGCGCTGCTGGAAAAGGGCGTGCTGCAACAGCTCGACACGCCGGCCAACATCTACAACGCGCCGGCCAACCTGTTCGTCGCCGGCTTCATCGGCTCGCCGCCGATGAATTTTCTCGACGGCGCGCTGACCGGCGGCACGTTCTCCTGTGCGGCCGGTACCTTCGGCACGGGCAGTCGCGCCTCAAGCGCCGCCGCCGTCGCCGGCGTCCGGCCGGAGGACTGCCGCGTCACGGAGGCCGGCGCCGGCAAGATCGTCGGCGACATTTATACCACGGAACTGATGGGCGACCACACGCTCGTCACCTGCCGCGTGGGGGGCGCCACCGTCACCGTCAAGGCCGACAAGACATTCAGTCGCCCCGACGGCGAGGCCGTCGGAGTCGATTTCGCCGAAACGGCGGTTCATCTGTTCGACAAAGCGTGCGGCGACCGCATCGGAACACCCGTTCGGTAGGAATTTGTTCTTCAAAGACCGGCGGCGGCGTTTGCGCGTTGACATGTGGGCCGATCACAGCATTGGTCAATTTTGCAAAATCCTTGATCACGCTATGGTGTCTCGCTAAAGCCGAGTATGAGGATTCGGGAACGAGGGCGCGCGCGGACTTGGGTCGGGGTTAATCGTTGTTAATTCTACGAATAAATCGATCTTCCCGCGCAATCGAATGGGAGTCGCCGTGACGGGGTGGACACATGGCGGCGCAAGGGTCGGGCGGTCAGCCCACGCGCCGGGACGACGCAGACGCGGGCGGCGTTTCGGCCTGCTCGCATTGGCGTTCGGCGTCGCGACACTCTCGGTGCCGCTGGCCTCGGCACAGGCGCCGCCTGCCG
>CAJCJG010000327.1 GCA_903970625.1 Solirubrobacterales bacterium 70-9 | reverse complement strand
CTCGGCGCGCCGGAACTGCCGGCAGACGCGAGCGTTGCCGACGCCTTTGCGCGTGTGGCCGGACATCTGACGTTCGCGATGCTGCACTGGGCGCCGCTGGCCGCCATCGGCGCCACGCCGGAAGCCGTGCATCAGATGCGTGTTGCACTGCGGCGGCTGCGCTCGGCGATCACTCTGTTCCACGCGGCCGTCGGCGGCGCCGAGGTCGATGCGGTGAACGCCGATTTGCGGACGCTGTCGCAGGTGCTGGGGCCGGCGCGCGACTGGGACGTGTTCTGCGGCGGCACGGCGGCGACCGTTGGCGAGATGTTTCCGCAGGAGCGGGCCGTCGCACGCCTGTTGAAGGCTGCCGAGCGGCAGCGGCGTAGCGCCTACGCGGCGCTCGCCGCCCATTTGGCCAGCCCGGCGTTTCGGGTGCTGGGCGTGCGGCTGGCGTGCCTTGCGGCGCTGCGGGCGTGGGACGTTCCGAGCGAGGGCGAGACGGCAGCCAAGCGGGCGGCGGCGCTGCCGGAGTTCGCCCGCCGCGCGCTGTCCCGCCGGCTGGCGCGGCTGCACCCGCCGGACGGCGATTTTGCCGGCATGCCGGTCGCGGACCTGCACGCGCTGCGAATCCGGGCCAAGCGGCTGCGCTATGCCGGCGAGTTCTTCGCGCCGCTCTTCCCGCGCAAGGACACAAGCCGCTTCCTGCGCCGGATCGGCGATTTGCAGGAGAAGCTCGGCCATCTGAACGACGGGGCGGTCGCCGAGGCGCTGATGGCGCAACTCGGGCGCGGCGGTGCCGAACGGGCGATGGCGGTCGGTATCATCCGCGGCTTCGCCGCCGCCGGCGCTCGCGATGCGCGGGCCGCCGGCGAACGAAGCTGGCGCAAGCTGCGTCGGATGGAGCCGTTCTGGAAATGATCACCTGGGACGCGCCGGCAACACGGATCGGGGCTAGACAGACTCGACTGCGATCGTAGACAGAAGGACGGTTGCGGAGTCCTTAAGTGCGCGCTAGGCGTGGGGCCGCTATCGTTCCCTTGCCGGAGGCGCCGTTTGCCCCTTCATCGCCCGCGGCGCATTTTTCGTTCCGGTTCCTTCTCCTCTGGGGGCAGCGGCCGGCGCATCAGCCCAACCGTGATCGCTGGCCTGATCGGCGCGATCGGCGGAGCCGCCCTGATGCTGTTTTCATCGCCATCCGTCTTGTTCGGTCGCGTGCCTCGGCTGGCCGGCCAACTGGATGCGGACGCGCCGCTCGTCGCGGTGGTGGACGGGCAGACGCTGCGACTGCGCGAGAACGTGGTGCGGCTGCACGGCGTGGTTGCACCGATGCGCGGCCAGGAATGCCGTGGCCAGGACGGCGCCCACTTCGATTGTGGTGCGGCGGCCAGTGAGGCGCTCGCGGCCCTGGTGCGCGGCCACGCCGTCGCCTGCCGGCTCGACGGGCGCGACGACGCCGGTTTCCCGCAAGGCCATTGCGAGGCGGGCGGCGTGTCGCTCAATCGCGCGGTCGTCTCGGCCGGATGGGCGCGGGCAGACACGCACGCACCGGATCTCGCCGGGGAGGAAGCCGGCGCGCGCGCGCTGCACCTCGGGATATGGCGGGCCGGCGACACAGCCGCGACGTTCTGACGCGGTTGCGGCCGTCGCTCTTTGCTGCAACCGCGAAGGTTGCGCAAACCACAACCCCGCCCTACGTTTTCCGCAGCGCGGCATGGGGCTTGGCGCGACGGCCAGGCGATGCGCCAGGGCCCGAGCGGGTGCATCGGCCGGCACTGGAGCGGGGCAATGAAAGGGTCAAGCGGATGAGCGGCTCGAATTCCGGAGTCACGGTCACGCTCACGATGGACGGGATGGAACGGACGGCGCGATTGCCACTGATTCCCGGCACCATCGGCCCGAGCGTGGCGGATATTCGCAAGATGTATGGCGAACTGGGGATTTTTACGTTCGATCCCGGCTATGGTGGCACGGCGGCGTGCGACAGCAAGATCACCTACATCGACGGTGACGAGGGGGTGCTGCTGCATCGCGGCTATCCCATCGAGGAACTGGCCGAACATTCGACGTTCCTGGAAGTGGCGTACCTGCTGCTCAACGGCGACCTGCCGAACGCCGCCGAGAACGAGGAATTCCACGAGGGCGTCACCCGCCACACCATGCTGCACGAACAGTTGCGCAGCTTCTTCAACGGGTTCCGGCGCGATGCGCACCCGATGGCGGTGCTGTGCGGCGTGGTCGGCGCGATGTCGGCGTTCTATCACGACAGCCTGGATATCAACGACGAGAACCACCGCCGCATCAGCGCCTTCCGACTGATCGCCAAGCTGCCCACCATCGCCGCCTGGGCCTACAAATACTCCATCGGCCAGCCGTTCATCTATCCGCGCAATGACCTCGGCTATGCGGAAAATTTCCTGCACATGCTGAACGCGGTGCCGGCCGAGCCGTATCACGTCAACCCGATCCTGGCCCGCGCGATGGATCGCATCCTGATCCTGCACGCCGACCACGAGCAGAACGCCTCCACCAGCACGGTGCGACTGGCCGGCTCCACCGGCGCCAACCCGTTCGCCTGCATCGCCGCCGGCATCGCGAGCCTCTGGGGGCCGGCCCACGGCGGCGCCAACGAGGCGGTGCTGAAGATGCTGGCCGAGATCGGGCATGTCAGCCACATCCCCGACTTCATCGAGAAGGTGAAGGACAAGCACAGCAGCGTTCGCCTGATGGGCTTCGGCCACCGCGTCTATAAAAACTACGACCCGCGCGCCAAGATCATGCAGCGCACCTGCCACGAAGTCCTCGGCGAACTGGGGATCAAGGGCGACCCGTTGCTGGACCTCGCCGCCGAACTGGAAAAAATCGCGCTGCACGATGAATATTTTGTGTCGCGGAAACTGTATCCGAACGTCGATTTCTATTCGGGCATCATCCTGAAGGCCATGGGCATCCCGACCAGCATGTTCACCGCGCTGTTCGCGGTGGCGCGCACGGTGGGCTGGATCAGCCAGTGGAAGGAGATGATCGAAGACCCGGCGCAGCGGATCGGCCGGCCACGGCAGGTCTATACCGGTTCGCCCCGTCGCGGGTTCGTGCCGATCGAGGCGCGCGGCTGATCCCTGAGTCCTACGCCTGCCTGCGAACGGCCGCGCCCCGCGCGGCCGTTTTCGTTTGTGCGTGATGGCGCGACGATAAAATTACAATTATGTCATGTTACGGTCCGAGATGCGCGAAAGCACTATGCGAGGACAAATGGCCGACCCAAATCATGTGACACATAAAAAATGACGACTAACCGACTCATCGGAATCAGTAATTCATCCAATTCGTCGGTCATTGTTGGTATTTGAGTGGTTTCGTTTCACGAAATATTTATGCCGAAACATCATCCGGAATCGGGAACGGTTCACGTCGATCTCCCAAATAGAGTGGAAATCGTTCCAATTATCCGAGGATAATACGGTTTCTCTCAATGGGTTGGACGGGGTACTATGACTCGTTCGTCAGGCATCACCATTCATCTGACGGGGGGACAAGACCAATGTTGGAATACCGGTCACTTGACGCCCTTGTGCGTTCGCGCCTCCGTGGCTGGCCGCAGCGGCCGCCGGGGCTGGGGCCTTCCGCGGGCGAACCCGGAAGCTGGCTGCGCGGCCGTCCGGCCGAGAGCAGCGCCGGCGCGCATCCGTTCCTGAAATTGCCCGGTAGTCTGCGGCTGCGCACGCTGCCGGACGGCTTGTGGCTGAATTTCGGCGGCACGCCGCAGGAACCGTTCGCCGACATCTTCGCCATCGAAGCGTGCGGAACGCTCACAAACATGCTGGACAAGCGCGCGCGCTTTGCGCCCAGCACCAACTCGCTGCTGGCGGTCTGCCCGGTGCCGTGGCTGCTCGGCCCGGCCTCGGCCGGCGACCCGACGCCCCGCTGGCGCTGCACCGGCGTCTTGCGGGGCGAACCGGCGCAGCCGCTGGTCTTGCCGGTCCGCGATGTCCGGGTGATGTATGCGCTGAAGACGCGCCACTATAACGGCCTGCTGCAAAGCCATGTGGCGCTGCCGCACGAGTATTTCGTGCCGATGGACACGCTGGTCGCCAAGGACGCGCCGGAAGATCCGCGATTACAGGCCCTGGTCGCGCGCGCCACGGCCACCGCGCATTTCCTGACCGAGGGCTGAATCGGGCGTCGGGCGCGCGCGTCAGGCGGGCGGCGGCAGTTCCAGCCCGGCCGCCGCCATCGCCCGGCGGGCAAGGTCGGGCCGGTCGGTACACAGGCCGGCCACGCCCCAGCCGATCAGCCGCGCCATGTCGGCGGGGTCGTTGACCGTCCACGGCACCACGCGCAGGCCGAGTGCCGTGGCCTCCGCCACCTGCTCGATCCGCAGGCCGGTGTGGGCCGGTGCCCAGACCGGCGCCCACGCCACCGGTTCGCCGGCTGCGGCGGCGGCGGCCACGGCGCGCGGCGTGGACAGGCCATGCGCAGAACAACCCCACCACAGCGCCGCCTCCGTCTCGGTTTTCGCCTCTGTCAGCCAGCACAACGGCACCTCGGGCACGGTGCGGCGCAACCACGCGAGCCCGCGCCAGTCGAACGAGCGCACGGACAGGCGGCCCATCGCGCCGGCCGAACGGGCGCCGGCGACGACCAGGGCGGCCATCCGTGCCGGCGGCACCGTCAGCGCCGGCCTGCGCGGATCGGTCTTGATTTCATTCAGCACCGCCAGCCCATTCTTGCCCGGCATCTGCACATCCAGGATCGCCATCAAG
>CAJCJG010000326.1 GCA_903970625.1 Solirubrobacterales bacterium 70-9 | reverse complement strand
CCAGTCGCCGGGGGTGAAATTCATAAACCATCCGAGATGGAACGGCTTGGCGGACATGGCGAACCTCGGACAAATGAGCGCATCGCTCAGCAGCTATCGTGCCAGACGTCGGCGAATGCGCTACATCCGCTCATCGCGAGGGAGCCAACCATGTCCGACCTGTTTTCGCTGCACGGCCAGGTGGCGCTGATCACCGGTGCCAGCCGTGGCCTGGGCCTCGCCATGGCGACTGCCATGGCCGAGGCGGGCGCGCTGGTGGTGCTGAACGGCCGCGAACCGGCCACGCTGGAGGCCGCCGCCAAAACCCTGCGCGCGCGCGGCCTGAAGGCGGACATCGCGGCCTTCGATGTCAGCGACTTCGCCGCCTGCGAGCGGCACATCGCCGCCATTGCGCAAAAGCACGGCCGGCTCGATTGCGTCGTGCTCAATGCCGGCATCAACCACCGCCGCCCGCTGCTGGAATGGGAGACGGAGGATTTTTTGCGGGTGCTGAACATCAACCTGACCGGCTGCTTCGTGCTCGCGCGCGAGGCCGCCCGCGTGATGATCCCGGCCGAACGCGGGCGGATCATTTTTACCGGCTCGGTCATGGGGATCGTCGCGCGCCCGACCGTCCATGCCTACGCCGCCGCCAAGGCGGGGCTGGCCGGCATGGGCAAGACGCTGGCGGTGGAACTGGCGCCGCACGGAATCACCGTGAACACGATCTGCCCTGGCTTCTTCGACACCGAGATGAACACGACGCTGACGCAGAACCCGCAGTTCGACGCGTTCGTGAAAAGCCGCTGCCCGCTCGGCCGCTGGGCGCAGCCGGAGGAACTGGGTGGGGCTGCCGTGTTCCTCGCCAGCCACGCCGGCAGCTACGTGACAGGCCACATGCTGGTGGTGGATGGCGGGCTGACGATCAATATGTAATCGCCGCCCGCCAGAGTGTCAGGCGGCGGCCTCGACCGGCAGGCCCTTCTCGGCCAGCAGCGCCGTCAGTTCGCCGCTCTGATACATTTCGGTCACGATGTCGCAGCCGCCGACGAACTCGCCCTTGACGTAAAGCTGCGGGATGGTCGGCCAGTTGCTGAACGCCTTGATCCCGTCGCGCAGCGCCGGGTCTTCCAGCACATTGGCGGTCTGGAACGGCACGCCGATGTGGGTCAGGATCTGCACCACGCGGGCGGAAAAGCCGCATTGCGGGAACATCGCGTTCCCCTTCATGTACAACATCACCGGGTTGGATGTGATGTCGCTCGTGATGCGGTCGAAGGTGGGGTTGCTCATCGGAAATCCTTACTCGGGGGCTGAGGTTTGCAGGGCGAGGGCGTGCAGTTCGCCCCCCATGCGGCCGCGCAGGGCCGCAAAGACAAGCTGATGTTGGCGCACGCGGGAGATGCCGCGAAAACTGCCGCTGACGACGGTGGCCGCGTAATGGTCGCCGTCGCCCGCGAGGTCCTCGATGGTCACGAGGGCGTCGGGCAGGGCCGCCTTGATCAACGCCTCGATCTCGCTCGCAGCCATGGCCATTGGGTGGTCCTTTTTCGCCTAGCCGGTCGCGTCCATCCAATCCGGCAGGAAACGCTCGTGGGCGGCGCGCAACGCTTGCAATGATATTGTGGCACCGCCCGGCAGTGTCAAATGCCGAGGCCCGGCCATCGTGCGCCCCAGCGATGTGGCCGGGATACCGGCGGCCTTGGCCGTGGCCAGGAACGCGGCGCCGTCGCGCACGGCCGCCACATAGCGCGCCTGGTCCTCGCCGAACCAGAATTCGTGCGGCGGGATGGCATCGTCGCGCGGTGACAGGTCGATACCCACGTCCCCGGCCAGCGCCATCTCGGCAATCGCGATCAGCGACCCGCCATCGGACACATCATGGCACGCGAGCACGGCTTTATCGAGAATTTTGGACCGGACAAAATCCCCGTTGCGCCTCTCGGCGACCAGATCGACAGGCGGCGGCGGGCCTTCCTCGCGGTGCGCGACCTCCCGCAGCCACAAGGATTGGCCCAAATGACCCCTGGTTTCGCCCACCAAAATCAGATCGAGGCCGGAAAGCGGTGCGATGCCAACTGCGTTTTCCGCCGCCTCCAGCACACCGAGTCCGCCAATGGCGGGCGTGGGCAAAATCGGTTTGCCCTCGGTTTCGTTGTACAGGCTGACATTGCCGCTGACGACCGGGAAGTCCAGGGCAGTACAAGCTTCCGCCATGCCGCGAATGGCGGCGGCGAACTGGCCCATGATCTCGGGTTTTTCCGGATTGCCGAAATTCATATTGTCGGTGACAGCGAGGGGACGTGCGCCGACGGCTGTGATATTGCGCCAAGCCTCCGCCACCGCCTGCGCGCCGCCGAGCCGCGCGTCGGCCGCGCAGTAGCGCGGCGTGCAATCGGTGGTCAGCGCCAGCGCCCTTGCGTAGCCGTCCAATTTGACGACGGCGGCATCGGCCGCGCCCGGCCGCTTGACGGTCATGCCGCCGACGGTTGCGTCGTACTGGTCCCAGACCCAGGCGCGGGAGCACAGATCCGGGCAGCCGATCATCTGCATCAGCGCGTCGCCCATGCCGAGCGGCGGATCGACCGGGCCGAGCGGCGGCAAAGGCGGGGTCTCGGTAAATGGCCGGTTATACAGCGGCGCCTGATCGGCCAGCGGCGCCAGCGCAATGTCGGCTTCGACCGCGTCCTTGTGCTTGACGATGATCCGGCCGGTGTCCGTCAGATGCCCGATGACGGCAAAATCCAGTTCCCACTTGTCGAAAATGGCCTGAGCCATCTCCTGCCGGTCGGGGCGGATGACGATCAGCATCCGCTCCTGACTTTCCGACAACATCATCTCGTAGGCCGACATGCCGGTCTCGCGCTGCGGCACCGCGTCCAGATCGAGTTCGATGCCCACGCCGCCCTTGCCGGCCATTTCGACCGACGAACTGGTCAGGCCGGCCGCGCCCATGTCCTGAATCGCGACGATGGCATCGGTCGCCATCAATTCCAGACAGGCTTCGATCAAGAGTTTTTCGGTGAACGGATCGCCGACTTGAACGGTGGGCCGTTTTTCTTCGGAATCCTTGCCGAATTCGGTGCTGGCCATGGTTGCGCCATGAATGCCGTCCCGCCCGGTCTTGGAGCCGACATAGATCACCGGATTGCCGATCCCGGCGGCGGCCGACAGGAAGATTTTATCCTGCTTGGCAATGCCCACCGTCATCGCGTTGACCAGCGGATTGCCGTCATAGGCGGCGTGGAAGTTGATCTCGCCGCCCACGGTGGGCACGCCCACGCAATTGCCGTAGCCGCCGATGCCGCGCACCACGCCATCGACGGTTCGCTTGGTGCGCGGATGCGCCGGATCGCCGAAGCGCAGCGCGTTCAGATTGGCGATGGGCCGCGCGCCCATCGTGAACACATCGCGGAGAATCCCGCCGACGCCGGTGGCAGCACCTTGATAAGGCTCGATAAAACTCGGGTGGTTGTGGCTCTCCATCTTGAAGATGGCGGCTAGCCCGTCGCCGATATCCACCACGCCCGCGTTTTCGCCCGGCCCGTGAATCACCCACGGCGCCTTGGTCGGAAGCTGTTTGAGCCACACGCGGGAGGATTTGTAGGAGCAGTGTTCGGACCACATGACGGAAAACACGCCCAGTTCCGTCAGCGACGGCGTGCGGCCCATGATGGCCAGAACGCGCTCGTATTCCTTGCCGCTCAGCCCGAAGCTGCGGGCGAGGTCGGCATCCACCTTGGGCGCCATCAGGCTGCCAGCGCGGCGGCGAGGCCGTCGAACAGCGGTTTGCCGTCGGTGCCGCCCATCAGCGGGTCCACAAGGTCTTCGGGGTGCGGCATCAGGCCAAGCACTTTCAAATTCGGCGACAGGATGCCGGCAATGTTGCGCGCGCTGCCGTTGCGGTTGGCGGCGGTGGTTGTTTCGCCGGCGGGAGTCGCGTAGCGGAAC
>CAJCJG010000325.1 GCA_903970625.1 Solirubrobacterales bacterium 70-9 | reverse complement strand
GGCGGCACGCCGAGGCCGGTATCGACCGGGCGCGGCGACGTGCCGGGGGGATCGACCCGAGCGGGCTGAGTATCGGACCCGAAGGTCGAGTCGGACACCGCTTGCTGCGGCTGGGCGGGCTTGTTGCGTTTGAACACGGGCCCTCCGTTGCAGGTTTGTGACTGGATAGGACGAACGGGAGCGGTGGCCTATCACAGCCGCCGGGGTGTGGCCACCCCATCGGGTTCGCGCCCCGCGTGCAGCAGATGCACCATCGCGGCCGTGCCGAGCACCGGGACGAACAGGTTCAGCAGCGGCACCACGCTCGCCACCGCCATCAGCGCGCCTTGCCCGAGCACCGAGGGCCGCAGCGCCAGATAGGCGGCGGCGGCGTGCGGCCGGTCCATTCGCCGCATCGCCACCGCCACGAACAGGCCGCGCCCGATCGACCAGGCCGAGATGATCCAGCCCGCCGGCACCGCGACCGGCGCCAGCGGCGTCACCATCAGCAGCAGCGCGACCACTTGCCACGCCAGGACCCGCAGCCCGAGCGCCACCCCGTCCCACGCCTGCTGCGTCATCGGCGCCGGATGCGCGGGCGGCAGGCCGGGATAATGCCGCCGCTCCACCGCATCGGCGATGCGATTGCAAAACAGGAACGCCACGACGCTCGCCATCGGCAGGAACAGATACAGCGCCAGCAGCGCGGCACCCACGCCGCCCAGCAGCGCCCCCAGCCAATCGAACCAGCCGCCGCCCGAGAACGCCGCATGCACACCCCAGTCGAGCAGCCCCGCGATGGCCAGAAATCCCGCCAGCGTCCACAGCACGCTGCGCCAGACCACGCCCCAGAACGCCGGGTCGTCCATCTGCCCGAGTGCGAGCAGCGGCGCGAAAAACAGCGGCATGGCGTCTCCCTTGGTCTTTGGTTGCCGTGGCAGTGCCCGGATGATAGGCGGGCCGGGTTCCAACGCTCGGAGTGCTAGCCCATGTCGTCCGCTCCCGCCCCCCGGTTCGATGTCCTGGGCATCGGCAATGCCATTGTCGATGTGCTCGCCCCGGTGGAGGAGGCGTTCATCACCAAGCACGACATGCGCAAGGGCAGCATGACCCTGATCGACGCCGCCCGCGCCGAGGCGATCTATGCCGCGATGCCGCCCGCGCAGGAAACCAGCGGCGGGTCCGCCGCCAACACCTGCGCCGCCGCCGCCGGCCTCGGCGCCCGCGCGGCCTATTTCGGCCGGGTGGCGGACGACCAGTTGGGCGCCGTCTTCCGCCACGACATCGCCGCCGGCGGCGTGCAGTTCGCCACCCCGCCGCTGGTCGGCGGTGCGCCGACCGCCCGCAGCATGATCCTCGTCACGCCGGACGGCGAGCGGACGATGAACACCTATCTCGGCGCCTGCGTCGCTTTCACCGTGGCGCAAGTGGACGAAGCCATCGTGGCCGATTCCGCCGTTACCTACCTCGAAGGCTACCTGTACGACGACGCGGCCGCGCAGGCGGCGTTCGTCCATGCCGCCGCCACCGCCCACAAGGCCGGCCGCAAAGTGGCCCTGAGCCTGTCGGACTCCTTCTGCGTCGATCGCCACCGCAGCGCCTTCCGCGACCTCGTGCGCCACCATGTGGACATCCTGTTCGCCAACGATGCCGAGATCACGGCACTGTATGAATGCAACGATTTCGCCGACGCGGTGGCGCACGCCCGTGCCGAGGTGGCGCTCGTCGCGATCACGCGCGGGGCGGACGGCAGCCTCGCGCTGCGGGGGGCGGAAACCGTCGAAATCCCCGCCGAGCCGACCCGCGTGGTGGACACGACGGGCGCGGGCGACGTGTATGCCGCAGGCTTCCTCGCCGCCCTGACCGCCGGCCGTGGGCTCGCCGCCTGTGCCAAACTGGGCGGCATCGCGGCGGCCGAGATCATCGGCCACTACGGCGCCCGCCTGCAACGCGATCTGCGCGGCGAACTGGCGGCCCTCGGCTGACACAAGACGTTCGCCTGACAGATAGTTCATCCCCGGTCAGGGAACCGCCTTACGGCCACGATGCTTTCCCGGTCCTGAGCTTTGGCGCGCTGCCTGCCATTCGGCGGGCACGTGCAACAGGAGAGAAAATCATCATGCGCAACAAGCTTCTTGCCACCGTCGCCATCCTGGCGATGGCCACCGCCGTCCCCGCGTTCGCCCAGACGCCGCAGACCCCGACCGGCACCGTCGCGGGCGGCACCGACCCGAACTGGCCGACCGCGCCGGTGACCGACAAGACCAACGCGCAGATCCAGCACGGCACGACGGCCGCCGCCGCCGTGACCATGCCGGACGCCGTGCCGGCCAGCAAGGTTGTCCCGGTGCCGGCGCCGCAGCCTGTCACGCCGGACCAGACCACAGCCTCCACCCACGCGACGCCGGCCCAGACGACGGCCAGCGTTGCAGCACCTGCCCCGATGCCAATGCCGATGCCGATGCCGAAGCCAGGCCGGGCGCCGGCCCCGATGCAGCGCACGGCGTTCACGCCGGGCCACGAGGCGATGTCCACCCAGGCGTCGAACATCGGGCCGTCCGACACGCACTCCGACATCGCGCCCGCCTTGCCCGCGCCGTCGGTCGGCCCGGATGCGACCGCTGACCAGTTGCTGCAAGCGGCGAAAATGTCGCTCGACCAGCACCACAGCGGCGCCGCCCAGGAGGCGCTGGAGCGCGCCGAGACCCGCCTGCTCGACCGCTCGACCGCGCCAAGCGCGGCCGGTTCGCCGGATCAGCGCCCCCGCGTCCAGGCGATCAGCCAGGCGCTGAGCGCCATCGGCCGCCACGACTGGCCGGCCGCGCACAGCGCCATCGACAGCGCGATGAAGCACGGCAGCGAGAGCTAAGCGGCCGAGCGTGGCTGCTTTGCGGGGCCGTATCCGGATTTCACTCGCAAAGCCGCTGTCACTTGACTAAGTGTGCGCTGCAACATGCAGCACGGCGCCGGGGATTCGCCCGGCGCCGTTGCTTGCTTGTGAACTGGCTATCGACATCGTTCCGGCAGGCCCCATGGACATCCGTAATATCGCGATCATCGCCCACGTCGATCACGGCAAGACGACGCTGGTCGATCAATTGCTGAAGCAATCCGGCGCCTACCGCGAACATCAGGCGGTGGTAGAGCGCGCGCTCGACCGCAACGATCTGGAGCGCGAGCGCGGCATCACCATCCTTGCCAAGTGCGCCAGCGTCGTGTGGCACGAAACGCGGATCAACATCGTCGATACCCCCGGCCACGCCGATTTCGGCGGCGAGGTCGAGCGCATCCTGAACATGGTGGACGGCGCCCTGGTGCTGGTGGACGCCGCCGAAGGCGTGCTGCCGCAAACCAAGTTCGTCGTCGGCAAAGCGCTCGCGCGCGGCCTGCGCCCGATCGTCGTCGTCAACAAGATCGACCGGCAGGATGCCCGCGCCGACGAAGTCCACGAAGAAATCTTCGACCTGTTCGCCGCCCTCGGCGCCACGGACGATCAGCTCGACTTCCCGATGCTGTATGCCTCCGGCCGGCAAGGCTGGGCGACCGAGACGCTGGACGGCCCGCGCAAGGATTTGGCGCCGCTGTTCGACCTGGTGCTGCGGCACGTCCCGGCCCCGGTGCTGGACGCGGAAGCCCCGTTCGCGATGGTCGCCTCGATCCTCGAATACGACAATTATCTGGGACGTGTGCTGACCGGGCGCGTCGAGCAGGGCCGCGCGCGCCTGAACATGCCCGTCAAAGTGTTGCGGCAGGATGGCTCGGTGGTCGAAACCGGCCGCCTGACCAAGCTGCTGGGCTTTCGCGGCCTGGACCGTGTGACGGTCGAGGAAGCGGAGGCGGGCGACATCGTCGCCGTTGCCGGCCTCTCCGAAGCCACCATCCCGGATACGGTCGGCGCCCCCGAACTCGCCGGCCCGCTGGTCGCCATCCCGGTCGATCCGCCGACGCTGGCGATGACCTTCCGCGTCAACGACGGCCCGCTCGCCGGGCGCGAGGGCAAGAAAGTCACGTCGCGCCAGATCCGCGACCGCCTGCTGCGCGAATCCGAAGGCAACGTCGCCATCCGCATCACCGAGAGCCAGGAAAGCGAGGCGTTCGAGGTTGCCGGGCGCGGCGAACTGCAACTCGGCGTGCTGATCGAACAGATGCGCCGCGAAGGCTTCGAACTGACCATCGGCCGCCCCCGCGTGCTGACCCGCACCAATGCCGAGACGGGCGAGCGCGAGGAGCCGATGGAGGAAGTGCTGATCGACGTGGACGAGCCGTACACCGGCGTCGTCGTGGAAAAGATCAGCCGCCGCAAAGGCGAACTGCGCGACATGCGCCCCTCCGGCGGCGGCAAGGTGCGGCTGACGTTCAACATGCCGAGCCGTGGCCTGATCGGCTACCACGGCGAGTTCCTGACCGACACGCGCGGCACCGGCGTGATGAACCGCCTGTTCGCCGGCTACGGCCCGTGGAAGGGCGCGATGGAAGGGCGGCGGAACGGCTCGCTGATCTCCACCGAGCCGGGCGAGGCGATCCATTACGCCCTGTTCTACATCCAGGAACGCGGCACGCTGTTCGTGAACCCGGGCGACAAGGTCTATGTCGGCCTGATCCTCGGCGAGCATTCGCGCGAGAGCGACCTTGAGGTGAATCCGATCAAGGAAAAGAAGCTGACCAACATCCGCGCCGCCGGCAAAGACGATGCGATGCTGCTGATCCCGCCCCGCCGCATGAGCCTGGAACAGGCGATCGCCTATATCGAGGACGACGAACTGGTGGAAGTGACCCCCGGCGCGGTCCGCCTGCGCAAACGCTACCTCGACCCGCACCAGCGCAAACGCCTGGAACGCCGGGACGCCGAAACAGTCTCGTAAAACCGCAAGGGCGGAGTGCGCCGGGGCAGGTTCGCGCCATCAACCGTGCGTCTCCGCCAATCCCGCGTCCGCCAATGCATTGACCGCAATGGATGTCCAGTCCAGGTCGGCCCTTCCCTGCGCCATGGAGGCGGTGAACCGGTCCCGCAGGACGGAGGCGAACGGCATCGGCACCTGCTTCTCCTGCCCCGCCGCCAGCGCCAGACCGATGTCCTTGGCCCCCAGCGACAGCTTGAAACCCGGCGGCGAGAACGCGCGATCCAGAATGAAACGGCCGTAATTGGCGTAGATCGGGCAGGCGAAAATCGAGCGCGACAGCATCGCATGCCACGCCCGCGTATCGACCCCGCTCTTGGCCAGTAACGCGAACGCCTCGCCCATCGCCTCGGTCGCCGCCGCGATCATGAAATTGCCGGCGATCTTGCCGGTCGGCGCCGCCTCGGGCGACTCGCCAAGGTCCTCGATGCCCTGGCTCAGCGCCTCCAGCACCGGGCGCACGCGCGCTTTGGCCTCGGCGGCACCGGACACCATGATCCATAATTTCCCGCTGCCCGCCGCCTCCGGCCGCCCGAACACCGGCGCCGCGACGAAATGGCTGCCCCGGGCCGCGTGCCGCTCGGCCAGGGATTTGGCCAGCGCCACCGAAATCGTGCTCATGGACATATGCACGCCGCCCTGCGGCAGACCTGCCAGGAAGCCGCCCTCGCCGCTGGCCATCTGCTCCAGCGCCGCATCGTTGGCGACCATCGTGATGACGATTCCGCCCGCGGCCGCTGCCCCCGGCGTCGCCGCCAGCGTCGCGCGCTTGGCCACGAACGGCGCGGCTGCGCTCGCCGTCCGGTTGAAAACACTGACGTCGTGCCCGGTCTCCAGCAGCCGCCCGGCGATCCCGCCGCCCATGCCGCCCAGCCCGATCACGCCGATTGTTCCGCTCATGTCGCATTTCCCCGTTGCCAAAGTCCGGACCTGAATCGGACCACCCCTGGCCTGCGTCAAGCAGGGGCTTCCGCCCCTCGCGACTTACGAATAGGCTGCATACCAGCCGCGCGTTTCGTTCGCGGCACGACATCACGGGGAAAACACGATGACCAAACGGATACTGTTCGCCGGCGCTGCGGCAGCCGCGATGGGGCTGGCATTTGCCGCCACGCCGGCCAGCGCGCAGATCAAGATTGCCACTGCCGGCCCGATCACCGGCGAATATGCGACGTTCGGCGCCCAAATGAAGAACGGCGCCGAACAGGCCGTGGCAGACATCAACGCCAAGGGCGGTGTTCTCGGCCAGAAACTGGTGCTGGAAGTCGGCGACGATGCTTGCGATCCGAAGCAGGCGGTGTCCGTCGCCAACAAGTTTGCCGGCGACGGGGTGAAGTTCGTCGCCGGCCATTTCTGCTCGTCCAGCTCGATTCCGGCCAGCAAGGTCTATACCGAGGAAGGCATCCTGCAAATCACGCCGGCCTCGACCAACCCGAAATTCACCGAGGAGGGCTCCTGGAACACGTTCCGCACCTGCGGACGCGACGACCAGCAAGGTGCGATGGACGGCCATACCATCGCAACCAAATACAAGGGTATGAAAGTCGCCTATCTGCACGACAACACGACCTACGGCAAAGGCGTTGCCGACTTGACGATGGCGGCCGCCAATGCGGAGGGGAAAAAAGAAGACCTTTACATGGCCTACGTGCCCGGCGAGCACGATTATACCGCCATTGTGAGCCGCCTGAAGGAAGCCGGCATCCAGGTGGTGTTCTTCGGCGGCTACCACTCGGAAATCGGCCTGATCATCCGCCAGGCCAGCGAACAGGGCCTGAAGGCCGTGTGGCTGACGCCGGACAGCGTGACGACCAAGGAATTCTGGCAGGTCGCCGGCCCCGCCGCCGAAGGCGTCTTCACCAGCTTCCCGGCCGAGCCGCGCAGCCACCCGGAAGCCGCCGCCACGGTGGCCGAATTCAAGGCCAAGGGCATCGACCCGGAGGGTTACACGCTCTACACCTACGCGGCCGTGCAAGTGTATGCGGAGGCAGCAACCAAGGCCGGCACGCTGGACAACAAGAAAATCGCCGAGGTGATCCGCGCCGGAACGTGGCCCACGGTGCTGGGCGACATCAGCTACAACGCCAAGGGCGACATCACCAAGAACGACTACGTTTGGTACATCTGGCACGACGGCGACTACAAGCAGATGTAGTCTGCGCAGGCCCGGGGATAACTCCCCGGGCCTGTTTCGTTTTCAGGGCAGCGTCGGCCGGCGTAACGTGTGGTAGGCGCGGCCGAAATACACCAGCCCGTCATGCGCGCTGCCGTGTTCGATTGCCACCACTTCGCCGAATACCACGCTGTGCGTGCCGATCTCGGTGATCTGCACCACCCGGCAGTCGAACGACACGACCGCACCGGCCAGCACCGGCGCCCCGGTCTCCAACGTGTGCCACGCGCCGACCGCGAACCGCGCCTTCTGCGTCGCCTCCTTGCCCCCGAAGACGCCGGAGATATCCTCCTGCCCAGCGGCCAACGTGCTGATGCAGAACACTTTATTGCCCATCAGCGCAGGGTGGGAATCGTTGCGCCGGTTGACGCAGACCAGCAGCGTCGGCGGGTCGTCGGTTACGCTGGTCACGGCCGACGCCGTGAACCCGAACCGCCCGCCGGCCCCATCGGTCGTGACGATACTGACAGCCGCACCGAAGCGCGCCATGGCCTCACGGTAGGTCTCGCGGTTCACCAGGGTCACGATGCGGCTCACTTTCCAACGGGTACGGCGAGTAGTTGCGCGCCCGCGCCCGGCCGGCAAGGGCCGCATTGCATCCCGCGCGGCGCGGCGCTGCCATGCGGGGCGAATGCGGGTGCCGGCGCGCCGCCTTCGCCACAGTCGCGGCCCCTTCATGTGGCCCGCCACCATGTCGCTGCCGCGCCCGTTCCACGCTCCGAAAGCGTCTCCCAACCGGCGGGGCGTCGCGACCGGCATGGGGCTGGGCGTGCTGGCCTATTTCCTGTTCGCGCTGCACGACGCCTCGATCAAGTACCTGGTCGGCCACGGCATCCCGGCGTGGGAAGTGCTGATGGTGCGCAGCTTCGTGATCGTCTGCTTCTGCGCCGGCCTCGGCGGCGGCCCCGTGCTGCGGCGGGCGGTGGCCACGCCCATCAAGCAGGTCCTGCTGCTGCGCGCGGCGATCACGCTGGTCGCGTGGCTCTGCTACTACAGCGCCGCCCGCGCGCTGCCGCTGGCGCAATTGCTGACGCTGTATTTCGCCGCCCCCATCATCACCGTCCTGCTCTCCGTGCCGCTGCTGCACGAACGGGTGCCGAAGGCGCGCTGGGCCTCCGTTGCCTGCGGCTTCACCGGCGTCGTCGTGGCCTGCGACCCCGGCGGCGTGGCGCTGTCCTGGCCCACCGTACTGGTGCTGACGGCGGCGACGTTCTGGGGTTATGCCATCATCTTGATGCGTCAAACGGCGATGGCCGAGAGCAATCTGCTGCTGATGCTCTACACCAACGGCGTGTTCCTGATCGCCACCGCCCTCGCCTGCGCCACGGTCCGCTGGCAGACGCCGACCTGGGCGGAGGCGTTTTTGCTGCTCGCCGTCGGGGCGATCGGGTCGCTTGCGCAACTGGCGTTGTACGAGGGAATGCGCCACGCCACCGCCTCCGTGATGGCGACGGTCGAATATTCGGCGCTGGTCTGGGCGTTCGTGCTGGGCTTCCTGATCTGGGGCGACATTCCGCGCACCAGCGTTTTCCTCGGCGCCGGGCTGATTCTGGGCGCGGGCGCGCTGCTGGTGGCCACCGAACGGCGGCGGGCCGCCGCCACATGATCGCGTCGGTCGCGGCCGGCGGGCTGGCCAATCTCGGCTGGCTGAACCTGCTGGTGGCCGACATGCAGACGGGCTTCGGCCCGTTCATCTCGGTACGGCTGACCGACGCCGGGTGGAACACCGAGCAGATCGGCGCGGTGCTCAGCGCCGGCACGGTCGCGGCGGTGCTCGCGCAAGTGCCGGCGGGGCTGCTGGTGGATCGGTTCGCCAACAAGCGGCTGGTCGCGGCGGCGGGGATCGTGGGCACGATGCTGGCGCTGCTGCTGATCGCCATGCATCCCACGTTCGTCCCGGTCCTGCTCGCCGAGGTCGCGTCCGGCTTTACCGGGGCGGTGCTGGTGCTGGGCATCGCCGCGATCACGCTCACGCTGACCTCGCGCGCGGCTCTGGGGGAGCGGCTGGGCAGTAACGTGCGCTTCGCCGCCATCGGGGCGGCCAGCGGCTCGGTGCTGCTCGGGCTGGTCGGAAGCTGGTTCTCCCCCAGCATGGTGTTCGTGGCCGCCGCCGCCTGCGGCTTGCCGGCGCTGTTCGTGCTGAGCCGCCTGCCCGGCCCGGCGATGCTGCGGCG
>CAJCJG010000324.1 GCA_903970625.1 Solirubrobacterales bacterium 70-9 | reverse complement strand
CCCGCCGGGTCCGTTGTACGGCACGGTCGTCGGCGTGAAGGACATCATCGACGTCCAGGGCCTGCGTACCGGCGGCGGCTCCCGCACCCGCGCCCAAGCTGCACCGGCAACAGCCGATGCCCGCGTGGTGCGCAGGCTGCGCGCGGCCGGGGCGGTGCTGGTCGGCAAGACGGCGACGGTGGAATATGCGTTCGGCGGCTGGGGCACCAACGTCACCGTCGGCACGCCGCGCAACCCGTGGGACATGGCGCACGCCCGCGCCCCCGGCGGCTCCTCCAGCGGCTCCGGCGTCGCCGTCGCCGCCCGGATGGTGCCGTGGGCGCTGGGCACCGACACCGGCGGCTCCGTCCGCCTACCGGCCGCGTTCTGCGGCATCGTCGGTCTCAAAACCACCTTCGGACTGGTCCCGCTGGACGGCGTGCTGCCGCTCGGCGAGCGGTTCGACAGCATCGGCCCGATGACGCGAACGGTCGCCGATGCCGCCAAACTGTTCGCCGCCATGCTGGCGGAGGACGTGGCCAAACTACCCGGCGGCGCGCTGCTCGCCGCACCCGAAACGCTCGGCGCGGCGGGATTGGCCGGCCGCCGCATCGGCGTGCTGGATTCGCCGGACGTGCCCCTCCACCAGGACGTGGCACGCGCGTTCGACGACACGCAGCGCCTGCTGGCCTCGCTCGGCGCCATCCTTGTGCCGGTCACGATGGCCCGCCCCGTCACCGGCTACGTCAACGCGATGAACGACCTGATCGGCCCCGGCGCCTACGCGCTGTATGCGGAGTTGGCGGAGGCCGAACCCAACCTGCTCGGCCCCCCGATCCGCACCCGCATGCTCGCCGGCCGCGACGTGCCGGCATGGCGGATGCTGGCCGAACAAAAGCGGCAACTCGCCGACATCGAAGCCGCGAAGGAGGTTTTCCAAAACTTCGACGCGCTGCTGACCCCCACCACCCCCTTCCCCGCCCCGAAGCTGGAGGACTGCGCGGAGGCATTCAGCCCCGCCATTTTCACCCGCTTCGTCAACTACCTGGATCTGGCCGCGATCTCCCTGCCGATGGGCCTGTCGGAGGAGGGGCTGCCGATCGGGATGCAACTGGTCGTGCCGTATTTGCAGGAGGTGCGGGCGCTCGCGTTCGCGGCGGCGCTGGAAGCCGCGCGCGGGGCGTTCCCCGGCCCCGACCTGGGATAGCTACCGGAACCCCCGGCCAATGGGATAGGCCGGACCGATGTTGAGAGAAATGTCCGCCCGCGCCCTGGTCGCGGGCGTGCTGGCGGCGTTCGTCGGCTTCGCCAGTTCGTTCGCCGTCATCGTCAATGGCCTCGCCGCCGTGGGCGCCACGCAGGCGCAGGCGGCATCCGGGCTGCTGGCGATCTCGGTTGCGATGGGCGTGTGCGGGATTGTCGTGAGCCTGCGGCTGCGGATGCCGATTTCGGTGGCGTGGACGACTCCCGGTGCCGCGCTGCTCGCCACCACCGGCCCCGTTGCCGGCGGTTTCCCGGCCGCCGTCGGCGCGTTCCTGCTGTGCGGCGGGCTGATCGTCGTCTCCGGCTTGTTCCGCCCGCTCGGCCGCTGGGTCGCCGCGATCCCGGCGCCGCTGGCCAGCGCCATGATGGCGGGCGTGCTGCTGAATTTGTGCCTTGCCCCCGTGCGCGCGGTCGCCGAGACGCCAACGCTGGCGCTGCCGGTGGTGTTGGTTTGGGCCGTGGTGGCGCGCCTGAAACGCGTGTTTGCGGTGCCGGCGGCAGTGGTGGTCGCCGTCGGCCTGATCGCGCTGACCACGCATGCCGACACGGCGAAAATGGGATCGCTGTGGCCGGTGCTCGTTCCGGTCTGGCCTGTTTTCTCGGTGGCGTCGGTGGTGGGCATCGCCGTGCCGCTGTTCATCGTCACGATGGCATCGCAGAACATCCCCGGCATGGCGGTGCTCCGTGTCAACGGTTTTACCCCACCGGCCCCGCGCCTGTTCCGTGCCACCGGGCTGGCCAGCATCGTGGCCGCCCCGTTCGGCTCCCCCGCCATCAACCTCGCCGCCATCACGGCGGCGATGTGCGCGGGCGAGGACGCGCACCCGGAGCCGACCCGCCGCTACTGGGCCGCCGTCTCGGCGGGCGCCATGTACATCTTGCTCGGCCTGGGGGCCGCCGCCGCGACGGCCTTCCTCGCCGCCTCGCCGCCCATCCTGATCGAGGCGGTGGCCGGCCTCGCCCTGTTCGGCGCCTTCGGCGGCGCCATGATGTCGGCCGTCGCCGAGCCGTCCTCCCGCGAGGCCGCCGTCGTCACCTTCCTCGTCACCGGCTCCGGCGTCACGTTGCTGGGCATTTCCGGGGCGTTCTGGGGGCTTGTCGCCGGCGGCGCGCTGCTAGCGCTGGGGCGCTGGCGACGTTAAGGCAGCGCCGATCGCAGCGCCGCCAGCGTCTCGTCCAGCGCCGCGTCCAGCCGCTCGTACAGCAGTCGCTCGAACGCCGCATCCGGCTGTTGCAGCGATTGCAGATAGGCCACCCGATCCACCGGCCGCACCGAGACCGGCGGGTAGCCGCCACGCAGCAGCACAAGGTTCATCAGCAGCCGCGCCGTGCGCCCGTTGCCGTCGTTGAACGGATGAATGTCCACCAGTCGCCGATGCGCGGCGAACGCGACCTCCGGCGTGTCCGCCGAGGCCCCGAGCCATGCGGCAAAATCGCCCATCAGCGCGGGTATTTCGGCCGGCGACGGGAATGCGTGCCGGCCCGCGTCCGTCAGCACGAACCGCCCCTGGTCGGCATAGCGCCCGGCGATGTCCGGATGCGACCGCAGCACGACCAGCCGGTGCAGGCTGCGCACATCCATCTCGCTGATCGGCATGGCGGCTTTGGCGTGGGCGCGGACGTAGCGGATCGCCTCGTAATGGTCGATGGCCTCAAGGTGGTCGCGCAGCGGCTTGCCGGCCACCGTAATGCCCTGCTCGATGACCAGCGTGGTTTCCACCGCCGTCAGCGTGTTGCCCTCGATGGCGTTGGACGTATAAGTCAGTTCGAGGTCGTGCGAATGCGCGAGGTTGCCGAGGCCGCCGGGCGCGCGGAGCAGCAGCCGGTCGAGATCGGCTTTCTTTGTGGCGATGGTTTGCAGGAGGGGTTGCATTTCGTTGTGGACGTCGATTGAAGCGGCCGGGCTCACAACCCATCCGCATTCAGGCTCGCGAGCAGCGATGCGGTGTGGCCAACCCTTGTCATCTCCCCCCGCCGCGCCGCCCGCGTGGCCTCGACCGTTTCTGCGCTCGGCACCAGCGGCTCGAACGGCAACGCCTTGTCTGCCGCCACGCGCCGCAGCAGCAGCCTCACGGCGTCGGACAGCGATAAGCCCATGCCGGCCAGCACGGCGGCGGCCTCGGTCTTGGTCGCTTCGTCGACGCTGGCCCGGACGATGGATGTCTCGGTGATGGCTGCGGTCTCCATAGGCGT
Source organism: Solirubrobacterales bacterium 70-9 (assembly GCA_903970625.1). Taxonomy (GTDB): domain Bacteria; phylum Pseudomonadota; class Alphaproteobacteria; order Acetobacterales; family Acetobacteraceae; genus CAJCJG01. Next base: position 5,883 of record CAJCJG010000324.1, on the reverse strand, counting down.
GTAGTATGGGCGGGAGCCGACCCGCTGCCCACGATCAAGTGCGGCCTCGAAAATCGGACGAATCATGATATAATAGTTACTTTCGAGGGGAAGACCTTGATGGACGAGATCGCCCGGCTGACCATTGAACTGCCCTCGGATGTCGCTGCGGGCATCAAAGGGGCGGTCGAGGATGGCGACTATGCCTCCGACAGCGACGTGGTGCGCGAGGCGCTGCAAGACTGGAAGCTGAAGCGCGCTCGACAACTTCAGGACCTCGCAGCCCTCAGGGCGGACATCGACACTGGGATGGCAGACGTCGCCGCCGGCCGCGTGCATGATTTCGACGCGGACCGCATTGTCGCACGAGGAAAACAAAAATTAGCCGCCCGCTCCGCCTAAGCGACGCGGCCGAGGCCGACCTCGCCGAAATCTGGGCGACCATAGCCGCCGATACCTCCGAGGCGGTCGCGACGCGCTTCGTCGAAAGGATCGAGGCCGCGTTCATTCCACTGCGCCAGTTTCCGCTCGGCGCCCCGACACGCGACCGACTTGCGCCCGGTCTCCGGGTCACGTTTCATCGCAAATACGCCATTTATTATAAGCTGCTACCGGACGCGGTTGTGATCATCCGCGTCATTCATGGGGCACGGGACGCGGCGGCGATGGCGACAAGAGGCGGCTTCGCCTGATCCGCCCGCGACTCCCGCTCCACCAGGCTCCACGCTACCCTCTCGCCATGCCGCACGACCGACTCGAACGTGCCCTCACCGGCCGCATCGCAGGGGTGGACGAGGTGGGCCGGGGTCCGCTCGCCGGCCCCGTGTTCGCCGCCGCCGTCGTGCTACCGCGTCGCATCCCCAAAAACCTGGCAATCCTGCTCGACGACTCGAAAAAGCTCGATGCGGCCCGGCGCGACCTCGCCTTCGCCGCGCTGATGGAAGCCTACCGGCAAAAACGCATCGAAATCGGCGTCGCCGCCGCCTCCGTCGCCGAGATCGGCCGCCTCAATATTCTCCGCGCTGCCCTGCTGGCGATGGCCCGCGCCGTCGGCCGCCTGCCGGCACCCCCGGATTTCGCGCTGATCGACGGCAACCAGCCGCCGGCACTGCCCTGCCCGCTGCAATGCGTCGTCGGCGGCGACGCCACCAGCCTGTCGATCGCCGCCGCCTCCATCGTGGCCAAAGTGCTGCGCGACCGGGCGATGGCGCGGCTGGCGGTCCGCTGCCCCGGCTACGGGTGGGAGCACAATGCCGGCTACGGGACGGCCCACCACCGCGCCGCCCTGCTCCGCCTCGGCCCCACGCGCCATCATCGCCTGACATTCGCGCCGCTGCGGCAACTGGCCCTGGACCTCGCCGAGGAACCCGCCGCCTAATCGGTTGACGCGACCTCCGCCGCATCGTCACGATGCCGCCTCGCCAGCCGGAGCCCGCCCGCACCCGTGGAGATCGTCCGCGAACTGCCGCTTGACCAGATCCTGCTGGGCGATGCCGTGCGCATGATGCGCATGCTGCCGACGGCCTCGGTCCACTGCATCTTCGCCGACCCGCCCTACAACCTGCAACTGCGCGGCGAACTGCGCCGGCCGGACGACAGCCTCGTCGATGGCGTGGACGACGACTGGGACCGTTTTACCGATTTCGCCGCCTACGACGCCTTTACGCGAGAATGGCTCGGCGAGTGCCGCCGCCTTTTGCGGAAAGACGGGACGCTGTGGGTGATCGGCACCTACCACAACATTTTCCGCATCGGCGCGATCCTGCAAGAAATGGAGTTCTGGCTGCTCAACGACATCGTCTGGCGCAAGGCCAACCCGATGCCGAATTTTCGCGGACGGCGCTTCACCAACGCCCACGAAACCCTGATCTGGGCGGCACGAGGCCGCGATTCCCGGCATCGCTTCAATTATCAGGCGATGAAGGCGCTGAACGACGATGTTCAAATGCGCTCAGACTGGTTCCTGCCGCTCTGCACCGGGCCGGAGCGGCTGCGCAACGAGCATGGCTTAAAGCTGCATCCGACCCAGAAGCCGGAGGCGCTGCTGCATCGTGTGCTGCTTGCCGCCACCTCGCCGGGCGATATCGTGCTGGACCCGTTCCTCGGCACCGGCACCACCGCCGTCGTCGCCCGCCGGCTGCATCGGCATTATATCGGCATCGAGCGGCATCCGGCGTATGTCGAAGCGGCGTTGGGCCGCGTCCGCCGCGTCCGCCCCTCGTCCGACGAGGGGGTCGCCACCACGCCCGTCAAGCGCGACCAGCCGCGCGTGCCGTTCGGCAGCCTCGTGGAGCGCGGGCTGATCGAGCCGGGCACCATCCTGATGGACCGGACGCGAAAAGTGCAGGCCGTGGTCGTGGCAGACGGCACGATCCGGGTTGGGTCGCTCCAGGGGTCGATCCACAAGGTCGGCGCCGAAGTGCAGAACGCACCGACCTGCAACGGCTGGACGTTCTGGCATGTCGAGCGCGAAGGCACGCTGGTCGCCATCGACGTGCTGCGGACGGTGCCGGGGGCCTGACCCGGCCGCAATGAAGCCGTGTTCGCGCGACATACACGCGCAACAAACCCGGGGCATCCTGCCGCCATGCGCATTCTCGCCGCCCTGATCGTCGCTGCGTGCGCCGTCGCCGTCCCGGCGCAGGCATCCACCTGTTTCGACGGGCAGTTGCCCCGCGCCGAATGGGCCGCCAAGGCGGCGGAGGCGGCGGTTCGCCTGGTCGCGGCGCTGCCGGACGGGCGCTCGTTCGCCAACGCCTCCGGTATGGTCGTGGCGGCTTCGGGGGGCAACGCCGGCCCCAACCGCATCCTGACGGCCGCGCATGTCGCCCGCACGCTGACGGAGCATCCCGGCGCGTGGCTGGCGGTGTATTCCTCCGCCGGGCGCTATCTTGGCCGCGCGGACCTCGCGGCGCGGGCCGCACCCGGGCCGGCGTTCGGGCTGGGTGGCGGGCTGGATGTCGTGGGCCTGCGGTTCGGCGACGCCGCCGTGTTGCAGATGACGGCCTTCGCGCCCGGCGCCGCCGCCGCCTATGCCGCCATCGCCGGCCTGCCGCTGGCGCCCCGCCAACCGCGCGCGCTGCTGCAAGGCGAGTTCGCCACACCCGCCGGCATCGACCACGGCGTCTCAGGTGCCGGCGTGGTGGCGGATGGCAGCATCATCGGCGTCATGGCCTTCAAGGCGCTGGACCGCGCGATGCCGGTGGTCGCCGTGCAGGCGGGCGATGCCGATAGCGCATCCGCTTCCCGCCGCGTCCGCCTGCCCCGCGAGGCCGAGGGGTTCGCGCAGCCGGTCATCGACCATTCGCTGCTGGCCGCGCTCGGCGCCGCTGGGCGGACGGTTCAGCGCGTGCGGTCCACGGCTGCGTCGCCGGTGTTCGTGCCGGGCTTCATCAGCAACGCCTGCATCGGCTTCCGCGCGACGATGGGGCCGGCGTAGCGGCTACGTCTTCGCCTTCGGTTGCCACAGCCCCAGCATCGCGCCGGTCGGGTCGATCAGGATCGACAGCCAGCCTGCCCCCATGACCTCCATCGGCTCGCGAAAGATGGTCGCGCCCAGGCCGCGTGCCTTTTCGGTCGCCACCTTGATCTCATCCACATGCGCATAAGACAGCCACATCGACGGACCGCCCATCGGGTGTGTCATCATTCCGCCGCCGGTGCCGCCACCCACATCGATCATCGTATAGGTATGGCCGCCGCCCATATCGACGTCGTCAAGCTTCCAGTCGAACAGCGCGCCGTAGAATGTCTTCGCCTTGGCGACGTCGGTGGTGTTCAGCTCCACATGAACGAATGCATTGGCCATTGTCGTTGGTCCTCCCCCGGTGTTTGCGTCGCGGGACGGTGCGGTTCGGCAAAAACATGTTCAAGAACATATTCTGGCGTGCTCCCATGATCGCGTGACCCTGTCAGGGAGCCGTTCGCCATGCCGTACCCGGCCGAGCATCGCACCGAGATGCGGGACAAGATTCTCGAATCCGCCCGCCGCCTGTTCAACCGCAACGGCCTGACGGAAGTCTCCATCGACGCGGTGATGGCCGGCGCGGGCCTGACGCGCGGCGGCTTCTACAGCTACTTTTCCAGCAAGGAGGAGCTGTACGCCGAGGCGATCACGCAGTTCGTGCGCGGCACCGATTGCCCCGCGTGGCAGCAATCCGCCTTCGCCCAGGTGGCCGAACAGCCGGGCAACGGCCCGCGCATGGCCCGCATCATCCTGGACGCCTATTTGTCGGACACGCATCTGGCGGACGTGGACGGCTCCTGCCCGATGATTGGGCTGGCGACCGACGTGGCGCGCGGCGGCGGCGCGGCGAAGGCGGCGTATCGCGCGGTGCTCGGCATGATGACCGGCATTTTCGCCGAAAACCTCGGACCCGATCCGGTGGCCGCGCCCGGCCAAGACCGGGAGCGGGCGCTGGCGGTGGTGGCTCTGTGCGTCGGTGGCATGGTGCTGGCGCGGGCCGTGGACGACCCGGCCACTGGCGATGATTTGCGCGCCGCCGCGCGCCGCTATGCCGTGGCGCTGGCCGGATGGCGCGAGGAGGCGCTGGCCTGACCGGCGCCTTCGCCATTCGGCAACACTTCGCTGCCAACGCTCTGGCGTGATCGTCGCCCCGGCGCCCGACGCGTTGTTGCACGCAGGACTGGCGTTCCACCGCGCCGGGCGCTTGGCCGAGGCCGCGCGCTGTTATCGCGACCTGATCGCGGCGGCGCCGGACCATGCCGACGCGCTGCATCTGCTCGGACTGGTGGAGCACGCCACCGGCAACCATCGCGCCGCCATCGCGCTGCTGCGACGGGCGATCCGGCTGCGGCCGCATGCCGGTCAGTTTCGCGCCAATCTCGGCACCATCTTCCTCGCGGACGGCGATCTGCCGGGTGCGGAATACAATTTCCGCACCGCGCTGGAACGCGAACCGGACAATGCGGACGCGCTCGCGAATCTCGGCCTCACTCTGCTCAGGGCCAACCGGCCGGCGGAAGCGGAAGTGCCGTTGCGCGCCGCGCTCGCGCTGACCCCGAACGCGGCGGACGTGCTCGGCAATCTCGGCGCCTGCCTGCACCGGCTCGGCCGGTTCTCCGACGCGCTGGCGGTGCTCCGCAGCGCGTTGGCAATCGCCCCAGCGCACGAACCGGCGCTGGCCTGCCTCGCCCTGGTGCTGGACGCAGTGGGAGAACCGTCGCAGGCGGAGGCCTGCCATCGCGCGGCGCTGGCCCGGCAGCCGGACAGCGCGGCATGCCACACCAATCTCGGCAATTTTCTGCGTACGCGCGGCCGATGGGACGAGGCCGCCGCCCTGCTGCGCCGCGCCGTCGCACTTCGGCCGGACGATCCCGACGCATGGCACAACCTTGCCACTGCGCTGGTCCCGCAGAACCCGGACGAGGCCGAGCAGTGCTGCCGCCGGGCGTTGGCGCTCGATCCGGGGCACGCCGACGCGCACTACACGCTCGGCACCGTGCAATTGTTGGGTGGGCGGATGCCGGACGGGTTCGCCGGCCTCGAATGGCGCTGGCGGCGGCTTGGGTTCGCCGCCCCGCGCCGGTTCGACGTGCCGCGCTGGGACGGGACGGCGCTCGCCGGCCGCACGCTGCTGCTGCACGCCGAACAGGGATTTGGCGACACGATACAAATGCTGCGCTTCGTCCCCGCTTTGGCCCAGCAGGGTCCGCTGGTGCTGGAAGTGCCGGCGACGCTGCGCGACCTCGCGCGGACGCTGCATCCCGACGTGCGGGTGGTGGCCGGCGGAGATGTTCTGCCGGCGACGGAACTGGAATGCCCGCTGCCCAGCCTGCCCTTCGCGCTGCGGCTGACGCTGGATCGCGTGCCGGCCGAGGTGCCGTACCTGGCGCCCGATCCGGCGCGGGTGGCCGCGTGGGCGGCGCGGGTCGCGGCGCTGC
>CAJCJG010000323.1 GCA_903970625.1 Solirubrobacterales bacterium 70-9 | reverse complement strand
CGCAGGCGGGTGACGGCAACGTGGCCGAGATAGGCGTTCACGCGCTCCATCAGCGCGGGCGCGACATGCTGCAACTCCATGGCCATCGGGCCGGAGCAGGCGATGGTCAGCGTGCCGGAGGTCAGCCGCTGCGGCACAGTCAGCGGCGCGAAGGCGGGGCCGACGATGCTGGGCCAGTCGGCCAGTACTTTGGCGGTCATCGCGGTGCGGCCGCGAAAGGCGGGGCGGACCAGCGCCGGCACCAGCGCCGACAATGGGCGCGGACCAAACGGGGAACGCGCCGAGTCGCGGGGCGACTCGACTCGGGCAGGCTTGTCGTCGTTGCCGTCGCTCGCCATACCCGCCGCGTGTCTCCCGTTCCCTCCGCCGATACCCTGCTCGCCTGGTACGACCGGCACCGCCGCCGCCTGCCGTGGCGGGCGGAGCCAGGGCAGGCGGCCGATCCGTACCGGGTCTGGCTCAGCGAGATCATGCTGCAACAGACCACCGTGGTCGCCGTCCTACCGTACTATGAAACCTTCCTCACCCGGTTTCCGACCGTGGCAGCGCTGGCCGCCGCGCCGGAGGGGGACGTGATGGCCGCCTGGGCCGGCCTCGGCTACTACGCCCGCGCCCGCAACCTGCACGCATGCGCCAAGGCGGTCGCGGCGTCCGGCGGCTTTCCGCGCACCATCGACGGACTGCGTGCGCTGCCGGGCATCGGCCCCTACACGGCAAGCGCGGTCGCGGCCATCGCGTTCGGGGTGCCGACGGTGCCGGTGGACGGCAATGTCGAGCGTGTCGCCGCCCGCGTGGCCTGCATCGCCGCTCCGCTGCCCGCCGCCAAACCCGCCATCGCCACCGCCGCCGCATGGCTCGGCGACCAGCCGGCTGCCATCGCGCGCCCGTCCGACTTCGCGCAGGCGCTGTTCGACCTCGGCGCCACGGTCTGCACCCCAACCTCCCCGGCCTGCGGCGTCTGCCCGTGGTTTTCGTCCTGTGCCGCCCGCTTGGCCGGCATCGCCGCCGAATTGCCGCGCAAGGCCCCCAAGGCGGTACGCCCGATGCGCTACGGCGTCCATTTCTGGCTGACCGACGCGGCCGGCCGAGTGCTGCTGCGACGCCGGCCGCCGCGCGGGCTGCTCGGTGGCATGACCGAAATCCCCGGTACCGACTGGCGCGCGCTTCCGTGGGACGAGGCGGCCTGGACCGACCACGCCCCGATGAAGGCGGCATGGCGCCCGGTCGGCGAGGTCCGGCACGGTCTTACGCATTTCGAGTTGCGGATCACGGTGATGGCCGCGCGCGTGCCGGTCATCGTGGCCGATGGGTTCCTGGGCGCGGTCGAAAAGCTGGATGCGGAGGCGTTGCCCACCGTCATGCGCAAATGCGTGGCTCTCGCCTCAGGCGAGCGGTAGCACGATCCGCACTGTCGTGCCGCAGCCCTGATCGGTCACGATCAGCGCGGTGCCGCCGCTCTGGCGGGCGAAGCTCAACACCATACTCAGGCCGAGGCCGGTGCCGCTGCCCGCCGCCTTGGTGGTGAAAAACGGCTCGAACGCCCGCTCGGCGACCTCGGGCGCCATGCCCGTCCCGAGGTCGCGCACAGCGATCGCGGCGTAGGTGCCGGGCCGCAGGTCCGCCCAGGCGCCCCGCGCGGCCGGCGGCACAGACAAACGCCCGGTTTCGATGGCGATGGGTCCGCCCATCGCCATCGCATCGCGCGCGTTCAGGATCAGGTTCAGCACGGCGCCTTCCAGTTGCGAGCGGTCCACCGAGATCGGCGGCAGGTCCGGATCGGTCGTCAACAGCAACCGGTAGCGGCTGCCGAGCGTGCGCGTGGCCATGTCCAGCAGCGGCCCGAGCAGGGCGGCAAGATCGGTTGCCTCGCGCCGCAGCGGCTCCGAACGCGCGACGGACAGCAGCCGCGCGGTCAGTTCCGTTCCGGCCAGCACCGCGCGTTGCGCCGCTTCGAGTTCGGGCCGCGCGTCGGCGAGGTTTTCGGTCTCGTCGAGCGCCAGCGACAGATTCGCCTGTACGACCGTCAGCAGGTTGTTGAATTCGTGCGCGATGCCGCCCGTCAGCTTGCCCAGCGCCCGCAGTTTTTCGCCGTGGCGCAACGCGGCCTCCGCCTCCCGCTGGTCGGTCACGTCCTGGCAGTAGCCGCGCAGTTCGACGGCCGATCCCGTGGGGCCACGGCGGGCCGTGCCGCTCCAGACGATGGAGCGGGTCCGCGCGCCGGCGATCGGAACCCGGACTTCGGCGTGCAGATCCTGCCCGTGCCGGATGGCGTGGCGGCCGGTCGCGCGCGCACGGACGGCATCCTCCGGGTGCAGCAGGCGCAGGAACCCGGCGACCGTCGGCGCGAAGCCGGCTTGGGTGACGCCGAACAGGCCGTAGGTTTCGTCCGACCACTCGACGCGATTGTCCTCGGCATGCCACGACCAGGACCCGATGCGGGCCAGCCGCGCCAGTTCGGTCAGGTCTGCGGTGCGATCCTGCAAGGATTGCTGAAGTGCCGCCAGCCGTTCCTCGGCCTGCTTGCGTTGCAGGGCCGGGCGGATGGCGTGGCCGATTTCCGCCAGCAACGCGGCGGTTTGTTCCAGATCCTGGCGCTCGCGATCGAATGTGAAGCACAGCACGTAGCGGTGCCCGCCGACCACGAGCGACTGCGCGGCAAAACTCCGCATGCCCGCTTCGCGCCCGACCCGGATCAGAGGGTGGCGTGCGGCCATCTCGTCGGTCAGCACCGCGACGACGCGGCTGCCCTCGGTTTCCAGCAACGGGGCGAGCAGGGAATCGCTCGCCGCCATCGGAAAGGCGGCGGCGGCCACCGCCGGAAAGCCGGGCGGCGCGTTGGGGCCGCCGCGCGCGCCCGTCAGCCGCAGTTCGTCCACGGTGTCGGCCTTTTCCCAGATCAGGCCCCACAGCGCGCCGGTATGGGCGTTGAAACGTTCGAGCACCGCCTCGATCGCCACCCGAAACCCCGACGCGCCCGCCACACTCGCCAGCACGTCGTTGATCAGCGCCAGCCTGTCTTCGGCCCGCTTGCGCAGCACGGCGGGACGGATCGCCTGCGCCATTTCGCCCAGCATGTCGGTGACGGCGTCCAGATCGCCGCGCTCGGTGGCGAAGCCCAGAATCAGCGTGTAGCGGGCATCAGCCACCGCGAACGCCTGCGCCGCGAGACTGCGCAGGCCGATATCGACGACGGCCTGCAACAACGGGTGCTTGGCCGCCAGGTCGTGCGGGATGTGCGGCAACGCCAACCGCCCGCCGGTGGCTATCAGCGGGGCCAGCAGGCAGGCGTCGGTGGCCGTCGGGAATGTGGCGAACGCCTGCCCGCGAAGGTCGGCCGGCAATGGAGCGGCGCCGGCCAGCGCCACCAGCCGTATTGCCGCCCCGTCGTCGGCCCGGTCCCAGAGCTGGCCGAACCACGCGCCGGTATGGCGGCACAGCAGCGCGATCGCACCTTCGACGCCTGCCAGGAAGTTCGGCGCGCCGGCAATCGCCGCCAACACATCGTTGAGCAGCGCGAGGCGCTCCTCGGCCTGCTTGCGCAGCAGCGCCGGGCGGATCGCTTGCCCCACTTCGGCCAGCAATTCGGCCAGTTCGGGCAAATCCTGGCGCGGCGTGCCGAACGTCAGCACCAGACCGAACCGCTCGCTGCCGACGGTCAGCGGCTGCAACAGGAAAGCGCGGACGCCCCGGTCGTAGGCGTAGCGCATCAGCGGCCACCTCGCTGCCCGCTCCGGCGTGATCTCCGGCACCATCAGTCGCCGCCCCTCGTGGGGCAGCCTCGGCCGGCGGCCGGTGCGCGACCCGTCGGCGAACATCCGAAAGAACGCGGCGCGCCGCTCGGCGGTCATGGGACCGTCGGTGGCAAACGCCAGCGCCCGCAGCGCGGGGCCGGCGCCCGTGGCCCATAACTGGCCGTTGATGGCGCCGGTGTGGCGGCACAGCCGGGTGATCGCGGCCTCGATGGCCGCCACGAATCCGGCCGCCCCACCCGCCTCCGCGAGCACGTTGTTGATCAGGGCGAGCCGCGCGCCCGTCGCCTGCCGCAGTATCTGCTGCCGCCGCCGTTCCAGTTCCGTCATCACGGTGCCGGCAAGATCGGCCAGCGTGGTACGCTGCTCGGCTGTCAGGGCCGGCCGCGGCCGGCGGTCGATGACACTCAGCGCGCCGATGCGAAATCCGTCCGGCGTCACCAGCGCCGCGCCGGCATAGAAACGCATCCCCGTCGGCAAATCGAGCAGCGGATTGCCGGCCAGCGTCGGGTCGGCGTGGGTGTCGGGCAATTCGTAGAACGCTGCCACGGAGCCGATGGTGCGGTTGCACAGGGCCAGCCGGCGCGGCACTTCGCGCGCGCCTAATCCGACTTCGGCCTTGAACCAACTGCGATCGACATCGACCAGACTGATCGCTGCGATCGGCGTGCCCATTACGCGCGCTGCCAGACGGACCAGACGGTCGAACGAATCCTCGCGCGGTGTATCCAGCAAGGCATAGCGCCGCATTCCTGCAAGACGCGCTCGTTCGGCTTCGAGAGGAGCGCTGGTCGTCACGTTATCGGTTCACCTCTCCGCTTAATCGTTATTTTCGAATGGGTAAATTTCTTCGTCAACAAGGAATCGGCCAGGCGAGCGCCCGGTGCGTGCCGAGTCGCACCCTCTTTACACGATACATGATGAGTCCGGCGGAACGGCGCGGCAAGGTCGCGCCCGGCTACGGGCCGGCGTCAGCCTCCAGCCGCGCGGCCACCGCCGCGATCACCGAGTGCCAAGCGCCGGGCGATGTCTGGCGGAATTGCCGCACGGTCGGATACCACGGGCAGCGATCGCCCTCGCGCAGCCAGCGCCAGTCGGTGTCGAAGCGGTTCAGCAGCCAGACCGGCCGGCCGAGGGCGCCGGCCAGATGTGCCACGGCGGTATCGACGGAAATCGTCAGATCGAGGGTTTGCAGCAGCGCTGCCGTGTCGGCGAAGCTGTGCAGGCCGGCCGTCCAGTCGTGCAGATGCGGCGCGGGCGCGGCCCGCCCGTGTTGCAGGCTGACGAACGAGACGCCGGGGACTGCCAGCAACGGCGCCAGGAGCGCGGGCGGGATGGAGCGACGCGCATCGTCTGCGTGCCGCGGATTGCCGGCCCACGCCAGCCCGACGCGGCGCCCCGGCGGCAGCGCCGCGACCCGCG
>CAJCJG010000322.1 GCA_903970625.1 Solirubrobacterales bacterium 70-9 | reverse complement strand
GCTGGGTCCGTCGGGGCGATCGCCCCGACGGACCCAGCCCCCTGCCGGCGGCGCGACGACATCGCCCTGCCTGTGGGGTGATGACCGGGAGCTGATGGAGGGGTTGCGGGAGGCTTCTGGCATCCGGCGCGGTCACCGACTTCTCGGCAACCTGCGGTAGGTCTGCCAGAATTGTGGGAAGCACGGCGCCGACCCTAACCTGGACAGTTCTGCATCGACGCCGTGCCGCACAACGTGTCGAGCACGAATGCAGGATGACGATACTGCCAGCGGCGACGTTCGTCTACGCCGCGCTTGCGAGGCTGCGGAGGCCGCCCCCAGGTCTGGGCGGCTGTTCTTGTGCGGACGCTGTCGCATCCAGGTCATCGTCTGCCGCTGTTGCGACCGCGGCCAGGTCTACTGCGGCAGCGATTGCTCCCGGCAAGCCCGGCGGCAGGCGCAGCGTGCCGCCGCCAGACGCTACGCGGCCAGCGCCCATGGCAAGCACAGTCATGCCGACCGCGCGCGCCGCTACCGGGCCCGACAAGAAATAGTGACGCATCAGGGTTCACCCTGGCCGCCGGCGGGTGGTGTGGTCGCCGTCGGCGCGATGGCGATCTCGCGCGATACGGAACACCCGGCCGCCCCGACCGGGCGGGCGACGACGCACTGTCATTGGTGCGGTCGTCCCTGCCTGCCGCAGCTCCGCCAAGGGTTTCTGCGTCGCCGCGATCGCCGCCGCAGCCGTGTTGGCAATGCCCCGACGGAGCACGAACCCAAATGGTGACCTCACCCGACGCCGAGGCGCAGATCCTGCGCTACCACCACGCCGAGAAATGGACCATCGGCACCATCGCCGCGCAGTTGCATGTGCATCACAGCGTGGTGCGCCGTGTGCTGACGCAGGCCGGGCTGACGGTCGCCCGCCGTTCGCCGCGGCCGTCGCAGGTGGACGCGTATCTGCCGTTCATCCGTCAGACACTGGAGAAATTCCCCAAGCTGACGGCAAGCCGGCTGTATGCGATGGTGCGCGAGCGCGGCTATCACGGCAGCCCCGATCACTTCCGTCATGTCGTTGCCGGCTACCGTCCGCGACGACCGCCGGAAGCTTACCTGAGACTGCGCACCCTTCCAGGTGGAGAGGGGCAGGTCGACTGGGCGCACTTCGGGACTTTGCAGATCGGTCGGGCGCGGCGTCCGCTGATGGCGTTCGTGATGGTGTTGAGCCACTCGCGGCAGATCTTCCTGCGCTTCTTCCTCGATGCCAGGATGGAGAACTTCCTGCGTGGCCACGTCGCGGCGTTCGCCGCCTTTGGTGGCGTACCTCGTGTTTTGCTCTACGACAATCTCAAGAGTGCCGTTCTGGAGCGACGCGGCGATGCGATCCGCTTCCATCCGACGCTGCTGGGCTTTGCCGGGCACTACCGCTACGAGCCTCGGCCGGTGGCGGTGGCCCGCGGCAACGAGAAGGGCCGCGTGGAGAGAGCCATCAGATACGTACGGGACGCATTTTTTGCCGCCCGAAGCTTTACCGATCTCGATGATCTCAATGCACAGGCCGAGAGTTGGTGCAATGGCCAAGCGGCGGACCGGCGCTGCGCGGCCGAACCGGAGCGCACCGTGCGCGAGGTGTTCGCCGAGGAAGTGCCGCTTCTGCTCAAGCTGCCCGACAATCCACCGTCGGTCCACGAGTGCGTTCAGGTCAGTGTGGGCAAGACGCCCTATGTCCGCTTCGACCTCAATGACTACTCCGTCCCGGCCGCCCATGTGCGGCGCAGCCTGACGGTGCTCGCCGACGCGCAAAAAGTGCGCATCGTCGACGGCGTGACTATCCTGGCCCAGCATCCCCGATGCTACAACAAAGGCGAGCAGGTCGAGGAGCCGGCGCACATCGAGGCGCTGGTCGAGCAGAAGCGCGCCGCCCACCAGCACCGCGCGACCGACCGCCTGACGCATGCATGCCCCGCCGTCCGGGACTTGCTCATGCGCGCCGCCGAGCGCGGCAGCAATCTCGGCGCCATCATCGTCGGCCTACAGCGACTGCTCGGCCGCTACGGCGCCGCCGAACTGCAAGCCGCGATCCTCGAAGCCCTGGTCCGAGACGTGCCGCATCCCAACGCCGTCCGGCTGGCCCTCGAGCAACGCCGTACGCAACGCGGCGACGCCCCGCCGGTGATGCTCACTCTGCCCGCCCATGTGCAGGCCCGCGACGTGCCGGTCTCGCCGCATGCGCTCGAAACCTACGACAAACTCAAGGAGCCGACCGATGAGTGATCCCGATCTGCTACGCAACCGCGCCCGCGCGCTGGAACTGCATGGCCTGCTCGCACACTGGAGCGAGACGGCTGGCGATCCCTGGCCCGCCATGCTGATCGACTGGGAAGAGCAGGAACGTACCCGTCGCGGTCTGGAGCGCCGGCTTCGCGAGGCCAAGATCGGTTCCTTCAAGCCGATCTGCGACTTCGACTGGAACTGGCCAAAGGTGTGCGATCGCGCCGCCATCGAGGCGCTGATGGCGCTCGACTTTCTGACCGAGGCCAGCAACCCGATCCTGATCGGCCCGAACGGGATCGGCAAATCGATGATCGCACAGAACATCGCCCATCAGGCCGTGGCCGCTGGGCACACGGTGCTGTTCACCACCGCAGGCCGGCTGCTTGGCGATCTTGCCAGCGTCGACAGCGACGCGGCCCTGCGCCGCCGCATCGACCATTATGCCCGCCCAGCACTGCTCGCCGTCGACTTATGTGCAGCTCGCAGTAATGTGGAGTAGCGACGTGAATTCGTCTTTTTAGCCGGCTGTCGGTTCGTCCGACTCAACATAACTGAGCGCGCGTAGCGTGGAAGCCCTCTGCAATGAAAGGGGACGCCATGCTTATCGACATTTTTCCCAGGGACCATGGGCGCTACAAGAACTCCCGGTTCGGTACCGAGTTGGAGGCGTTTGCCGGCTGGCTGACCGAACAAGGCCATCTGCGGCATCCGTTGCGCTTGCATCTTCATCGGGCCAGGGAAGCTCTTGGTCGTTTGGACCAAAACAAGTCCGGTGCAGCCTTCCACGAGGCCGAATTGCGTCAAGCGTTCGTGGTTCCGGGAGTCTCCGAATCGGAAGCGTATCTGTACTTGTGCACGGGACGCATATTCGCACGGTTCCTGGCTGCGACCGGTCGTCTGATCCCAATCGAATATTTGGACCCGGCGAGCCAGCTTCGTCGCCGCTATCACCAATATCTTGCCGAGGTGAGGGGATTGTCTGCGCAATCACTGCAAAGTCATGGACAAACGGTGGCAGATTTCTTGTCACGCGGTATCCCAGCGGACCGCTGTTTGGCCACCGCGACAGCAGACGACGTCGAGGCCTTTGTCCAACTCAAGAGCAAGGAGAACTGCCGCCAATCGCTCCAGCATGTGGTCGCGCATTTACGAGCGTTCTTGCGGTATTGCGCTGACCATGGCGACGCGCCCGGCGGTTTGCATGTCATCGACACGCCGCGCGTATACCGCGGAGAGTTACCTCCACGGGCATTGGATTGGCGGATGGTGCGGCGCTTGCTTGCATCGATCCGCCGGCGCGATCCACGAGATTGGCGCGACTACACCATTCTGCATCTCATGGCTTATTACGGTCTACGGCCATCGGAGATTGCCGCCCTTCGGCTGGACTCGATCAACTGGGAAGCGGGAACGCTGCGGGTCGAGCAACGGAAGACCCGGTCGGTCCTTGTCCTGCCGCTGGCTGGGCGAACGCTGCGGCTGCTGCGTCGCTATTTCCAGGTCGGCAGGTCCGATAGCGATTTGCCGCATCTCTTCCTGCGTATGCGCAGCCCGATCAAACCCCTGAAGCATTACGGCGTCATCGACGTCTTCAGCTACCGGGCAGAGAAGAGCGGATTGTCGCTCGGCGGCGTGTCGTCCTATTCGCTACGCCACGCCTTCGCCATGCGCCTGCTTCGCCGCGGTGTCGGCGTCAAAGCGATTGGCGATTTGCTCGGACATCGGAGTCTCGAAGCGACCTGTGCCTATCTGCGGGTCGACATCGACATGCTGCGAACCGTTGCACTACCGGTGCCGCAAATCACGCTCGTCGAGGGAGGCGACCATGTATAAGACCGGTCCGTCTGTAACGCTGGATCGCTGGATCGATGCGTGGTTGGCGCACCAACGCGCGCTCGGCCGTGGTTACGACAACGAGGAATGGATACTCGGGCATCTGCGGTGCTTCATTGTGTCGGCCGGCGCCAGTGATCTCGACCATACAGCCTTTGATCTCTGGTGCGATTCCTTCCGCTCTCTGTCGGCGACGACCCGGCGTGGCCGACAGCTTGTGGTCCGCAAGCTCTGCCTCTTCCGCCAAAGGTCAGAACCGGCCTGCTTCGTGCCGGACCCACTTTACTTCGTCCGCCTCCTACCGTACCGGCGGCCTGTCATCGTCGAGCCGGCGCAGGTGTTGCGGATGCTCGCCGTCGCCGACAGCCTGGCACCGACGGCGAACTCGCCTCTGTTGCCGGCCAACATGCGGCTGGCGCTCATCATTCTGTACACGGCTGGCTTGCGGCGCGGCGAGTTGGCTCGCCTGACCCTCGACGATGTCGAGCCGCAAGCCGGGCTGCTCCGCATCCGGGCCTCGAAGTTCCACAAGTCCCGACTCGTGCCGCTGTCGCCGGATGCGGCCGAGGCATTGCGCACGTATCTGCGTCGCCGGCTTGCGGCGCCTTTCGATGCTACTCCATCCGCAGCGTTGTTGTGCTGCGGGGCAGGCGGTCGGCACGGGTATACCGGGGCCGGATTGGGAGAAGCCGTCAATCGCCTGTTTGTCACCGCCGGCGTGCAGGACAGTGAAGGTCGCTTGCCACGCGTTCACGACATTCGCCACAGCTTCGCTGTCCAGGCATTGATGCGTTGGTATCGCACGGGTGCCGATGTCCAGTCCTGTCTGCCCAGTCTGTCAATGTACATGGGGCACGTCTCTATCGTATCGACCGCGCATTACCTTCACTTCGTGCCGACGATGCGCGAACTCGCGAGCAATCGATTCGAGGCGGCCTTCGGCAACATCGTAGCAGGAGTGGTATCATGAAGGCTTATCAACCCACAGACCTTGGCCGACCGATCGTCCGCTTCTTTCAGGAATACCTTCCGACGCTACGCGGCATGAGCTGTCACACTATCCGAAGCTATCGCGACGGAATGGTCCTCTTCTTGAGATTTGCTGCGATCGATTGTGGACGCCCGGTCGAATCGCTCATGATCGCCGACATCACCGCCGATCGGGTTGGCCGCTTCCTGGCCTCGCTGGAAAGCGAACGCCACAACAGTATAACGACCCGCAACGCCCGCTTGGCCGCATTGCACACCTTTGCCCGTTTCTTGGTCGCTGAGAATCCAGAGCACATGGTCGCCCTCCAGCAGGTCCTCGGAATTCCATTCAAGAGGGGCGCGTGTGAAGCTCCGATCGAATATCTGGAGACCAAGGAGATTGAGGCTTTGCTTGCTGGCATCAATCGAGAGACCGCTGCGGGCAGGCGGGACTACGCCATGTTCTCGCTCATGTTCAACACCGGAGCTCGCGTCCAGGAGATCGTCAGTCTTCGAGTTTGCGACGTTCGCCTTGAACCACCCCATCAGGTCCGGTTTCAAGGCAAGGGCAACAAGATACGCCTTTGTCCGATCTGGCCACGTACCGCACAGCTCATCAAGGAACTGATCAAACACCAGGATGCTGGCGGTCAAGATCCGGCCGACCAGCACGTCTTCCTCAACGGTCGTGGCGCTACAATGACGCGGTTTGGTCTCCGATACCTTCTGCAAAAACACATAGTCGCCAGCGCCGAGACTGCACCGACCTTGGCCGGCAAACGGATCCACCCTCACTCGCTCCGACACACCACGGCGATTCATCTCCTCAAAGCCGGAGTCGACTTCGCCACGATCAGCCAATGGCTTGGCCATGCCAGTCTCAATACCACTATGCGTTACGCACGCGCCGACATCGATCTGAAGCGGCAGGCACTTGCCCAAGTCTTCCCCGAGGTTCTGGCTCCACCAAAGGGCGGGGCCTTCGTCTTCCACGGCGAGGACATCACCGGCTGGCTTCGCCGACTCTGATTAACTATGTGGAGTGGTCCGACGCTCGGCCTGCCGAGAACGGCGTTAAATCGGACCCAGCCTAGGACTGCTCCACATAACTACGCGCTGCACATAAGTCCAGG
The DNA here is from genome assembly GCA_903970625.1 of Solirubrobacterales bacterium 70-9. Taxonomy (GTDB): domain Bacteria; phylum Pseudomonadota; class Alphaproteobacteria; order Acetobacterales; family Acetobacteraceae; genus CAJCJG01. The sequence continues at coordinate 11,708 of CAJCJG010000322.1, read as the reverse complement.
ATGACGAAGTCCAGACGTGCCAGATAATCAGCCAGACGCCCTTGCCGACCGGCCCGCGTTTCGGCCTCGAGCCGGTTGACGAGATCGACGGTGTTGAAGAAGCGGCCACGCGATCCGGCACGGATGCAGCTGCGCGCGATCGCCAGCGCCAGGTGCGTCTTCCCCGTGCCGGTTCCGCCGATCAGCACGATGTTGCGCTGCTGCGCGATGAAGCCGCCGCCCATCAGATCGCGCACCACGCCCTCGTTGATCGGCGTCTGCGCGAACGCGAAGTCGTCGGCATCCTTGGCCAGCGGCAGTCTGGCGATGGTGAGTTGGTATTTGATCGAGCGCGCCTGCTTCTCCGAAATCTCCGCCTTCAGCAGATCGCCGGCGAAGCGCTGCGGCTGGTGCTGGCGCTTCAGCGCGGTGGCGAGGACCTCATCGTACGCGCTCCGCATGCCGTAGAGCTTGAGCGTGGTCATCATGTCGAGAAGTTCGGTCCGTTCCATGGTCAGACGCCCCTGAGCTGATCGTATCTGGCGCAGTCGGCGACGGGCGCGTGCCGCAGCCGCAACGCATCCGGCGTGAGCACGGTCACCGCCGGGCCGGGATCGCGGCGGCGAGATAGGATGTTGAGAATCACGTCGGACGAATGCACACCCTCGGTCAGCGCCTGCGCGCAGGCGGCCTCGACCGCCGGCAATCCGTCGGTCAGCACGGCGGCAAGGATGGCGACCATCTGGCGATCGCCGTCGTTGGAGCCGGTGAGCTTGCGGCGTACCTGCCCCAATGCCGTCGGCAGCACCCAATCCTTGAACGGCGCGCCATTGCGCAGGGCGCCGGGCTTGCGCGCCAGCACCGGAACATAGTGCCAGGGATCGTAGATCGCCTCGCCGCGCCCGAAGCTGCGCGGATGCTCGGCGACGCCGCGTCCGTCCTGACGGATGACCACGCGATCCGCATACGCTTGGATCTCGACCGGGCGGCCCACCGCGCTGGCGTTCACCGAGTATTTGTTGTTGTCGAACCGAACGAGGCAGGTCTTCGACACCGAAGCCGCCAGCGCATGGAACCCATCAAACCGACCACGATAGGCGACCAGTTTGGGCCGTTCCTCCTCGAACACATCCCAGACCGTCAGCTCCGGGCGCTCGGGATGCGCATGCGCGCGGGCGTGGGCGACGCATTTGTCGAGCAGCCAGGCATTGAGTTCGTCACGGGTCTTGAACCGCAGCCGCGGCGTGAAGAAGCGCTCGCGCACCACGCCGACCTGATTCTCGACCTGACCTTTCTCCCAACCCGCGGCCGGCGTACAGGCGACCGGCTCAACCAGGTGGTGCGCGCACATCTGCAGGAAGCGACGATTATACTGGCGGTCCTTGCCGACGAAGACCGTCTCGACCGCCGTCTTCATGTTGTCGTAGATGCCGCGCGTGCAGGCGCCCTTGAAGAACGCGAAGGCGCGTTCGTGCGCGTCGAACACCATCTCCTGCGTCTCGCGCGGATACGCCCGCACGAACGGCATCCGGCTATGGCACAGTCGCATGTGCGCGACCTTCACCGTCACCGTCACGCCGTTCAGCAGAACAACCTCGTGACTCCAGTCGAACTGGTAGGCCTCGCCGGGTGCGAATGACAGCGGAACGAAGGCGGGCTGTGTCTGGCTGGAATGCTCGCGCTGCCAGGCGCGGGCGTAGCGACGCACCGCGTCGTAGCCGCCCTGATAGCCCAGCCCATGCAGGTCCTCGAACACCCGGATCAGGGTGAGGCGTTCCCGAGGCGACTTCGTCGCGTTCGCCTCCAGCATCCGATCCAGATCCGATGTCCAGCGCCCCAGCTTGGGCTGCGGCTGAACCTCGCGTTCATACGCAAACGCCGTCTCCGGCGAGCGCAGAATCTTGCGGACCGTGTTCCGCGACAGTCGGAGATCGCGCGCGATCTCCTTGATCGACTTGCCCCGGACAAAATACTCCCGCCGTATCCGACCGACCGTCTCCACCACCAACATCCCCCGGCACCTGCTTCCCGAACCAGCAGGCACCCCAGCAACCAACGATCAGGGGGGGTCAATTTTGGACGCCGGTCCCCCGCTTCAGGGGGTCAATTTTCCACGCCGATTCACAGCCCGGGATGACGAATGTGGTGCGGTTTCCGGTCGAACGGCGGGCTCGGCCGACGCTGGATCTGCTGCGGGAGATTGCACCGGATGTGCGTGAGGTGCTGAACCTTGCGGACGCGTTCGCGATGGAGACGCCGGCCCCTGACTTGCGCGCGCGGACGGATGCAGCGACTGCCGAGCACATCGCCGCCAACGCGCCGGCGGCCCCGGCGAAGCTGGCGGCATTTCTGAACGATCTGGAGGCCATCGCCGTGAATCGGGCGATCACGGCGTGCCGTGAGGCGCACGATACCGCGTTGGAAGCAGTGAATGCGCAGCAGCTGCTGCTCGCCGCGCAGACTGGCGGTTCGTTTTGGATCGAGCCGCTGCAGGAGAAGGCCGAAGCGCGAACCGAGCGGGCTGCGGTCCTGTTGCTCGCCGCCCATGCGCACGCCGAGCAGGCGGAAGGGGTTGCTCGCGCCGTCGCCTTGGCGCGGCGGCGCGAGCCCTGGGCGCCGCGCGATATAGCCGCCGAGATGGACTTCCTTCTGGCCGCGCATCGCGCGGCGGGCTGATCGGGCGTTCGGGACGTCGATCTCATGCAGGCGGCGTGGAAGGTCGGCTTATCAACGCAGGACAAGCATAATCAGCAGTTCGCTGGCGCCGTAGACGCCCGGCTCGCCACAGGACTCGCATTCGTATCGGCGGGCGTCGGGCTCGACGCCGTCCGCGTCGGCGCCGCAGATGACGCAGAAGCCGGGGTTGTCGAGCGAGCGCTGTTCGCGCTCGACGGCTTCTTCGACGCGCTCAGGCGTGATCGATGGGTGGATTTTCATAACTGCCTCGTAGGAGTTGTGAAGGGGTGTGCGGCGCAAGCCGCATTGCGTGGCTTAGGCTGCCGTGCTGGCTTGGGCCGGGCGGCAGGCGGCCAGGAGGGCATGCTCGGCCGCGCTGCAGAGCCGGGCGCGGTCGGAAAACTGGCCAGCGATGCGGCGATAGTCCTCCGGGCCACGGATTTGCTGCGAGGCCCCGCTCGCCATTTGGCGAAGGATGAGCCCGGCACGGTGGAGGTCGTCGATGGCGCCTGCGAGCGCCCCGATCGCGGCGCTGCTCGCGGTGAGAAGATCGGGGGTGGCGACCGCCCCCGGCTCGTGGTGGGACATGGTCTATCCTGTGGTCTGGAGGGATGGATCGATCAGGGCGGCGACGGGCTGCCCGTCGCCGGGTGCGTTCATCGCTGGTTCGGGGTGTAGGTCGCCCGGTGGAGGCCGGGGCGACCAGGCTCAGCCCCAGCTGAAATGCGTGGCGCCGATTTCGCGCCTGCGCTGGATGGCTGTCATGAGCGCGCCAAGTTTGCGCTCGATGTAGCCTTCGTTGCGGCCGATATGGATGATCGCCATCCGGCCAGGTTGCGCGTCCTCGACAGTCGGCAGCTCGGGCGAGCGCTTGCCGAGGTGACGGCGGAGCGCGGCCGTCACGAGGTTGGAGAAGTCGTCGATCGCGATGACGTCGCCGTAGGACGCGGGTTCGAGGCCGAGCGTCAGCAGGAGGTCGACCGCATTGGCGTTGCAGACGTCGACTTCGAAGTTTTCCTGATCGGGCCGCCCAAGATGCGGCAATGCCCAGGCATCGCGATCTGCATCGCGGATATACGGCGCGAAACAAACGGTCATCTGATCCCTCCGGAGATATTGGGTTGTCGGCGGGCCACGCGGGCTAAAGCCCAGGGCACCAGCCGCATTTCACTTCGATGGCGAGCCGCTCGACCGGATCGACCATCTGCAGCGCGCGCCGATGCGGGATCGATCCCGCGCGTGCCTGGCGAACGACGTGCTGCCAGGCGTCTTCGTCGCTGCGGAACAGCGGTGTGCCGCAGGGAGGGCTATCCAGCCGCTGCAGCTCGACGCGCGGCGCACCGACGTCGCGCAGACCGCAGTCGCACACGTCCCAGCCTTCGGCCTGTGCGTCGAACGACGACTGCGCATTGTCCGAGGCCTTGCCCGGCTTGCCAGGCAATTGAAGCAACTGCGCGAGGGTTGCGTAGAGGTGCGCGCGCGCCCGCGCGCCGAAGATCGCGGTCAAGGCCGCCTCCCTGGATGCCAAGTGGGAAAGGAGGGCGGGGATGCCGTGGGCGGCATCCCCGCGGTCTGGCGGCTATTGCCAGCAAGGGCCGAACGGGATCTCGTCGTCCAGATCGCCGCCGCTCGGGAAGCCAGCACCCGTGCTCCCGCCAGCCATCGCCGGCTCCCGGGCGCGCTCCGTGGTCGCGCTGCTCTGCGTCCGGCCCTCGGGCCTCTTGCTATCCAGGAACGTCATCGTCCCGTTGTACGGCGTCAGATGGATCTCGGTGCTGTAGCGGTCGTCGCCGTCCTGGTCCTGCCACTTGCGGGTGGTCAGCTTGCCCTCGACGTAGACCTTGGCACCCTTGACCAGATACTTCTCGGCGATGTCGCCCAGGCCCTCGTTCCAGATCACGACGCGATGCCACTCGGTCCGCTCGACCTTGTTGCCGCTTGCGTCCTTCCAGCTCTCGCCGGTCGCGATGCTGAGCGTCACCACCTTCTTGCCGCCCTGCGTGCTGCGCACTTCCGGGTCCTGGCCGAGGTTGCCGATCAGCTGCACCTTGTTCAGATAACCAGACATTCTCTCATTCCTTCATCATTCCCATCGAACTCGTCCGGCACCACGCCGGGCGTCGTCCTCTCGGATGCGGTCTGAGAAAACCGGAGGGGCGGACCGCCCGCCCCCGAACGGCGCGGTCTTGGTGCGGGAGCGAGCAAAGCGAGCGACACGGCAGCGCCGTGAGCCGAAGGCGCCGCGCAGCGGCGGGGATGCGGAAGCGGAACGCAACCCGGTTTAGCCCGGGCTATTCGCGTCTGATCGCGGACAGCCAGCAGTATCTCACCTGGGCCATTCTGAAAGCACACACCGCCAACCGTTCGGGGCGTGTAACCCTGCGGTCCGCCGACCCGTTGGAACCGCCGGACGTCTTGTTCAACTCGTTCGCAGGCCCGGGTGCGGACGACGATCTCGCGGCTGTCGTCGCAGGCATACGCTTCGTTCGACGCATGACCGCACATCTCATCGCCAGCGAGATCGTTGAGTCCGAAGTGGTCCCGGGTCCGGACATCGCGACCGATGCGCAACTCACGGCGTTCGTGCGCGACCACGCATGGGGGCATCATGCGGCCGGAACCTGCGCGATCGGCGAACGCGAAAGCGGCGGCGTGCTGGACAGCGCCTTGCGCGTCCATGGCACGCGCGGCCTGCGGGTCGCCGATGCCTCGGTGTTTCCGCGCATCCCTGGCACCTTCCTCGCCAGTTCCGTGATGATGGTGGGCGAGCGCGCGGCCGAGTTGATTCTGGCAGACGGGACGTAGATACGACCGCGCTGCCTGCGTCTTCATCATCCGCATGTCGCGCTCGGCCACGGTGTCGGCGAACTTAACTCACCGATGTCGCCGCTTCGGTCAGCGACCGCGCCCCGACGGCCGGCGCAGACCGAGGTGATCGCGCAAGGTCGTGCCCTCGTACCCGGACGCGGTCAGGCCGCGGCGCTGCAATTCAGGCACCACGAGATCGACGAATTCGTCGAGCCCGCCGGGAAGGTGCGCGGGGGCCACGTTGTAGCCGTCGCACCCGCCGGAGACGAACCACTCCTCCAGTTGATCGGCCACTTCCGTCGGCGTGCCGACCACCAATCTGTGCCCGCTGGTCAGCGCAATGCCCTGCGCCAGTTCGCGGATGGTGAGGTTCTCCCGCCGTGCCACCTCCACCAGCAGTCGTTGGCGGCCCTTCGGTCCTTCGGTCGGCGGCAACTCGGGCAGCGGGCCATCCAGCGGATATTGCGACAGGTCGGGGGCGCCGATCAGGCCGGAGAGGAACGCCAATCCCGACAGCGGCTCCAGCACCGCATCCAGCCGGCGCCGCTGCGCCTCGGCCTCGGCGCGCGTGCGGCCGACCAGGGTGACGACACCGGGCATGATGCTCAAATCCTCCGGCTCCCGTCCGAAGCCGGCCATGCGGCGCTTCACGTCGCCGTAGAACGCCTGCGCGTCGGCCAGCGTCGGCTGCGCGGTGAACAGCACCTCCGCCGTCTCCGCCGCCAGATGCCGCCCGTCGTCCGACAGTCCCGCCTGCACCATCACCGGATGGCCCTGCGGCGGGCGGGGAAGGTTCAGCGGCCCGGCGACGGAGAAATACCGGCCGACATGATTCAGCCGGCGCACCTTGGCGGGGTCGAAATACACGCCGCTCGCCTGGTCCATGACGAAGCAATCGTCGTCCCACCCGTCCCACAAGCCGGTGACGATGTGGGCGAACTCCCGCGCCCGCTCGTAGCGGGCGGCGTGCGCCGGATGGTCGGTGCGCCCGAAATTCCGCGCTTCCGCCGGATTGGCCGAAGTGACGAGGTTCCACCCTGCCCGCCCGCCGCTCAGATGGTCCAGCGAGGCGAACATGCGCGCGACGGTGTATGGCTCGTTGTAGGTGGTGCTGACGGTCGCCACGAGGCCGATGCGCTGCGTCGCGACGGCCAATGCGGACAGCAGCGTCAGAGGTTCGAATCTGGTGCTCCAGGCGGTTTGTGCGACCGCCGCGATGTCCTCGTGCCACAGCACGGCGGCATCGGCGAGGAACAGGAAATCGAAGCGGCCCCGCTCGGCCGTGCGCGCCAGATCGACATGGTGTTGCAGATCGATGCCGCCATCGACCTGCGCCCCCGGATAGCGCCAGCCGGCGACGTGGTAGCCGACCGGGTAGATCGACGCGCCCAGTTTCATCCTGCGCCGTGTCACGCCGCCATCCCTTCCGTGTCGAGCCCGCGCGCGGCGGCCAGAAGCCGGCGCGTGTAGGGGTGCGACGGCCGCGCGAACACCGAATCCACCCGCCCGATTTCGCACAATTCGCCTTGGTAGAGCACCGCGACCCGGTCGGCAAACCAGCGCACGACCGCGAGATCGTGGGTGATGAACAGCAGCGACAGCCCGGTGGAGGCCCGCAAATCCCGCAACAGGTCCAGGATGGCAGCCTGCACCGAGACATCGAGGGCGGAGACGATCTCGTCGCACAGCAGCAGCGTCGGGCGTGCGGCCAGTGCGCGGGCGACGGCGACGCGCTGCCGCTCGCCGCCGCTCAGCGCCGCCGGTGCGCGCGTCGCATAGCTCTCCGGCAGATGCACGGTGCGGAGGAGGTCGCGGACCATCCTGTCCCGCTCGCGCCGGCCAACCCCGAAGAATTGCTGCAACGGCCGGCCGATCAAGGTCGCCACCGAATGCCGCGGGTTCAGCGAACTGTCCGGATTCTGAAAGATCAGTTGCAAGGACTGCCATGCCGCGCGCGGTCGCCGCTCCACGGGCATCGTCACGTCCACGCCGGCAACCCGCACGCGGCCCGAGGCGATGGGATGCAGGCCCGCGATGGCGCGCGCGGTGGTGGATTTGCCGCTGCCGCTTTCGCCGACCAGCGCCAGCGTCTCGCCGCTCGCGATCTCGAACGACAAGTCGGTGACAACCGAGCGCATGCCGTGGCGGCAGTGCAGCGCCTCGACCTCCAGAACCTTCGATGCCGTCATTGCGCGGCCACGCGATCCGCCAGCGCGGCATCGTCCATCCTCGGCAGAGCGGCCATCAGCTTGCGGGTGTACGTGTGCGACGGGCGCTCGATCACGTCCGGTGCCGGCCCGGTCTCGACGATCTCGCCTTGATACATCACCGCCGCGCGATCGCAGAGTTGCGCGAGCGTCGCCAGATCGTGCGTGACGAACAGGATGGACAGATGGCGCTCGCGGCGGATCGCGCGCAGCAGCGCCAGCATTGCCTGCCGGATCACCGCATCCTGCCCGGTCGTCGGCTCGTCCAGCACCAGCAGATCCGGCTCGCAGGCAAGCGCCAGGGCGAGTGCGATCCGCTGCTGCTGTCCGCCGCTGAACTGGTGCGGGAACCGGCGCAGCGCCGCCGGCGGGTCCGGGATGCCGACCTCGGCCAGCACACGCTCGGCCCGCACACCAACGTCGCGCGACGACAACTCCGGCCGATGGTGGCGCAGCAACGACCGCAGCAGGCCGCCGATCCGCATGGTCGGCGTCAGCGAGGCGCCGCCGTTCTGCGGCACGAAGCCGATCCGCCGGCCGCGCAGGGCCTGCACCGTGTCGCGCGGTGCTGCGAACAGATCGATGCCGCCGAAGCGAACGTGTCCGGCGCGAATACGCCGCTCCGGCATCGTCTCGCCCAGCAGCAACGCCGCCAGCGTGGATTTGCCGCTGCCGGACTCGCCGGCCAGACCCAACACCTCGCCGGCCCGGATCGTCAGGCTCACGTCCCGCAGCACCGGCCGCCACCCCGCCCCGTCGCGATAGTCGGCGGATAGACGCTCGACGCGCACAAGGTCCGTCGCGGTCATCGGGCCGTCCGGTCGATGGCGCGACCGACGCCGTCGGTGAACAGGTTCAGCGACATGACCAGCAGCGCGAGGCAGACGGCCGGCGCCACCACCGGCCAGACCGATGCGTCGATGGTGCTGCGCCCTTCGTTGATCATGATTCCCCAGTCCGGCGCGGGCGGCGGCGGCCCGAAGCCGAGAAAGCCGAGGCCGCTGATGAAGATGGCGGCAAACCCGGTGCGAATCGAGACTTCCGTGATCAGCGCCCCGGCCACGTTCGGCAGCAACTCCCGCAACACGATCGCCGCCCGGCTCTCCCCCCGCGCCCGCGCCGCCAGAATGAAATCCTCGCCGGCGACGGACAGCGTCGCCGCCCGTATCACCCGCGTCACGTTCGGCACGAACAGCAAGCCGACGACGAGCACGATCAGCGGCGCGCTCGGCCCCAGCGCCCCGATCAGCAGCAGCGCGAAGATGATCGGCGGCACGCTCATCGCGACATCCAGCAGCCGCATGACCGCCTGATCGACGACGCCGCGCCGCAGGCCGAGAAACATGCCCAGTATCCCGCCGACGGCAACCGAAATGGCACTCGCCGATCCCGCCAGCAGCAGCACGGTGCGCCCGCCGTACAGCACGCGGCTCAGCACGTCGCGGCCGAGATTGTCGGTGCCGAGCCAGAACTCGGCGGAAGGCGGCTCGAATGTACCGCCGACGAACACCTCGTCCGGCGCATGCGGCGCGAGCCACGGCGCTGCCACCGACAGCACCGCATAGGCCACCACGACAGCGGCGCCGAACCACGCCGTGCGAGGCAGGCGGCGCGCCATCTCAGCGCACCAGCAATTTCGGCGTCAGCAGCATCAGCGCCACGTCGGCCGCAAGGTTGATCGCGATGTAGGTCGCCGACAGCACCAGCGCCGCGCCCAGCACCATCGGCACATCGTGGAAGCTGATCGATTCCACCAGCAGCCGGCCAAGGCCCGGATAGTTGAACACCACTTCGACCACGACGATCCCGCCGACCAGCCAGCCGGCATTCAGCGCGATGGCATTGATCGCCGGCGCCAGCGCGTTCGGCAGCGCGTGGCGCAGCAAAACATGCCGGGGCGGCAGACCGCGCAGGACCGCCAGCCGCACGTAGTCGGAGCGCAGCACGTCGAACATCGCATTGCGCGTCTGCCGCAGCACGTAGGCGGTCATCGCAAAGTTCAGCGTCAACACCGGCAGAAGGAGAGTTCGTGCCACCTCCAGCGGCCCGTGCGCCTGATCGATCAGCGCCAGCGGCGGAAACCAGCCGAGCGTCGTGGCCAGAATCGACACCAAAAAAATGCCGATGACGAATTCCGGCGCCGACATGCCCAACAGTGCCACCGCCGAAATCATCGCATCGATCGGGCCGTCCCGCCGCGTCGCCGCCCCAAATAGCCCCAGCGACACCGACAGCGGAATATGGAGCGCCAGCGCGAGGCCGCCGAGCAGCAGCGAGTAGCCGAAATGCCCGGCAATGTAGGGCAGCACCGGCCGGCGCGCGACCAGCGAGGTGCCGAAATCGCCGTGCAGCACGCCGCCCAGCCAGTCGCCGTAGCGCGCCCACGCCGGCTGCTCCAGATGCAGTTGCGCGCGCAACACCGCCAACGCCTGCACGGTCGCATCGCGGCCGAGCAGGCGCTGCGCGGTATCGCCCGGCAGTGCCTCCATGACCGCAAAGACGATGGCCGACACCGCCAGCAGCGACAAGCCCGACAGCAACAGGCGCGCGCCGATCAGGCGCAGCAGGGCGCGCGTCATCGTTTGGCGAGGATCACGTCAGGCGTCGATCGAGACTTCGGAGAAGTCATGGTTGATCTTCTGCGGATGGATGCGATAGCCGCGCACATTGGCACGGCTGGCGCCGACCGTGTCGCCGTAGAGGAGGATAATCGCCCCGCCATCCTGTTGCAGCAGGCGCTGCGCCTTCTCGTACAGGTCGGCGCGCTTGCTCTCGTCCAGCGTCTTGCGAGCCTCGAAGATCAGACCGTCGAAGTCCTTGTTACGCCAGTGGGTCTCGTTCCACTCGCCGGTGGACAGGAACGGCAGCGCCAACGCCTCGTCGGCGGCGCGAGCGTTCCAGGACGTCACGACGAAAGGCTTCTTCAGCCAGATGTTCGACCAGTAATCGGCGGCCGGCGCCTTGTTGATCGTCACGCGAATGCCGGCCGGCTCGGCCTGTGCCTTGTACAGTGCAGCGACTTCCAACAGCCCCGAATCGGCGGCCGAGGTATAGAGCTCCACGTCGATGCCATCGGGGTGGCCGGCCTCGGCGAGCAGCTTCTTCGCACCGGCGATGTCGGCCGGATGCGGCGCATCCTGCAAGCCGTATTTCTGCCACGGCGGCACCGGCGTATCGTTGGCGACCGCGCCGTGGCCGCCGACCACCGCCTTCAGATATTGGTCGCGATTGACCACCAGTTTCAGCGCCTGCCGCACCCGCACATCGTCGAACGGCGCCACGTCGGAGAACGCCGCAAGCCCCCACCAATGCGAGGTCCGCGCCGACTGGATCACGACGTCCTTGCTTTCCTCCAGCCGCTGCAACCCGCGCGTCGGCAGTTCCAGCACGATATCGACCTGTCCGGCCAGCAACGCCGCGATGCGCGAGGTTTCCTCGGCGATGCCGCGCAATTCCACCCGATCGACATGCGGCCGGCCGGGCTGCCAATAGTGTTCGTTGCGGACATAGACACTCGGCTCCTCGCCGGGCACGAAATGCTCCACCTTGAACGGCCCGGTGCCGATGCCGGCGGCGCGCAGATCGTCCGAGGTCTGGCCGGACTTGACGATGTAGGTGAAGCGGTTGGCGATCAGCAGCGGGAATTCCACGGCTGGCGAGCGCAGCGTAAATTCCACCGTGTGGTCGTCCACGGCACGGATCGCGTCCGGGTCCACCTGCGACAGAATGGCTGCGGCAGGCGAGCCGATCTTCGGGTTGACGAGGCGCTGGAAGGTATAGACGACATCCTGGGCAGTGAACGGCGAGCCGTCCTGGAATTTCACGCCTTGGCGCAGCGCGAAGGTCCAGACCTTGCCGGTGGCATCCGGCGTCCAACTCAGCGCCAGTTGCGGCTTGGCCGCGAAACTCTCGTCGGGCACCACCAGCCGCTCGAACACGAGGCTCGCGCGCGCGGCGTCGTTGTCGTTGTTGCCGAACGCGGGGTCGAGCGTGCCTTTGACGCCGTCGGCCTCGCCGGTGGCCAGCCGCAGCATCTTG
>CAJCJG010000321.1 GCA_903970625.1 Solirubrobacterales bacterium 70-9 | reverse complement strand
CTTGTTGTCGAGATCGAGCCTCGTCGCGTCCAGCAGCCCCTGCCCGGCGATCAGCCCCGCCAATGCCCGCGCCGTGTAGGCGCCACGACTGAAGCCGATCAGGAAAATCCGGTCGCCGGCGACGTAGTTGCGCGAGACAAACGTGTAGCCCCGTACGATCCGCGCGATCAGCCCGGTGCCGACCCCGCCGCCGAGCACCTGCACCAAAAAATTGTCCGAATCCCCAACACCGTGCAGATACTTTGCCGCCTGCGTCACCGCTCCGGCGGCGTCGGTCGCCTGCCGCTCCTGCTCCTTGGCCAGCAGCATCGTGCCGAGCATGTCTCTGCCGTCGAGGTTCAGAAACAGCTTGAACACGTTGGTGATCGGCGTGGAGGTGCTGTCGCTGTCCGGCAGCCCCGGCCCGTTCCACGTCCCGTCGGCGCAAAAAACGATGTTTTTCGGCATGGGTCGCTCCGCCCGAACGCGATCCTGCGACAATACCGCCCCGCCAACGAGCCGGCCACCGCCGCCGTGTCACAATCGCCGTGACGCGGCAAGTTGGCCCGCGGCCGAATTCGCCCCATATGCGGTGGCGTGACACACGACACGACACCCCTCACCGACCGCCAGGTCGCGCTGATCGCCCGCGCGCTCGCCGAGCCGCGCCGCTATCGGATGCTGCGGCAAATTGCCGCCTGCACCGGCCCCGCCGCGTGCAGCGCCCTCGTCGGCTGCCAGGATGTCAGCCCCGCCACCGTCTCCCACCATCTGAAGGAGCTGGAGACCGCCGGCCTCGTCCGCATCGTGCGCGAGGGCAAGTTTGCGAAGATCGTCCTGCAACGCGACGTGCTGGACGCCTACCGCGCCCAACTCGCCGAAATCTAGGCGCCCCATCTGGGCGCCCCGGTCAAACGCCCGATCCCGCTTGTTCGCATCAGTTAGACGATCATCTAATCGTCCGACTGAACCGCCGACACAGGAGATTTTCATGGGCAAGCTTACCGGCAAGGTCGCCGTCATCACCGGCGCATCCAAGGGCATCGGCGCCGAGATCGCCAAAACATTCGCAGCCGAGGGCGCCTCGGTTGTCGTCAACTACGCTTCCAGCAAGGACGGCGCCGAGAAAGTCGTGGCCGAGATCGTCGAGAAGGGCGGCAAGGCCGTCGCCATCCAGGGCAGCGTCGCCAAGGCCGCCGACGTGTTCAACCTGTTCGCGAAAGCCAAGGCCGCCTTCGGGCCGCTCGACGTGCTGGTGAACAACGCAGGCGTCTATGCCTTCGCGCCGCTGGAAGCCGTGACGGAGGACGAGTTCCACCGCCAGTTCGGCACCAACGTGCTCGGCCTGCTGCTGGTGACGCAGGAGGCGGCGAAACATTTCGGCCCGGATGGCGGCAGCATCATCAACATCGGCTCGGCCATTACCGCCTCGCCGCCGCCCAACACGTCCGTCTATACCGCGACCAAGGGCGCCGTTGACTCCATCACACATGTTCTTGCCAAAGAACTCGCTCCTCGCAACATCCGCGTCAACTCGATCAACCCTGGCGGCGTCGAAACCGAGGGCACGCATGCCGTCGGCATGATCGGCGGCGATTTCGAAAAGTCCATCGTCGCCCAAACGCCGCTCGGCCGCATCGGCCAGCCGACGGACATCGCGCCGGTCGCCCTGTTCCTCGCCTCGGCCGACTCCGGCTGGCTGACCGGTGAAATCCTGCTGGTCTCCGGCGGCCTGCGCTAACCGGTCGGCCCCCTCGCCTGACCCGAAGCTCCTGGTCAAGGCGAGGGGAAGACCGTCGAGCCTCGTTACGAATACTTTCCCTTGCCGAGCGTATGGAACGGCCCGCGCGAATGGGCCGCGTAAATCGAGCAGTCCGGTCGCAAATGAGTGATTGACGAAAGATCAATGCCGCCCACAGCGTTGATGACAGGGCATCAACGCGGCGGCGGCTTGGTCCGGTTGCCCCGCAATCGGGAGATCGGATTGTGAGAGTCGTTTTTGCGCTTGGCGCGGCAGCCTGTTTGCTTGTGGGAATCACGCAACAAGCCGTCGCAGGCGATCCGCCGTCGTGTAAAACCGTGAAATTTTCGGATGTCGGCTGGACGGACATCACGGCGACCACGGCGATCACCACCGAAATCATGAAAGGTCTCGGCTACACGCCGAAGATCGACGTGCTCGCGGTGCCCGTGACCTACGCGTCGATGAAGAACAAGGACATCGACGTTTTCCTCGGCAACTGGGAGCCGAGCATGGAAAACGACCGCAAGCCCTACGTCGAGGACAAATCCGTCGTCGTCGTCGGCGCCAATCTGCCGGAGGGTGCGAAATACACCATGGCGGTGCCGCAATACACCTACGACAAGGGCCTGAAGGATTTCGCCGACATCGACAAGTTCAAGGATTCGCTGAAAGGAAAGATGTATGGCATCGAGCCCGGCAACGACGGCAACCGGCTCGTCCTCGATCTGATCAAGGACAACAAGTTTGGCCTGAAAGACTTCCAACTCGTCGAATCGAGCGAACAGGGCATGCTCGCCCAGGTCCAGCGCGCCACCGCCCGCAAGGAAGATATCGTGTTCCTCGGCTGGGCGCCGCATCCGATGAACGTGAACTTCAAAATCCAATATCTGTCCGGCGGCGACGACAGTTTTGGACCGAATTTCGGCGGCGCTGTCGTTTACACCAACGAGCGCGCCGGTTTCGCCGCCGACTGTCCGAACGCCGCGAAATTCATCGGCAATCTGAAGTTCACTGTCGATATCGAGAATGTCGTGATGAACAAAATCCTCACCGACAGCGAAGAAGCGCCGAAAGCGGCACAGGACTGGCTGAAAGCCAATCCCGGCGCGCTCGATGCGTGGCTTGCAGGCGTGACCACGTTCGACGGCCAACCCGGCCTCCCGGCGGTGAAAAAAAGTCTCGGCCTCTGATGCGGGAACGGCGAACGGGGGCGTGCGGTGGAAAATTGGCTCACAGGCTATAAATTGCCGCTAGGCTGGGCCGTCAAGCAGATCATCACCTGGTTGCAAGACCACGCGAGCTGGTTCTTCGACATCATCACCGACGGCATCGGGTTTCTGGTCGATGGCCTGACGTCGATCCTGCTGCAAGTCCCCGCTGCCATTCTGATTATCGCTGTCGCCGCCTTGGCCTTTTGGCTGCAACGCTCCTGGAAGCTCGCGTTGTTCGTGGTGATCGCCTTCCTCCTGATCACCAATCTCGGCTACTGGACGGCAACGGTCCAGACGATCTCCCTGGTGGGCTTCTCCACCATCGTCAGCGTCGCCATCGGCGTGCCGCTCGGCATCGCCACGGCCCATCGCCCCTGGCTCTACACCGTGTTGCGCCCGGTGCTGGACTTGATGCAGACGCTGCCGACCTTCGTGTACCTGATCCCGACGCTCGTGTTGTTCGGCCTCGGCGCCGCACCCGGCCTGATCTCGACGGTGATTTTTGCCATCGCCGCGCCGATCCGGCTAACCCATCTCGGCATCACCTCGGTGCCGCTACCGCTGAAGGAGGCAGGCGAGGCCTTCGGCGCCACCAAAAGCCAGCTTCTGTGGAAGGTCGAGATTCCGTATGCGCTGCCGACCATCATGGCCGGCATCACGCAATGCATCATGCTGAGCCTGTCGATGGTGGTCATCGCCGCCCTCGTCGGCGCCGAGGGCCTCGGCACTCCGGTCGTGCGGGCGCTGGGCCAAGTCAACATCCCGATGGGGTTCGAGGCCGGCATGTCCATCGTGCTGCTGGCCATCGTGCTGGACCGTGTCTGCCGCAGTCCCGAACGCAAAGCGAGGGCATAGCATGCCGGCCGTCACGTTCGAGAATGTAGACATCGTCTTCGGCAAACGCCAGCGGGAGGCGCTGGCGCTGATCGACGCCAAAAAGACCCGCGACGAAATCATCGCGGCCACCGGCGCCGTTCTGGGAGCCGCCGGCGTCAACCTGACCGTCGAGAACGGTGAGATTTGCGTGCTGATGGGCCTGTCCGGCTCCGGCAAATCGACCATTCTGCGTGCCGTCAACGGCCTGAACAAGGTCGCGCGCGGCAAGGTGCTGGTGGAACATGGCGATGGCGCCATCGATGTTGCCAATTGCTCGGCGGACCAGTTGCGCATGCTGCGCACCAGCCGCATCGCGATGGTGTTCCAGCAATTCGCGCTGCTGCCGTGGCGCACGGTCGCCGAAAATGTTGGTTTCGGCCTGGAACTGCGCGGCATGGCGAAGGCGGAAAAAGACCGGATCGTCGCCGACAAACTCGCCATGGTCGGCCTGTCGAAATGGGCCGGCAAATTCGGCCACGAATTGTCGGGCGGCATGCAACAGCGCGTCGGCCTCGCCCGCGCCTTTGCCACCGACGCCGATATCCTGTTGATGGACGAACCGTTTTCGGCACTCGACCCGTTGATTCGCGATAAGTTGCAGGACGAGCTTTTGCTGCTGCAAAAAGACCTGAAAAAGACCATCATCTTCGTCAGCCACGATCTGGACGAGGCGCTGAAGATCGGCAACCGCATCGCCATCCTGGAAGGCGGGCGAGTGGTGCAATGGGGCACGGCGGAAGACATCTTGCTGCGCCCGGCGGACGACTACGTCGCCGAGTTCGTCAAGCACATGAACCCGCTGAACGTCCTGCGCGGCAGCGCCATGATGACCCCGGCCGCGTCGCTGACGCACACCGACGATGAAGTGCATCTGGACGCCAACGGCCGCATCCGCGTGCAACTGACCGAGGGCAAACCCGTCGGCTGCACCCTGGACGGCCGCAAAGGCTTGCTGGCCGTCGCCGACGGGGACGTCGGTTTGTCGGCAAAAGAGGCCGCCGATTCCGATGTCATCGTCGCACCGATCGACCTCAAAATGCGTTCGGCGATCGAACTCCGCCGCGCCTCGGGCAACCCGATCGTGTTGGTCGATCAACTGGGCCGCATGGCGGGGCTTTGCGGCGACGACGAGATTTATCGGGCGTTGTTGCAGCAGCGCAGGGCGGTTGCGGCGTGAACGGATGGTAGCGGCGGGCGGATTTGAACCACCGACCAAGGGATTATGATTCCCCTGCTCTCCCGCTGAGCTACGCCGCCATACCGTCCCGTGCGGAGGCGCGGGAGATAGCGCCCGCCGCCATGTGCGTCAACCCACCGCGCGCGCCGGCGGCCGAATGAAGCCTCCGCCCAACACCCGATCCCCTTGATACACCACGCAAACCTGCCCCGGCGCCGCCAGTGCGGGTGCGTCCAGCAACACCTCCGCCCCGTCCGCCGTCGGCACGATCCTCGCGGCGCGCGGTGCCTCGCGGGCGCGCAGTTTCACCGTGCAATCGCGCGGCGCGGGCGGCACCAGCCAGTTCATCTCCTGTAGCCGTACCAGCCGCTCGCCGCGCGACGGCGCGCCCACCACCACGCGCCGCCCCGCCGCGTCCAGCCCGACCACGACGCGACGCCCGCCGGCACCCTGTTCGGCGCCACCAAGGCGCTTGGCCTGCCCCACCGTGTAGCGCGCGATCCCCTGATGGTGGCCGACCACCTCGCCGCCCTCGGTCACGATCTCGCCAGGCGCCAGCGCGTCGGCGCGCAGCTTGCCGACCACATCGGCATAACTGCCGGACGGGACGAAACAAATATCTTGACTGTCGGGCTTGGCGGCGACCGTCAGCCCTAGCCGCTCGGCCTGCCGCCGCACAAATGCCTTGTCCGGCATGTCGCCCAGCGGAAACAGCGACCGATCCAATTGCGCCTGCGTCGTGGCGCACAGGAAATAGCTCTGGTCACGCTCGGGGTCGGCAGCGCGATGCAATTCCGCCCCATCCGGCCCCTCGACCCGCCTCGCGTAGTGGCCAGTGGCCAGCGCCTCGGCGCCGAGGTCGCCCGCCAACGCGATCAAATCGGTGAATTTCACGGTCTGGTTGCAGCGGACGCACGGCACCGGGGTCTCCCCCTCGGCATAGCTGTCCGCAAACGGCTGAATCACGGCGGCGCGAAACCGCGCTTCCGCGTCGATGACGTAGTGAGCAATGCCGAGATGGTCGGCCACCCGCCGGGCGTCGTGAATGTCCTGGCCTGCGCAGCAAGCCCCCTTGCGGCCGACGGCGGCGCCGTGGTCGTACAGTTGCAGCGTCACGCCGATCACCTCATGCCCGGCCTCGGCCAGCAATCCGGCGACGGCGCTGCTGTCCACGCCGCCCGACATTGCGACCAGCACGCGCATCGAAGCTATCCGATCATTCCTTCAGCAGATTGCGGCTGCCGGGCGGCAGCCGCACCGTCAGCCCGTCCAGCGCCTCGGTCATCACGATCTGACAGCCGAGGCGGGAGGTCTTTTCCAGTCCGAACGCGAGGTCCAGCATGTCCTCCTCGTCCTCGGTCGGCCGCGCGAGTTTCGTGAACCAGGACGGGTCCACGATCACATGGCAGGTCGAGCAGGCAAGCGAACCTTCGCACGCCCCCTCGATGTCCACGCCGTATTTGTGCGCCACTTCCAGCACGGAGAGGCCAAGCGGCGCCTCCACTTCGCGGCGGTTCCCGTTGCGCTCGATGAACGTCATTTTCGGCATGGTATGCGTCAGGCCTCGATCCGTGCGTGGGCCACCGACGCATGCGCCGCCGCCAGAGCCTCGGCAGCGAAGTCGATGTCGGCGGCGGAGGTAAAGCGTCCGATCCCGATACGCAAGGTCCGCCTGGCGTGGGCATCGTCCAAGCCCAGCGCGCGCAGCACGTAGGACGGCTCGATCTCGGCCGAGGAGCATGCCGAGCCGGTGGAAACGCACAGATCGGGCGCCGCCCGCATCAGGTCGGCCGCGTCGGCGGCGGGGAAGGTCAGGTTCAAATTGCCCGCAATGCGGGCGTCGGCGCTGCCGTTGAGCGCGATGCCGGGCACCCCGTCGCGCAGTCGGGCCAGGAGCCGGTCGCGCAGCAATCCGATGCGGGCGGCATCGGCGGCCATCTCGGCCACTGCGATCCCCGCCGCTTCGCCCAGCCCCACCAGCAACGGCGCCGGCAGCGTGCCGGAGCGCAAACCCCGCTCCTGACCGCCCCCGGAAAACAGCGGCGCCAAGCGCACGCGAGGTCGGCGGCGGACATACAGGGCACCGACTCCCTTCGGCCCATAGAATTTGTGGCCGGAGAGCGAAAGCAGATCGATTCCCATGCCCGCCACATCGAACGGAATTTTGCCGACGGCCTGGGCCGCGTCGGTATGAAACAGCGCGCCGGCCGCCCGCGCGATGGCGGCGAGGCTAACCAGGTCCTGGATCACGCCGGTCTCGTTGTTCACCGCCATCACGCTGACCAGCAGCGTCGGCACCGAAAGCGCCGCGCGCAGCTCGTCGGGGTCGAGCAGCCCGTCCGTTCCCACCGGCAGCACAAGCGGCTCGAACCCCTCGTGCCCGAGGTCGGCCACCGATTCCAGCACGCATTTGTGCTCGGTCGCGACCGTCACGATACGGCGGCGCGGGTCGCCCATGCGGGCGGCGAAGCGCGCGGCGCCCTTGATGGCGATATTGTTGCTCTCGGTGGCGCCCGACGTGAAAACCACTTCACGGGGATCGGCGCCGATCAGCGCCGCCACCTGGGCCCGTGCCGCCTCCACCGCAGCCTCGGCGTCCAGGCCCATGGCATGCTCTGCGCTGTGGGGATTGCCGAACCGTTCGGTGAAGAATGGCAGCATGGCGGCCACCACGCGCGGGTCGCAGGCGGTCGTCGCCTGATTGTCGAGATAGACCGGGCGGTTCGGGCGCGGCGTCATCGCAAATACATAAGGTCAGGCGGCGCGGCGTGAAAGGCGGCCGGCCATGGCAGTGTAGGCGGTGACGAACGCGGTTATATCTGCCTCGGTCGCGTTCCACGGCAGCGACACCCGGATCGCCTCGCCGGCCAGCGGTCCCAGCCCCATGGCCTCCAGCACATGGCTGCGCGCCACTTTTCCCGAACTGCACGCGGCCCCGGCAGACACACAAATGCCGGCAAGATCGAGCGCGATCACCTGCGTCTCCGCCTTCACGCCAGGCAGGGCGAGGCAGGTCGTGTTCGGCAGGCGCGGCGCCGCGGCGCCGATCACGACGGCCCCGGCCGCCATCGCCGCCGCCTCCGCCGCATCGCGCAACGGCGCCAGCGCGGCGGCACCGTTAGCCTCCAGCGCGGCGGCGGCAAATCCGGCGATGGCCGGCAATGGCGGC
>CAJCJG010000320.1 GCA_903970625.1 Solirubrobacterales bacterium 70-9 | reverse complement strand
CGGCCGTTCGGGCTGGCTCGGCTCCGCGACCTCATCGTCGTGGGCGCGGACGGCCATGCCCCGCACGGTGATCTGTTTGCCGCCCTCGGCATACCGCCGGCCTATGCCGAGCCGCCGTCCGGCGCGCGCGCGGCGTCCCCGGGCCTCGCCTTCGCATGAGCGGCACCACCACCCCGGATGCGCTGCTGAGCGTGCGCGACGTCTCGCTGTCGTTTCGTGGCGTCAAGGCCATCACCGCGCTGAGTTTCGACATCGCGCGCGGCGAGATCTGCTCGCTGATCGGCCCGAACGGCGCCGGCAAAAGCTCGCTGCTTAATTTGGTTAACGGCGTCTATTGGCCCGACTCCGGCCATATCGTCTTCGACGGCCACAGCTATCCCAGGCTCCGCGCGCACCAGGCGGCGGTGCTCGGTATCGCCCGCACGTTCCAGAATAATGCGCTGTTCCGCAACCTCAGTGTGCTGGACAACGTGTTGACGGGCCTGTCCCGCCACGGGCGCGCCAGCGTCGCGAGCCACCTGCTACGCCTTCCCGCTGCCCGCGACGAGGAACGCTCCTTCCGCGAGCGGGCTGAGGACGTGCTTGGCTTTCTGCACATCGCAGCCTACCGCGACGCCATCGTCGGACAGTTGCCGTACGGCTTGCAGAAGCGCGTCGAACTCGGCCGCGCGCTGGTCTCCCGCCCCGCCTTCATCCTGCTCGACGAGCCGATGGCCGGCATGAACGACGCCGAGAAGGCCGAAATGTCGCGCTTCATCTTCGACATCAACCGCGACCTGGGCGTGACGGTGCTGCTGATCGAACACGACATCGGCGTGGTGATGAACCTGTCCGACCATGTCGTCGTGCTCGACTACGGCCGCAAGGTGGGCGACGGCACGCCGGCGCAGGTGCGCGACAACCCGGACGTGATCGCCGCCTATCTCGGCACGAAGCACTGAGGGGCAGATGCAGTATTTCCTGACCATTCTGCTGTCTGGCCTGTTGGCTGGCGTGATGTACGCAATGGTCGCGATCGGCTTCGTGCTGATCTACAAGGCCTCCGGCGTATTCAATTTCGCCCAGGGCTCGATGGTGCTGTTCGCGGCACTGACCTTCGTGACCCTGACCGAGCATGGCGTGCCGTTCTGGGCCGCGTTTCTCGCAACTGTGGCCGTGATGATCGCCGGCGCCGTGATCATCGAACGGCTGGTGCTGCGGCCGCTGGCCGACCGCAGCCCGCTCACGCTTTTCATGGCCACGCTCGGCCTCAGCTTCGTCATCGAGGGCCTGGCGCAACTGCTCATGGGCACGGATGTTCACCAACTCGACCTTGGCATCGATGACCTGCCGCTCGACATTGCCGGCCTGCAACTGAGCCAGTTCGACCTGTTCGCCTCCGCCGTCGCCATCGGGCTGGTCGTGGTGCTGTCGGTGGTGTTCGATCGTACCCGCATCGGCATCGCGCTGCGCGCCGTCGCCGACGACGTGCTGGCCGCGCAATCCATCGGCATCCGCCTGCCGGTGATCTGGCGCATCGTCTGGAGCGTGTCGGGCGTGGTCGCGCTGATAGCGGGGCTGCTGTGGGGTGCCCGCCAGGGCGTGCAGTTCTCGCTGACGATGATCGTGCTGAAGGCGATGCCGGTGCTGATCATCGGCGGCTTCTCGTCGATCGCCGGCGCCATCGTCGGGGGCCTGCTCGTGGGCGCCACCGAGAGTCTGGCCGACATCTATATCGGCCCGCTTGTTAACGGCGCCGTCTCCAACTGGTTCGCCTACATCCTGGCGGTCGGCTTCCTGCTGATCCGACCATCCGGGCTGTTCGGCGACCGCACGATCGAGAGGGTGTGATGTCGTCCACCACTCTGTCCGCTCCCGCGACCGCCGCCTTGCCGCGCACCGCGCGTCGCGCACTCGCGGTGGTGCTGGGGCTCGCGGTGCTGCTGCTGCCGGCATTCGCCGACGAATACTGGCTGAACTCGATCCTGATCCCGACCATCGTTATGGGGCTCGCGGGCATCGGGCTGAACCTGCTGATGGGCTATGCCGGGCTGGTTTCGCTGGGCAGCGCCGCGTTTATGTCGATCGGCGCATTCTCAGCCTACAACCTTCTGCTTCGCACCCCATGGCTGCCGCTGCCGCTCGCGCTGATCGTGGCAGGCCTGATCGCCGCCGTGGCGGGCTTGCTGTTCGGACTGCCCAGCCTTCGCATCAAGGGCTTTTACCTTGCCGCCTCCACGCTCGGTGCGCAATTCTTCTTCGAGTGGCTGTTCACCAACTTCGCCTGGTTCTCCAACCATAGCCTGACGTTGACGATCTCCGCGCCGCGCCTGGAGATCTTCGGCATTGATCTGCGTCCGGCGCCCGGGCGCTATCTGCTGGTGGTGGCGACGACGGCGCTGCTGTACTGGCTCGCTGCCAACATCGTGCGCAGCCGCATCGGGCGCGACTTGATGGCGTTGCGCGACATGGACAAGGCTGCCGCCGTGATCGGCATTCCGGTCGCCTCGCGCAAGTTGCTCGCCTACGCCATCAGCTCCTTTTACGCCGGCGTCGCAGGCGCGCTGTTCGCGTTCGCCTATCTCGGCACCAGCGACGCGCATTCGTTCGATCTCGACAAGTCGTTCGAGGTGCTGTTCATCGTCCTGATCGGCGGCTCCGCCAGCCTGTTCGGCAACTTCCTCGGCGCCGCCTTCATCGTTCTCACGCCGATCTTCCTGACCCGGCTGGTCGAGCTACTCGGCCTGTCGGCGGTGTTCGACAACGGCTTTCTGATCAATCTGGAACATGTGCTGTTCGGGCTGACCATCGTGGTGTTGCTGATCCGCGAGCCGGACGGACTGGCGCAAATGCTCCGAGCAATCCGCGCGCGCTGGGCGGCGTGGCCGCTGCGCGCGTGAGTGAGCCGCACCGCGCCGGAGCGCGCGGACGGCAAGGATAAGCCTGCAACAACGAGGAGACACGGATCATGACGAAAATACGATGGAGCGCGGCGGCCGTCGCCGCGCTGACGCTCGTGCTCGGCTTCGGCACGCCCCCTGCTTCTGCGGCCGGCGCGCACGAGGGCGAACAGCTCTATCCGGTGCTGACCTATCGCACCGGGCCGTACGCGCCATCCGGCATCCCGTTCCTGGGCGGGTTGCAGGACTATGTGCGCTACGTCAATGAGGTCCAGGGCGGCGTCAACGGCGTCAAGATTTACACGCCGGAGTGCGAAACCGCCTACAGCATCGAGCGCGGCATCGAGTGCTACGAACGCTTCAAGCACGGCTACGAGGGCGCACCGACCGCGATCTTCCAACCGCATTCCAGCGGACTGGACGCAGCCCTGCTCGACAAGGCGCGCGAGGATCATGTGCCGGTGTTCGGCCCCGGCGGCGGGCAGGCGCACGCGTTCGAGGGCCGCGTGTTCCCCTACTCGTTTCCACTGGTGCTGGACTACTGGAGCGAGGCGTCGATCGTGGTGAAATACATTGCCGAGCGCGCAGGTGGCCTGGACAAGCTGAAGGGCGTCAAGATCGCCACGCTGTATCACGATTCCGGCTACGGCCGCGACACTATCGAGCCACTGAAGATCCTCTCCGAGAAATACGGGTTCGTGGATATCCAGATCCCGGTGCCGCATCCGGGCGAGCAGCAACAGACGCAGTGGCAGCAGATCAAGCAGGCCAATGCGGACTGGGTGTTCCTGCGCGGCTGGGGCGTGATGAATCCGGTTGCGATCAAGACTGCCGCGCGGGTCGGTTTCCCGGTCGATCACATTATCGGCGACATCTGGAGCGGGTCGGAAGACGACACGCGCCCCGCCGGCGGCGTTGCCAAGGGCTATCTCGCCGTCTCGGTGTTTCCGCCCGGCACCAACTACAAGATCCTCCAGGAAATCAAGAAATACGTCATCGATACCGGCAAGAGCGACCTCAAGGACACTTCGAAGTTCGGCAGCGTCTACTACAATTTCGGCGTCATCGAGGGAATTCTGGCGGTCGAGGCCTTCCGCACGGGCCAAGCCAAGTTTGGCCACCGGCCACTGAACACCGAAGAGGGTCGCTGGGCGCTTGAGCATCTCGACCTCGCTCCGGATCGCATCGAGCAGATCGGCGCGACCGGACTCGTCAGCCCAATCAAGGTGACATGGCTCGATCATGTCGGCGGCAGTTCGGCCAAGATCCAGCAATGGACCGGCACCGAATGGAAGCCGCTGACCGACTGGATCGACGGCGACCGGGCGCTGTTCCACGACGTGCTGGAACAGAAGGCGCTCGACTACGCCAAGGAAAAGGGCATTGCGCCACGCACCAACGAAGATGCGCTGATCAACTGACGATTCGAGACGCGGCGCCGGCCCGTGGCCGGCGTCGCGCACCCTCCGAGCGAAGGTTTGCATGATGACCACCGCAGCCCCGATCCTCGCCGTCGACAATGTTCACGTCATCTATGGCCAGTCCATCCTTGCGCTGCGCGGCATCACGCTGCGGGTAAACGAGGGATCGATCGTCGCCCTGCTGGGTGCGAACGGCGCCGGAAAGACCACGACGCTGAAGGCGATTTCCTCGCTGGTGCGCGCCGAACGCGGGCGCGTGGCGCAGGGTGAGATCCGCTTTCGCGGCGATATCATCACCCACGCCGACGCGGCCGGCCTCGTGCGCCGGGGCATCGTGCAGGTGCTGGAAGGCCGGCGCTGCTTCGCCCATCTGACGGTGGAACAGAACATCGTCGCCGGTGGCTACGCGCATCGCCCGTCGCGGCGCGTGCTCGCCGACGACCTCGACCGCGTTTACACGTGGTTTCCCCGCCTCAAGCAGCGCCGCCGCACGGCCGCCGGTCTGAACTCGGGCGGCGAACAGCAGATGATCGCGATCGGCCGCGCGTTGATGACGCGGCCCAAGTTGATGCTGCTCGACGAGCCGTCGATGGGTCTCGCCCCCATGCTGGTCGAGGAGATCTTTGAAATCATCCGCAATCTCAATCGCCGCGAAGGTGTCAGCTTCCTGCTCGCCGAGCAGAACACCGGCTTCGCGCTGCGCTACGCTGATCACGCCTACGTCGTCGAAAACGGCCAAGTATCGGCGCATGGCACCGCGGCGGACCTCGCCGCGCGCACCGACATGGCCTCCCTCTATCTCGGCGCCATCGCCACCGACTGAGCAGCACGGCCCCGCATCGCGTCGGCCATCATAGGAACAGCATCATGAGTCAAATCGAGCAAGGATGGGGCGCCGACCCGAGCCCTCAGTACGAGGACCTAGCGTCTCGCTTCCGCCCGGTCTTCCAACGCATCCGTGAAGGCGCCGTGCAGCGCGAGCGTGAGCGCAAGCTACCACTGGAGCAGATCCAGTGGCTGAAGGCGGTACGCTTCGGCGCCCTTCGCGTCCCCGCCGCCAACAGCGGCCACGGCGCGAGCCTGCCCGAACTGGTCAACCTGCTGATCGAATTGTCGGCGGCGGATTCCAATATAACCCAGGGTCTGCGTGGGCATTTCGGGTTCGCCGAGGATATCATCAACAGCACCTCGCCGGAACGCCGGTCGCTCTGGCTCCCGCGTCTGGCGGAAGGCGACATCGTCGGCAATGCTTGGACGGAAATCGGCGATGCCTCCGTCTCCGGTTTCTCCACCAAGGCGACGCGCGACGGAGATGGCTGGCGCCTCAATGGCGCCAAATACTATACCACGGGGTCATACTACGCCGACTGGATCGACGTCGGCGCATCGGACGAGCACGGCAACGGAGTCGGCGCGACGGTGGCGCGGGACGCACCGGGCGTCCTGGTCGTGGACGATTGGGATGGCTTTGGCCAGACATTGACCGTGAGCGGCAGCGCCACGTTCGCCGACGTGCCGGTCGCGCCGGGGCATCTGGTGCCCGACGAGGGACGGCCGAAATATTTCCCGGCCTTCTTCCAGATCGTGCATCTGGCGACCCTGGCCGGCATCGCGCGCGCCGCCGCGGCGGACGCCGCCGAACTGGTGGCGGCGCGTCGCCGCACCTACTCCCACGCCAACGGTCCGAGTGCCGCGCAAGACCCGCAGGTGTTGCAGACCATTGGCCGGGTACG
Organism: Solirubrobacterales bacterium 70-9; assembly: GCA_903970625.1. GTDB lineage: Bacteria > Pseudomonadota > Alphaproteobacteria > Acetobacterales > Acetobacteraceae > CAJCJG01. The sequence goes on along the minus strand of CAJCJG010000320.1, from coordinate 6,673 downwards.
CAGCGCGGCCTACGCCGCCGGCGCCGTCACGCTGCGCGCGGCGCAGGCGCTGCAAAGGGCGTACGACGCGCATTTCGCCGGCAACGAGGCGGCGGAGGATGCGGCCGTCGCGATCGCCGAGTTGGAAGTCAGCCAATCGCTGACAGTGGTGTCGGACTTGGTGCTATCGGCGACGACGCTGCTGTTCGACGCCCTCGGCGCCTCGGCGACGAGTCGGTCGCTCAGCCTTGATCGCTACTGGCGCAACGCGCGAACGCTTACGTCGCACAATCCGCGCATTTACAAGGATCGCATCGTTGGCGATTTCGCCGTCAACGGCACCCGGCCGCCACCGCAATGGCGCATCGGGCTGCCGTAGAATGTCGTCGGAGGGAATCCGGAACGCGATGGACGATTTCGGCACGGGCTAGTCGCCGCGGAACCAACCATCGCAATTCTCCGTTCGACAAGATCAAGATCCACCAATCGTTCATTCATGGCCTGACGGAGCGCGCGGATTTGCGCGCCATCATCTGCGCCGTCGTCGCACGCGGGAACAGCGTCGGCATGAAAATAACGCATGCCGGGCGACACGGCGCATGAGTAGTTTCCGAATCTACCGGTTGTCCCAGTCCCCATGATTTGCTTGGTGTGGCACGGGGTCGGAGCGGAATGTGCGGTTGGATCCGGACTTGCCCAGCGAAACTCGCTGCTCGCTATCGCGTCGTCTTCTGAGCCTCACGAGTGCGTGTGATGGCCTCCGGCCCGCGCTCGCGTATCCGCTCCAGCCGCCGAAACGGCTGGACCCTTCGGTAGGCCGCTGCTTCGCCGCCCACAATGTGCATCGGTCTGTCACGTCGCGAGCTGCCTTGTATCGCGTCTCTGACACGGCGCTGCGGGCATCGCCCGGCGGCAAGGATTTTGCTCGCGTCGAGCCGGTGGCACGGGACGCGTTTCTCCCCGCGCCTGCCATCGACATTCGCACGAGTTGGGGAAACCAAGCGGGTGCCGTGAGCGTTGGGGAGGTGGCCGATCTGCGACTGAGGCTTCTCGCAACCAGCATCACCTGAACCGCCAAACCGATCCGCATGCGCCGCGAAACCTCATTTTTGCTTCGGGCTGCCACAAGGGGGATGGCGCGCGGCGTGGCCCGACTCGCACCGATCGCCCTCGCCGCCTGTCAACCGGCCGTGCTCGACCCGCAAGGCGTGGTTGGGATCGCCGAGAGGACGATCCTGATCGACTCGCTGGCTATCATGCTCGCCATCGTCGTGCCCACGATCTGTGCCACTCTGGGGGTGGCGTGGTGGTATCGCGCGACCAATCCCCGCGCCCGCCATCTGCCCGATTGGGCCTATTCCGGCCAGCTTGAACTGATCGTCTGGGCGATCCCGGTGCTGACCATCATGTTGCTCGGCGGCGTGGCATGGGTCGGATCGCACGACCTCGATCCCGCAAAGCCGCTGGCAACGAGAGACAAGGCGCTGAACGTTCAGGTTGTTTCGCTCGACTGGAAATGGCTGTTTATCTATCCGGACGAGGGCGTGGCGAGCGTCAACCAACTCGTCATTCCCGTCGGTGTGCCCGTCCATTTTTCGCTGACCTCGGCCAGCGTGATGAACGCCTTCTTCATTCCGCAGCTCGGCAGCATGATCTACACGATGAACGGTATGGCCACGCAGTTGAACCTGGCCGCCGGCGCAGTCGGGACCTATCGCGGACTGTCCAGCCACTACAGCGGCGACGGCTTCTCGGACATGCATTTCGAGGTGCGGGCATTGCCGGCCGACGGCTTCGCCGACTGGATCGCGGCCACACGGAAGGCCGGCCCGGCCCTGAATCCGCAGAGCTACGAAGCACTGTCCAAACCAAGCACCGCTGTGGCGCCGCTCACCTACCGTGGCGTCGCGCCTGACCTGTTCACGCAAATCGTCACGCAGGTGCTGCCGCCCGCCCCCGGCCCACCCTCGGCGACAGGAGCGGACAATTAACATGTTCGGCAAACTGAGCTGGGCGGCCGTTCCGCTCGATCAGCCGATCCCGATGATCGCATCGGGGCTTGTCGTCTTTGCCATCGTCGGCATTTTTGCCTTTGTCACGTTGAAGGGCTGGTTGCCCTATCTGTGGCGCGACTGGATCACCAGCGTGGATCACAAGCGCATCGGTGTGATGTACGTGCTGCTTGCCATGGTGATGTTGCTGCGGGGTTTTACCGACGCGATCATGATGCGTTCGCAGCAGGCCCTGGCTTACAAGGGGCCGGGCTTTCTGCCCCCCGAGCATTACGATCAGATTTTCTCCGCCCATGGCACGCTGATGATTTTCTTCGTCGGGATGCCGTTCGTGATCGGGTTGATGAATCTCATCGTGCCGCTGCAACTCGGCGCGCGGGACGTGGCGTTTCCCACACTCAATTCGGCCAGCTTCTGGCTGACGGCGACGGGGGCGCTGCTGGTGAACATCTCGCTGGTCGTCGGCGAATTCGCGCGGACCGGCTGGCTGCCATATCCGCCGCTGTCCGAGATAACATACTCGCCCGGCGTCGGGGTGGATTACTATTTGTGGGCGCTCCAGATCGCCGGCGTCGGCAGCTTGCTCTCCGGCGTCAATCTGGTCACGACGGTGCTCAAGATTCATGCGCCCGGCATGACCTATATGCGCATGCCGATGTTCTGCTGGACGACGCTCGCCTCCAACCTGCTGATCGTCGCCGCCTTCCCGATCCTGACCGCGACGCTGGCGATGCTCTTGCTCGACCGCTATCTGGGGTTCCACTTCTTCACGAACGCGGCCGGCGGCAACGTGATGATGTTCATGAACCTGATCTGGGCCTGGGGCCATCCCGAGGTCTATATCCTGATCCTGCCGGCGTTCGGCGTGTTCTCCGAGATCGTATCGACGTTCTCGGGCAAGCCGCTGTTCGGCTACCGCTCGATGGTGCTGGCAACCATGGCGATCTGCATTCTCGCCTTCATGGTATGGCTGCATCACTTCTTCACCATGGGTGCGGGTGCGGATGTCAACGCCGTGTTCGGTATTGCGACCATGATCATCGCCGTACCGACGGGCGTGAAAGTGTTCAACTGGATCTTCACGATGTACGGCGGGCAGGTGGTGTTCGCCACGCCGATGTTGTGGTCGATCGGCTTCATGGTCACGTTCGTCATCGGCGGCATGACCGGCGTGTTGTTGGCGGTTCCACCGGCGGACTTCGTGCTGCACAACAGCCTGTTCCTGGTGGCACACTTCCACAACGTCATCATCGGTGGCGTGGTGTTCGGCGGCTTCGCCGGCTACAGTTATTGGTTTCCCAAAGCGTTTGGCTTCCGCCTGCACGAGGGGCTCGGCAAGGCAGCGTTCTGGTGCTGGCTGGTCGGCTTCTACCTCGCGTTCATGCCGCTCTACGTGCTGGGCTTCATGGGCATGACACGGCGGATGCAACATTACGACGTGCCGGCGTGGCATCCGTGGCTGCTGCTGGCCGCCGCCGGCGCGGTCGTGATCCTGGTCGGCGTCGTGTTTCAGGTCGCGCAGCTTGCGGTCAGCATCCGCCGGCGGGCCGAACTGCGCGACACGACCGGCGATCCGTGGAACGGCCGGTCGCTGGAATGGTCCACCGCCTCGCCGCCGCCGCCCTTCAATTTCGGCGTGCTACCGCACATCGAGGGCGGGGATGCGTACTGGGAGATCAAGCAACGCGCTTGTCGGCAGGCAACGCCGGATGACGAACCAGCCTACCAAGATATCGAGATGCCACGAAACAGTCCGACTGGCGTCATCTGCGCATTTTTTGCAACCTTCGCCGGCTTTGCGCTGGTCTGGCACATCTGGTGGATGGTCGCGGCGGCGGCATTGGGTGCCTTCGCGACGTTCGTCGTCTTCGCGTGGCGCGACCGGGCGGAAGATGTCATCCCTGCTGCCGAAGTCGCCCGAATCGACAGGGCCAACCGAAGCGCGCGGGCAAGCGCATGAGCGGAAGCGTCGTCGGCAACGAGCACCTGTCGGATCACGCCGCGCGCGACCTCGCCTCCAAGCGGATCATCGTGGGCTACGGGTTCTGGATCTTCCTGCTCAGCGACATCGTGATGTTCTCGGCGTTCTTTGCGGCGTACGCGGTGCTGGCTGGCGAGACGGCGGGCGGCCCCAGCGGGCACGATCTGTTCGACCTGACCAACGTCGCCATCGAGACGGTGTGCCTTTTGCTGTCCAGCTTCACCTGTGGTGTCGCAAGCATCGGTTCGCGGGCGCACAACGCAGCAATGTATTATGGCGGCATGGCCGCGACTTTCCTGTTCGGCGCCACCTTCCTGCTACTGGAGATCCACGAATTTGTGGGCATGCTGGAGGAAGGCGCAGGACCCACCCGCAGCGCGTTCCTCTCGGCGTTTTTCACCCTCGTCGGCTGCCACGGGCTGCATGTCACACTCGGCCTGCTTTGGCTGCTGACCATGATGGCGCAGGTCTTCGCCAAAGGCTTCCGCGCGGACATCCTGCGCCGCGTGCTGTGCTTCAGCCTGTTTTGGCACACACTCGACATCATCTGGGTGGCGCTGTTCACGGTCGTATATTTGATGGGAGCCGGCGGATGAGCGAGGCACGTCGCGCCGACCGGGCGCCCGGCGACGAACACGCCGATGGCCGCGAGGTCGCGGATGGCCTACGCGGCTATCTGGTTGGGCTGCTACTGGCGGGTTTCATCACGGCAGTGTCGTTCTTCATCGCCGGCACTTCGCTGGTCTGGCAGCCGAGCATTCCCATCGCGCTGTTCGTGCTGGCGATCGGCCAGATGGGAGTGCATCTGGTATTCTTCCTGCACCTGACCACCGGCGACGACAACGCCAACAACATTCTTGCCCTCGCTTTCGGCGTGCTGATCGTTCTCCTGCTGATCGTGGGCTCGCTGTGGATCATGACCCATCTCAACCACAACATGATGCCGATGGACCGGCTGATGCCGATGCAGAGATGACGGCGTTCCGGTCGCCGGCAGCGAGCGGCGATCCTGTGGCCGGGCGGACGGCCGCGAACAGATCGGCGGCCCCAGCCGGGACGGACTCCACCGGTGACGTGCGGCTGGCCATTGGGCCGGATGACGTATTGCAGGTCGGGCACGAAAGCCGGGCAGGCAACGGCGTGGATCGTGTCGTTTGCCTCAAGGACCGCTCAACGAGATCTTCCCTGGCCACATTCGCGGCCACGCCGTCGCGGTCGCCACCGCGGTCAACTGGGCGTCGGCGTTCCTGGTCAGCCAGTTCTTCCTGACCTTGACCGACGCCATCGGGAAGTCCTTGACGTTTTGGCTGTTTGCGCTGTTCTGCGTGCTGGCCCGGACCTGGATCTACGCGCGAGTCCCGGAGACGAAGGGACAGTCGCTGGAACAGATCCGGCAACTCTGGAGGGAGCCTGGCTCATGCTGCTCGCGGGCGATATCGGCGGCACCACCACCCGGCTTGCACTCGTCTCGCCGCACGATGGCCCGCGCAAATTCGTCGCCGAACGGGAGTTCAAAAGCGCCGACCACGCTGGGTTGCAGCCGATCGTCGCGGCATTCCTGGCCAACGCTGGCGGCCATGCCACCTCCGCCTGCTTCGACGTGGCGGGCCCCGTCGTCGGTGGCCGCGCGCGCCTGACCAACCTGCCGTGGGACCTGGAGGAAGCCGCGCTATGCCAAGACCTTGGCCTGTCGCGCGTCACGCTTCTGAACGATCTCCAAGCCATCGCGCACGCCATCCCACATCTGCTCCCGAATGAGATGGCCGAGATCAATGCCGGCAGGGCCGTGGCGCAGGGCCCCATTGCCGTGCTGGCGCCGGGCACCGGCCTCGGCGAAGCGTTCCTGGTCTGGAGCGGCCAGGGCTACATCGCTTGCGCCTCGGAAGGCGGCCACGCCGATTTCGCGCCGGCCAACCCGCTTCAGGCTGGGCTGTGGGCGTTCCTGGCCGAGCGGTTCGGCCACGTCGCCTATGAACGGGTCTGTGCCGGCTCCGGCCTGCCAAACGTGTACGACTATCTATGCTCGCGCGATCCCGCGTCGGAGGCGCCCGCCTTCGCCACCGCGCTGCAATCGGCGCACGATCGCACGCCGGCCATCGTGGACGCCGCCATTCACGACGAGGCCGGCAACCCGCTCGCGGTCGCCACGCTGCGAATCGTTATCGACGTCTGGGGTGCCGAGGCCGGCAATCTCGCGCTGAAGGTCCTGGCGACCGGCGGCGTCTATCTGGCCGGCGGCCTGCCGCCGAGGCTGGTGCCCCACTTGCAGGACGGCGCCTTCATGCGCGCCTTCACGGCGAAGGGCCGCTTCGCGAACCTGCTGCAAGCGGTGCCAGTCCACGTCGTCACGATCAACGCTGCCTTGCTCGGGGCCGCGATCTACGGGTTGGAGCAATCCGCGTAGGTCTGTTGCGGGCATGGGGACGCTAACGTGCGAAGTTTTTCGGCCGCAGCGCGAAATTTGCGCTTGCCCAGTTAACGCAATTCATACTAACAACACGGTGTGAACAACACCCCCACCCTTTCCTCGGTAGATCGCCTCAGCGCCGCCCTCCTGGCGTTCCTGGAGGCGTTCGCGGCACGGGCCGGGTGGTGGTTCCCCAAATGGCTGTTCAGGCTGATCGAGGACCAGATCCTGGGAATCGACGAAGCTTTAAAACTTCTCGCCGCTCAAATCCGCGAGGGCAAGTTGGCCCCGCTC
>CAJCJG010000319.1 GCA_903970625.1 Solirubrobacterales bacterium 70-9 | reverse complement strand
GTCCAGGTCGAGCATCGCCGCGTAGTCCCGCTGCCGATCGGTCGCAGCCGTCAGCGCAAACGGATCAGGCCAGCCGAGGCGGTCCCAGTAGGTGATATGAAACGCGAGCGGCAGCACGTCCGGCCGCGAGCGGGCCAGATCGGACAGCACCGCATCCGCCGGCGGGCAGGAAGAGCAGCCCTCCGAGGTGAACAACTCTACCACCACCGGGCGCGATTGCGCCCGAGCCGCCGGGACCACGAGCGCCGCCGCCGCCGCCAACCCAAGCCAGAATGCCCCGCGCATGTCACCCCTCCCGCAAACGTTTTCGCATGATCTCTGTCCCGCCAGCGCGGCGCGCGTTACATCCCCGCGCCTTGAACCGCGATTCGGGCGTGCCCACGTCCCAGTGACAATTGACAGAAATCGTCATACCACACCGCCATGTCGAACGCTGCCTCCGTCCCCGAGACTCCCGCGCCGCTCACCCCGGCGGCGATAGCCACGCGTGCCGCGATCATGGACACGGCCGACCGGCTGTTCCGCACGCTCGGCTACCAGAAGACGACGGTGGCGGACATCGCGCGCGAGTTGCGCATGTCGCCGGCCAATATCTATCGGTTCTTCCCAAGCAAGGCCGCCATCACCGAGGCCATCGCGGAACGGCTGCTGGAGCAGATCCTTGCCGGCGTGTGGGCCATCGCACGCGGACCGGCCAGCGCGCCAGACCGGTTGCGCGCGCTGTTCGTGCTGTTGCAGGAGCAGACGGTGGCGTTGTTCTTTCACGAACGGCGCATGCACGACATGGTGCGCTATGCGATGGACGAGCACTGGGGCGTCGTCGATCGCTACAAGACCTCGATCGAGAAGGCCATCGCCACGATCATTCGCGATGGCACGGCGGCCGGCGTGTTCGGCGGCATGCCGCCGGAGCAGGCCAGCGGGCTGGTGCATGGGACGGCCGTATTGTTCATGCATCCGACGCTGGTGCAGCAATGCATCGACACCGACGATCTGCCGGCCATCGCGCGCGGCATGGCCGAGTTCTGCCTGCGCGCGCTGCGGCCGGACTGAGGGCGACGGTCACGCGAACCATTTGAGGCTGATGCCGTCCACGCCTGCGAACAAGATACGGGTGTTGTCCGACAGCGTGATCAGCGTGCCGCCGTGGCCGTCCCCGGTCGAATCGGCCAGCACCTGCGCGGTCTCGTTGCCGGCGTAGCCGTACAGCGCGATTTGGTCTCGCGCCGGGTTCCAGCCCTCCACCGTCGCCGCGCCGCCGGCAAAACCGTCGATGCAATCCAACAAATCCTGCCCGCTGCCGGCCGCAACGGTGGCATCGCCCGCGCCCACGACGAACTGCGTCTGCCCGGCGCCACCAATCAACATCGCCCGCGCGGCGCCGGCGAAGAACACGTTGCTGCCGGTAGCGGCCATCGCCGACACGGTTTCGGCGCCGGCACCGGCCGCGAACCGGTTGCTCGCCGCGTTGGCGGCGATCAACTGATCGCCCGCCCCGCCGCCGAACATCGTGGCGGCCCCGCCATTGGCGATCATCTCGTTGTTGCCGGCGCCGCCGCCGACGAACAGGCCGCCACCGCCGTTGCCCACCACCGTCACGCTGCCCGCCGGCGCCCCTGCGACGGTCGAGGCCCCGCCGCCGCCCCAGAAATTGACCGCGCGCGTGCCCCAGACTTCGGTTCCCGCACCGCCCACCACCGTCGCGTCGCCGAGGCCCGCGACCACCGTGGAGACGCCCGCCCCCTCGTTCACCACGACCAGCGTGCCGGCGCCGCCGAAGATCAGCGAGCCGACGCTGGCGGAGGTGTCGATGAACGCGGGCGCGCCACTCGCAACCACCGTGTCCTGCCCGCCGGAGAACTGCACCTCCTGCACACCCATCAGAGAATCGACCGCGCCGCCGCCGGCCAGAATGCTGGTGGCGCCGGACGCCGCGCCGCCGACGGTGAAAGCGCCGGCCACGTCCGGCACGATCGCCGCGTTGGCGCCGCCGGTGCCCACCACCGTGTCGCCATCGTCGTTCAGCGTGACCGTCCCGCCACCCTGCGCGCCCACCAGGCGGTCGATCGCGGTGCCGTAGGCGATGCCGATATTGTTGGTCAGGCCACCGGCGCTGCTGAACGTGCCGGGCTGCAAATCGACCGTCGCAGCCTGGGTGAAACCCGACAGGTCCAGCGCGTTGCCCGTCCCCTCGTCCCACAGCGTGACCACCGGTGCGGTGTTGACCGTGAAATCGAAGAATTGCCGGATCGGGGCGGCGACGTTGGTGTTGAAGCCGAACACCTGCCCGCCATCGAGCGGTGTGCTGGCGGGCAGGCCGTAGAGGCGCTGGACGGCGAGAATATCGAGCGGCATCGGCGTCGTCGGCACGCGCACGAAGCCGTCCGCCGAGGTGCCCCAGTTGGTGTCGGTGTAGGTGTATTCGGCGGAATATTTCGCCGGCACGTTCGGGTCGATGTACGACATGATCGACCATTGCCGGCTGTCGGTGGCGTTGAACTGCTGCGTCTGCGGATTGGCGAAATCGTTGTACGGCCCCGAATGGAACAGCCCGAGCGTGTGGCCGAGTTCATGCACCACCGTATCCACGCCGTAGCCGCCGGCGGCGGTGAAGCTACTCAGGTCCTGAAACCCGCTCTCGTAGGTATCGAAGCTGGTGTAGGCCGAACCGGTCGCCGGGATGTCGGCCGAGCCGACAGTGCCGGCCGGCGCCGTGTAGTTGGTATAGACGCCGTCGTTGCCGCCGGGGTCGGTGGCGGTGCCGAACCGGTAGAAGGCATCCTGCGCCGTCGCGAGGCTGGCGGCCGGCGTGAAGGTGATCCCGGATTCGGCCGACCACAGGGCCATCGCGGCGATGACGATGCCCTCCTGCGCGGCGGTGAAATTGGCGGACGGGTCGAAGGCATAGGTCACGGTGGCCGGCGTGCCGGCAGCACCCCCGCCCCATTTGTGCGACCAGCCATAGCCGTCGTACACCGCACCGCCGGCATTCGGGTCCCACGACCAGCCGCTGTCCTGCTCGATCAGCGTGCCGCCGGCAGAGACACCGGTCAGGAAATCAACGGTGGCCTGGGCGCTCGCGCTCAATGTGCCGGTCGCAACGCTCATCCATCACCCCCGTGCCGCCCGTGCCGGCCTGCCGGTGCCACTGTAGGCAATTGCCGTATGACAAACGATCACGATTGCACGCGCCGAACGCCGCCGCATGCCGCGGGGGGTGATTGTTATTTTGATATCGTAACAAAATGGACGTGCGAGGGTGCGGGCTTTTTGCAGGCTGGAATTTTGGGAGGGCCACGGGGCGCTTTTAAGCCTTCTCCCCATGTGGATGAGAGGTGGATGAGGGGTGTTGGGGGCTCCGGTTTTCGGGCGGAGTGACCCCTCTCCCCGCCGTCGGTCGGCTGCGCGGCCCGACCCGGCAGGGGGAGTTGAGGTTTTTGGGCCTTGGGCCGAGTGACGCGGCTGGACCGCTCCCGGCGGGGCTGGGAGGAGTTGGATTGCCGGTGAACGGTGGCCGGGGCGGCGAGCGGCGGGACCGGCTGGCCCCCCTCGGCGAGCTTGCCTTCGGCGACCTTGGCGGCGAGGACGGCGAACGCCTCGCCGATGCCCCGGAGCTGGCCGGTGATCATCTCGATCATCCACCGCGGCAGACGCAAGCCCGCCCGCGCCAGGATCGCCTGGATCAGGAACTCGATCAAAATCCCGAGGCGCTCGGCCGGGGAAAGGTTTGGGGTGTTGTTCACGGTGTGTTCTTAGTCTGACCGGCCCAGGGTGGGCAAGGAAAAAAATCATGTTGGGGCATAAAATTCCGGGCGAGAGCGGGCCGCGCCAGCTTCAGTCCGGCGAATTTCGAACCGACCCGCCACCCGGAGCCGGTTGACGGAGATCGGCGGCGCGAGTAGCCCCCATGCGTGACAAAGGCATCGCAGACGAAAGCTCGCCCGGTGCGAGTCCGTGGCCGTTCGTTCATGGCGCTGGTGCTGGTGCCGGAGATGCCGGTGGCCGACTGGCTGGCGGGGCTGGACGCGCAAATGCTGCGCTCGCCCGCGTATTTCGCCGGCAAGCCGGTGGTGCTGGACCTGACGGCGCTGGCGCGCAGCCCGCATCTGGTGGCCGGGCTGATGGAGGCGCTGGGCGCGCGCGGCGTGCATGTGGTGGGGCTGGAGGGCGTGGCACCCGAGAGTGCCGCCGGGCCGCTGCCGCCGCTCTTGGTCGGCGGGCGCACCGTCGCCGAGGGGGTGATCCCGGACGCGCCCGAGCCTGAGGCGCCGCCACCGCCGCCGGAGCCGACGTTTCTGTTGCTGGAAGAACCGGTCCGATCCGGCCAGTCCATCGTGTTTCCGCGCGGCGACGTGACCGTGGTGGGCAGCATCGGCTCG
>CAJCJG010000318.1 GCA_903970625.1 Solirubrobacterales bacterium 70-9 | reverse complement strand
CGCCGGCCTCGCCGCCGACGTGGCGATCACGTCGGACCCGGATTCGGTCGCCCGCGCCGACCGGATCGTGTTGCCCGGCCAGGGCGCCTTCGCCGACTGCGCCGCCGGCCTCGCCGCCGTCGCCGGCATGGGCGAGGCCATCGCGCAGGCGACCGACGCCGGCACCCCGTTCCTCGGCATCTGCGTCGGCATGCAACTGATGGCCGCGCGGGGCCTGGAACACGCCGTCACCCCCGGCTTCGGCTGGATCGCGGGCGACATCGCCGCGATGGACGTGCCGCATGCCCTGCGCCTGCCGCAGATGGGCTGGAACGAACTGCTGTTCGAGCCCGGCGCGCACCCGCTGCTCGCCGGCCTCGTGCCCGGCGACCACGGCTATTTCGTCCATAGTTATGCGCTGGCCGGCGGCGACCCCGCGCAAACCATCGCCACCACCGACTATGGCGGCCCGGTCGCGGCCATCGTGGCGGCCGGCAACCGGGCCGGCACGCAGTTCCACGTCGAAAAGAGCCAGGAGGTGGGTCTGCGTATTCTCGCCAACTTCCTGCGCTGGACCCAGTGACCATGGCCGAGCCCGACAGCGGCGGTGCCGAGGGCCACAGCCATTCGGTCGAACGGGTCAGCGAGTTCGACGCCGACGATCTCGGCGCCCTGTGCGACGCCACCAATGCCGCCATCATCGACGGCGGCGGCTTCGGCTGGGTGCATCCGCAAATGCGCACCTCGCTCGAAAGCTATTTTTACGGCGTCCTGCTCGTGCCCGAGCGGGTGCTGTTCATCGGCCGGCTCGACGGCATCGTCGTCGGCTCCGTCCAGTTGGTCCGCCCCGCCCGCAACAACGAGGCGCAGGCGTTCGCCGCCCGCCTGGAACACTCGTTCATCGCCCCCTATGCGCGCGGCCACGGCCTCGCCCGCACGATGACCTTGCGGGTCGAGGACGCGGCGCGCGGCCTCGGCTACCACGTCCTGAACCTGGACGTGCGCGAGACGCAGGAGGCGGCGATCGCCCTCTACGAATCGATGGGCTACATCCGCTGGGGCGTCCACCCCTGCTACGCCCGCGCCGCCGGGCGCACGGTGTCCGGCATCCACTACTACAAGGTCTTGCAGGCCGGCGGGCGGATCTGATGCCGCTAACCCTCTCCCCCGCCATCGACCTGAAAGACGGCGCCTGCGTCCGCCTGCGGCGCGGCGCGATGGACGAGGCGACCGTGTATTCCGACGATCCCGGCGCGCAGGCCCGCGCCTGGGTGGCGGCCGGCTTTTCCTGGCTGCACGTCGTCGATCTGAACGGCGCCTTCGCCGGTCACTCCGTCAACGGCGAGGCCGTCGCCGCCATCCTGGCCAACGCCCACGTTCCGGTTCAGTTGGGTGGCGGCATCCGCGACCGCGCCTGGATCGAGCGCTGGCTCGCCGCCGGCATAAGCCGCGTCATCCTGGGCAGCGTCGCCGCCAAGAACCCGGCCCTGGTTCGGGAGGCCTGCCGAGCCTACCCGGGACAAATCGTCGTCGGCATCGACGCGCGCGACGGGTTCGTGGCCACCGAAGGCTGGGCGGAAACCTCCGCCATCGCCGCCGTGGATCTCGCCCAGAGATTCGAGGACGCGGGCGCCGCGGCCATCGTGTTCACCGACATCGGCCGCGACGGAATGCTGTCCGGCTTGAATCTCGACCGGACGCTTGCGCTGGCGGCGCATATCTCGACACCTGTGATCGCCTCCGGCGGCGTCGGCACGCTGGCCGACCTGGCGGCGCTGAAGCAGGCGGCGACAGCGGCGGAAAACGGCATAATCGAAGGCGTCATCGTCGGTCGTGCCCTGTACGACGGCCGCATCGACCCGGCCGAGGCCCTCGCCCTCTTGGCGGTCTGACCGGACATCTTCGCCATTTGTCCATCAATGCTCGCGCCATCATGTCCAGCGATGCCGCATCCGCGCTTGCATCGGCGCGTCGATACTCGGCAAACGATACGGGAAAGGAGCGTGGCGGTGCTGAAACTGCGCGTCATTCCATGTCTGGATGTGAAAGACGGGCGCGTCGTCAAGGGCGTGAACTTCGTCTCGCTGCGCGACGCGGGCGACCCGGTGGAGCAGGCGGCCGTGTACGACGCGGCCGGCGCCGACGAACTGACGTTTCTGGACATCACGGCCAGCCACGAAAATCGCGACACGATTCTCGACGTGGTCGGCCGCACGGCCGCGCGCGTGTTCCTTCCGCTGACGGTCGGCGGCGGCATCCGCGCGGTGGCCGACATCCGCAACCTGCTGCTGGCAGGGGCGGACAAATGCAGCATCAATTCCGCCGCCGTCGCGCGGCCGGAGCTTGTGCGCGAAGCGGCGCAGAAATTCGGCAGCCAATGCATCGTCGTCGCCGTCGATGCCAAGCAGACCGGCCCCGAGCAGTGGCACGTATTCACCCACGGCGGGCGACGGGATACGGGCATCGACGCGGTGGCTTGGTGCAAGCAGGTCGCCGACCTCGGCGCGGGCGAAATCCTGCTGACCAGCATGGACCGCGACGGCACCGGGCGCGGCTTCGACCTTGATCTGTTGCGAAGGGTATGCGGCGCGGTGCGGGTGCCGGTGGTGGCCTCGGGCGGGGTTGGCACCTTGCAGCATTTCGTCGAGGGGGCGCAGGCCGGCGCCACCGGGTTGCTGGCCGCCAGCGTGTTCCATTTCGGCACATTCACCGTGGCCGACGTAAAGGCCTCGCTGGCGGAGGCCGGCCTGCCGGTGCGCCTGCCCCGCCCGGTGCTGGCGGCGTAGCGATGGCCAAGAAAAGCACCCCCAAGAAAAAGCCGTTGGCGAAGCCGAAGGCCGCCCCGAAGGCGAAGCCCAAGCTGAAGGCGAAAGGTCGCGCCGTGCAGCCGCTCGCCCTGGTGCCCCCGGTGCCGGCCCCGGACGCGCGGGCGGAGACCGCCGTTGTGCTCGACCGTCTGTGGGGCGTGGTGATGAGCCGCCGTGCCGCTGACCCGGCCCTCAGCCACTCCGCTCGTCTGCTATCGCGCGGCACCGCCAAAGTCGCGCAGAAATTCGGCGAGGAAGCCGTCGAGTGCCTCATCGAAGCGGTCGCCGGCAACCGTCCCGCGCTGATCGCCGAGAGCGCTGACGTGCTGTATCATCTGCTGGTCATGTGGGTGAACGCGGGCGTTCGCGCCGAAGAAGTGTGGGCCGAACTCGCCCGCCGCGAGGGCATCAGCGGCGTGGTCGAAAAAGCCGGCCGCGTGCAGAAACTTGCCATCCGCATCGGCGCGCGGACGAGCAAGATTCCGTAGCCCTCACCGATCCGCCGGCGGATAGCGCCGCAGGATAAACACCATCAGCAGCATCGCCGGCACCGCCGCCAGCGTCGCGATGCCGAAATACCCGGTCCAGCCGACCGACTCCGCCAGTCCGCCCGAGGCGCCGCCGATCAGGCTGCCCGCCAGCGGCGCCAGCGACGTCAGCAATGCGAATTGCGTCGCCGTGTGTTCCACCGCCGTCAGCGTGGAAATGTAGGCGAGGAACGAAGACGTCGCCATCGCGTGCGTGAACGCCTCCACCATCACCGTCGCGAACAGCATGGGGTAACTGCCGGGCGACAGCGACAGCAGCACGTAGAGCGTCATCAGCGCCGTCTGCACGAACCCGGTGGCGATCAGCGCCCGCGCAATGCCCACCCGTGCCACCAGCCACCCGCCGGCACCTATGCCGACGATGGTGGCGATCAGCGACGGCACGCTGGTCGCCGCCGCCACCGCCCCCCGGTCGAACCCCAGCGACCGGTAGAACGGCGCCAGGAACGCCCCCGCCAGCCCGTCGCCGAGATGGAACAAGCCCACGAACGCCAGGATCGGCACCGCCCCCGGCCGCCCCAGAAACTCGGTCAGCGTGTCGGCCAGCGCGCGGACGAAGCCGTGCGGGTTACGCACGAACCCCGGCGGCACGGTCGGCTCCGGGGCCGCCAGCGTCACCGCCATGCACCCCGCCGCCAGCCCCGCGATGACCAGCAATGCGCCCCGCCACCCGAGCCACCCCGCCGCCCAAAGCACGCCGCCGCCGGAGGTCAGCATCCCGACCCGATAGCCCCACACGTACACGGAGTTCGCGGCACCCTGGAGCCGGGGCGGAAAAATCTCGATCCGCCACGCGTCGATCGCAATGTCCTGCGTGGCCGACGCGAGCGCGATCAGCCCGGCGGCCGCCACCGCGAGCAACGGCGCCCCCGGCCCGCTGGACAGCGCCAGCAGCACGCAGCCCGCCACCAGCACCGGCTGCACCGCCAGCATCCACCCCCGCCGCCGCCCGAACCGTGCCGCCGGCCAGGGCGGCGCCAGATGGTCCAGCACCGGCGCCCACAGGAATTTCAGCGTGTAGGCGAGCCCGACATAGCCCGCGAACCCGATGGCGCTTAGCGACACCCCGCCCTCGGTCAGCCATTGCTTCAGCGTGAACCCGGACAGATACAGCGGCAGGCCGGACACGAACCCGAACGCCAGCATCAGCCACAGCCGCTTATCGGTCAGCAGCTTCGGGGCAGGCGCGGTGCCGTGCATAAGGCTCAGTTCGGATGCAGCGGCACCGCCGTCACGCTGTTGAACGCGCTGCCGTCGCGGCCGAGGGTGATCGTGGACCAGACCAGATAGACCAGTACGTCCTTCTCGTGGTCGTACATCCGCGTCACGCGCACTTCCTTGAAGAACGCGCTCATCCGCTCGCCGAACACGATCTCGTTGTCCGGCAACTTGCCTTTCACCGTCACCGGCCCGACGGCGCGGCAGGCGATGGAGAACCGGTTCGGGTCCGTCGCCAACCCGAACGACCCGGCAACTCCCCCGGTCTCCGCCCGTGACACATAGCAACTGACGCCATCGACGCGCGGATCGTCGTACCGATCCACAATCACGCGGTCGTTCCGCCCCACCAGCCGAAACGTCGTATCCACTTGTCCCACGCGGGATGGGCCATCGGCCGCAAGGGCAGGCAGCGCGAGCAACAGCGCGCACAGGGCGATCAGACGCAACATGGGACGGTTCTCCATTGTCCCGAGATGTGTCGGGCAGGATTGCGATGCAGCGCAAGGGCGTCAGCCGTCACCCCGGCGAAAGCCGGGGTCCAGGCGCGCCGGCAAATCGGCGCGGGGTGCATGGGTTCCTGCTTTCGCCGGAATGACGGGGTGGCGCCGTTCAGGGCACGTCGGGCGATGAGCAGGGCAACTCGTCGGAAGTTCCGACTCAACCGGGAACCGCAAACCGCGCAAACGATACCGCCAGCACGTCGTAAATCGCCCGCTTGAACGGCACCGCCAGCCCTGGCAGCTCCGACAAGTCCGCCCAGCGCCATTCGTCGAATTCCGGGTGCGGGTCCGCGTCCAGCCGAATGTCCGCGTCCGTGCCGGTGAACCGCAGCGCGAACCAGCGTTGCCGCTGGCCGCGGAATTTGCCGCCCAGCGCCACGCCCAGCAATTCGGGCGACAATTCGTACGTCATCCAGTCGGGATGCTCGCCGATGATCTCGGCTTTGTCCGTGCCAATCTCCTCGGCCAGTTCGCGCAGCACCGCCTCGCGGGGGTCCTCGTCCGCGTCGATGCCGCCCTGCGGCAATTGCCAGCCGCCGGGGGCTCCCTCGGCGTTGGGGAAATCGGCGCGGCGCGCAACGAAAATCTTGCCGCGCCGGTCGAACAACACGGCACCGACATTCGGCCGATAGGGCAGGGTGGAGGGGTCCATTGAATTATCCTGCCTGTTTTTCAGCGGTCAGTCGCGGCACCGGTTTCGGCGCGGGCTGCGCCAGGGCACTGACCGGCACGAGCACCAAGCCACGCGAGGCAAGGGTGGACGCCCAGGCGGCGATCCGGTCCAGCGTCACCGGGCGCGGCATGCCCACCAGCCCCAGCGCGCTGCCATGGTCGCGCGCCGCCTGCTCCAGCTTGGCGAGATTGGCCTCGATCTCCGTCCGCACCGCCGGCTCGTCGATCACCACGTCCACGCCCCGCCCGGCATCCAGCGGCGGCGGCGGCGCGCCGGGGCGCGGATCGACATACATCACGCCCCGCGACGCCAACTCCCGCAGGACCGGCGCCATCAGTTCGGTGGCAGCACCAAACCGCTCGCCGCGCATGCCGTTCAGCGCCCCGGTGGCCCCCACATACCCGGCGAACCGTGTCAGCGCCCATTCCAGCCGCTGGTCGTTCACCCCCGGCGCGTTGCCGGTCAGCATGGAATGGTTGCCGGGATCGTCGATCGGATACCGGTCCGGCTCCAGCGGCAAGGAGACGAACGTCTCGTGTCCGGCCACCCGCGCCTCCGCCAGCAGCCGCTCCGGCCGGAACGCGTAGGGGGAGACCGCCAACGAGACTTGCGCGGGCGTGGCATGGATCGCGTCGATGCTGTCCGTCTCAGACATGCCGATGCCGGACAGCAGCAGCGCCACGCGGGGCCGTGCGTCCGGCGGTTCCGCCTGCGCGGCATAGAGATGCATCGCCATCCGCCCGTCGGCGGCGATGCGCGGCAGCATCCCGCCCGGATAGGTCGGCGAAGGCTCCAGCAGCGCCGCGTCCGCCGGATGGATCAGCGCCGCAGCACCGGCCCTGTCGGGCGCAAGGCCGGCCGTGGGTGCAGCGTCTTCCTTCGGGGTTACGATGGGCGCAGGGTGCGCAGCCTGGAGGTGAACCGGTGTCGCGGTTGCCGGGCGGGGTGGCCCGAGCCATTGCAGCACACCCGCACCGCCCGCCAGCACGATCAGCGTCGCGGCCCAGAACCACCCCAGCGCCCGCATCGCCCGCGATGTCGCCGGCGGTCGTCCGCCCTTCCGTGCCACGTTACACCTCCGTGCCCATTCTGGACACGCGACTATAACCGGGTCGGGTTAACGGGCGGCGTGCTTTCCGACCGGCATTGCCCGCAACACGGCCAATCCCTGCTGCAACTGAAAATCGGTGTCGGTCTTCGACGGGTCGAATGTCGGCCAGTTTTCCGGCGGCAGCTTTGGCACCTCGCGCGCCATCGGCGGCAGATCGGTGCGCGGCGGTGGCGCGTCCGTGGCGGCGACGCCCCCGGTGTTGCGCAGCGCGCCCTTCAGGTCGGCTTCCCGCTCCGGCCCGAAATGCGGCTGCTCGGCGCGCGTTTCCTGCACCTCCACGTCCGGCGTGATGCCGAGGCCCTGGATCGAGCGGCCAGACGGCGTGTAGTAGCGCGCCGTCGTCAGCCGCATCGCCCCGTTGCCGGGCAGTGGGATGACCGTCTGCACCGAGCCTTTGCCGAAGCTGCGGGTGCCCACCAGCACCGCGCGGCGATGGTCTTGCAACGCGCCGGCCACGATTTCGCTGGCCGAGGCCGAGCCGCCGTTGATCAGCACCACAACCGGCAGGCCTCCGGTGATGTCGCCACCCTTGGCGTTCCAGCGCTGGCTGTCCTCCGGGTGGCGTGCCCGCGTCGAGACGATTTCGCCCTCGTTGATGAAATCGTCGCCGACCGCGACCGCCTGATCCAGCAGCCCGCCGGGATTGTTGCGCAGATCCAGGATCAGTCCGTGCAGATGGTCGCCGGCCTGTTCCTTCAGTTGCGCGAACGCCTTGCGCAGCCCGCTGTCGGTCTGCTCGCTGAAGCTGGTGACGCGGATATAGCCAATGTCGTTGCTTTCAAGGTGCGACTTGACCACCTGGATTTTGATGACCTCGCGCATCAGGCTGAGTTCGAGCGGGGTATCGACGCCCTCGCGCTTGATCGTCAGCTTGATCTTGCTGTTCGGTGCGCCGCGCATCTTGTCCACGGCGTCGTTCAGCGTCAGCCCCT
The DNA here is from genome assembly GCA_903970625.1 of Solirubrobacterales bacterium 70-9. Lineage (GTDB taxonomy): Bacteria > Pseudomonadota > Alphaproteobacteria > Acetobacterales > Acetobacteraceae > CAJCJG01. The sequence continues at coordinate 1,125 of CAJCJG010000318.1, read as the reverse complement.
GTACCGATTGCCCGTCCAACGCCAGGATCAAGTCGCCGGTCTTGATGCCGGCGCGGCTGGCCGGCGTGTCGTCGATGGGCGTGATGACCTTGATGAAGCCGTTGTCCTGCGTCACTTCGATGCCGAGGCCGCCGAACTCGCCGCGCGTCTGCACCTGCATGTCGCGAAAGCTTTTCGCGTTCATGTAATTGCTGTGCGGGTCCAGCCCGGTGAGCATGCCATTCAGCGCGTTCTCGACCAGTTCCTTGTCGTCCACAGGTTCGACATATTCGGCCCGCACCCGCTCGAACACGTCGCCGAACAGCGTCAGCAGCCGATAGGTCTCCGAGTGCCCGCTGTCCTGCGCCCAGGCGACCGGCAGCAGATGCCAGCCGAAGCCTTCGGCCATGATCGCCGATGTGGGCCCGACCAGCGCGCCGGCCGCGAAAGCGGCCCCCAGCAGCAGCCCCGTGCGTAGCTTCATCCTGATGTTCCTCTCGCGCCCGCGACCCGGAAGCCGGCGGCCCAGACCCATGCGATATGTGACTCTACGGCTGTAAGCCTAGAGCGGATGTCCTTACAGTGAATGGCTAGGAGTGCGCACGCAAGAACGGCGCCGGATTTACCGGCACGCCATCTTTGCGCAATTCGAGGTAGAGCGTCGGCCGCCCGGCCCCCGGGTTCTGCGGATCCCAGCCCGGCATGACCCCAACCGGCTCGCCCGGCTGCACATTTTGCCCGACCTGCGCGTCCAGCCGGTCGAGGCCGGACAGCACGAAATGATAGCCGCCGCCGCAATCGACGATCATCAGCAGCCCGAAACTGCGGAACGGCCCCGCGAACACCACCCGGCCGCCGCAGGGGGAGACGACTCGGGCATTCGGCGGTGCCTGATACACCACGCCGCTGGCCGGCCCCGCCTCGGTGGCGCTGCCGTAGGCGCGGACCACGCTGCCCGCGACCGGCGCCGTCAATTGCCCGCGCGCCTCCGCCATGCCGGCGGTCTGTGCCGGTGCGGGCTGGTTCGGCGGGGGAGGGGACGGCTGCGTGGGTGCCGCCTTCTCCTCCGCTGCTTTCCGATCGGCCTCCAGCCGCGCGATCGCAGCGCGAATGGTCTCGGCGCGGCCGGCATCCGCGGCGGCGCGG
>CAJCJG010000317.1 GCA_903970625.1 Solirubrobacterales bacterium 70-9 | reverse complement strand
GGGGCTCGGTGCGGATCGACGTGGATGTCGATCCGATGAGTTTTTTGTAGCAAGGGCCACGATGAACGAACTGTTCGAACTGACGACGCGCATACGCTCCGACGTCGAACTCGCCATCGGCCTCGCCATCGCGCTCGCCGTGACGGTGCATGTGCTGCTGACCAAGCGGGAGGTGGCGGCGGCGGTGGGGTGGATCGGGCTTGCGTGGTTCTCGCCCTTCGTCGGCGGCTTCACCTACCTGATGCTGGGCATCAACCGGGTGCGCCGCCGCGCCATCGCCGCGCGCGGCCGGGCGGTGCGGCCCGGGCAGGGCAGGCGCGACCCGGCCACCCCGAAGGATGACGGCCATCTCAAGCCGTTGGGGCGGGGCATCGGCGTCATCACCGGGCGGCAGAACGAGCCCGGCAACAGCATCTCGATCCTGCACAGCGGGGACGAGGCGTATCCGGCGATGCTGGCGGCAATCGCGGGCGCGCGGACCAGCATCGGCCTGTCCAGCTACATCATGCGCGCCGATGCGATCGGCACCCGCTTCGTCGCGGGCCTGCGGGCCGCCCGCGAGCGGGGCGTAGAAGTACGCGTCATTGTCGATGGTATCGGCAGCGGCTGGGTGCTGTCGCCGGCCTATTTTCAGTTGCGACGCGCGGGAGTGCCGGCGCGCCGCTTCATGCACTCGCCGATGCCGTGGCGGATGCCGTTCCTGAATCTGCGCACCCATAAGAAAATTCTGGTCGTGGACGGCACCATCGGGTTCACCGGTGGCATCAACATCGCCGACCAGAACATCGTCGCCGAGCATCACCCCGACCCTGTGCAGGACACGCATTTCCTGGTGCGCGGGCCGGTGGTGGCGCAATTGGTGGACGCCTTCGCGCAGGACTGGTCGTTCCTGGCGGACGAGGAGTTGGACGGACCCGCATGGTTCCCGCCGCTGGAGCCGAGCGGCGAGGCCGCCGCGCGCGTCATCACGGCGGGGCCGGATCAGGACCTGGACAAGGTCGAGTTCGCCGTCTTGCAGGCCATCGCCTGCGCCCGCGACAGCATCCGGGTGATGACGCCGTATTTTTTGCCCGATCAGCAGATGATCACGGCGCTCTCGCTGGCGGCGATGCGCGGCGTGACCGTGGAATTGTTCATCCCACAGGTGGGCGACCATCGCCTGATCAACTGGGCAGTGCCCGCCAATGTTGGGCCGCTGCTGCGCCACGGTGTGTGCATCTGGCGCAGCCCGCCGCCGTTCCGCCATTCCAAGGTCATGGTGGTGGACGGCGAGTGGTGCCTGATCGGCAGCAGCAACTGGGACATGCGCAGCTTCCGCCTGAATTTCGAACTCTGCGTCGAGGTGTACGACCGCGCGCTTGCCGGCTTGCTGGAGGCGCTGATGGCGCAGAACCGGGGACCGGCCCTGACGACGGCGGACCTTGCTGCCCGCCCCATGCCGAAGCGGCTACGCGACGCCGGCGCGCGGCTGCTGCTGCCGTATCTCTGAGGCGCCAAGCCGCAGCATGATCGGGTGATGGTCGGACGCGCCGCGCGACAGCACCGTCGCCTCGGTGCAGTCCAGGCCGCGCACCAGACAGCGATCCAGCCGCAGGCGCAGCACGCCGCTCATGCGGTGGGTGAACTCGCGCACACCCACGTCCCGAAAGCCGGGCAGCAGCGCCGGGCCGACGAGGTTGAAGTCGCCGACGATGGCCGCGCGCGGCGGCAGGCGGCGGGCGATATAGCGCAACTGGCGGCGGTTCAGGATCTGGCCGTGCGACAGGTGGACGTTGGCGACGGTGAAGCCGCCGAGATCGACCGTCTGGCAAACCCGGCGGACGAACGTTCCCGCCGGCAGCGCAAACATTTCGGGCGGCCGGACGGTGACGTGAGGCACCCACAGGCACAGGCCATGCACCCGCCCCGGCAGCGGCGCCCGCGCACAGGCGCCGCCGACCAGCCGAACCAGCCCCTCGATGGCGCTCGTGGCCTCCTGCATCAGCAGCACGTCCGGCTGCTCGCGTTCGATCAGCCGTGCCACATCGCCCAGGCTCGCGCCGTCGCGGTGCAAGAGGTTCCAACTGATCAGCTTCATGCCGCGCGACAGGCAAAGTTCAGGCCGCGCGCCCCTCGGCCGCCACGAACTCCGCCAGCGCGTCGCAGACCAACAAAACTTCGTCGTCGGTGCCGATGGTGATACGCAGGCAGTGCGGCAATTGGTAGGACGCCATCGCGCGCACGATGATGCCGCGCTTTTTGAGCCACGCATTCGCGGCGTCCGCGCGCGACGCGGTGCCGAAATCCACCAGCGAAAAATTGCCCTCGCTCGGCCAGACTTTGATGCCCAGCGCCGTCAGCCGCTCGGCCAGCCGGCCGCGTGCCGCGACCGTGTGGGCGCGGTTGCGCTCCACCCATCCCGGCTCCGACAGCGCCGCCACGGCCGCCGCTTGTGCCGCGAGGTTGACGTTGAACACGCCCCGCACCCGGTTCAGCGCATCGACCACCCCCGGCGGCCCGTACGCCCAGCCGACACGCATGCCGCCGAGGCCGAACACTTTGCTGAACGTGCGCAGCATCACGGTGTTGTCGGCCGCATCGACCAGCTTTACCCCGGCATCGTAGTCCGGCCGCTCGACGAACTCGGCGTAGGCCGCGTCCAGCACCAGAAGCACTTCGGGCGGCAGGCCCTGCCGCAGCCGCTCCACCTCGGGTTGCGGCAGCAGGCTGCCGGTGGGGTTGTTCGGGTTGGCGAGGAACAGCACGCGGGTGGCGGGCGAGACGAGCGCCAGCATCGCGTCCACGTCCGCCGTCAAATTCCGTTCCGGCGCCTTCACCACGCGGCTGCCGGCATAGGTGCCGGCGATCTCGTACATCAGGAAGCCATGGCGGCTGGCGATGATCTCCGTCCCCGGCCCGCCATAGATCAGGCACAGATGCTGGATCAGCTCGTCCGAGCCGGTGCCGCAGACGATGCGCGCCGGGTCCAGGCCGAATTTTTCGCCGATGGCGCGCCGCAGCTCGACAGAGCCGCCGTCCGGGTAGCGGTGCAGATCGGCAGCCACCCGCGCAAAGGCGGCCTGCGCCGATGGCGGCGGCCCGAACGCGCCCTCGTTGGACGACAGCTTTATCACGCGATTGACGCCCGGGAGCTTCGACTCGCCGCCCACGTAGGCCGCGATTTTCAGAACGTCGGCACGCGGTTGCGGTCCGCTCATGCGTCGCCCTCCACCGGCACCGCGTAGGCGCCGAGCACCACCGGCCGTTGTACCGACTCGCCGAGCCTGGCGAGGCGCGGGTCGTCGTCCGTCACGTAGCCGTCCACGTCGATCAATCCGTGCGCGATATGGCCGGCCGGATCGCGGCGCAGGATGATCGAGGCGGGGGCGAGGCCGGCGGTGGTCAGCGCGCCCGCGAGGCGCGCGCGGCTCATCTCCGGCGGCAACTCGAATCCCAGCAGCGAACGGTCGTGGCTCGACGGGTCGGGCGCGGCGGCGGCGACCACCATGGCGCGGGCCTGCGAGGCGCCTTCGGAGCGCGGCGCCCAGAACGGCAGGCGGGCGACGACGTGGATGCGCGGCTCGTCGCGATGCAGCAGCGCCGTCCACCACGCGGCGCGCGCGGGTTCCTCCTCGGCCGGCATCGGCAGCACGGCGGCGGTGGCGGCCCCCGAACTGACTTCTGCGATGGCCTGCGCGGGGCTGCGATGCACGCGCAGCGGCGTGGTGACGCCGAAATGCTCGCGGGCCAGGGTGGCAAAGCCGCCCGGCGGGTCCGGCTCGCAGACGGTGATGACGAAATTGCCCTGCATGGAGGTGGTGGCCGCGAACAACTCGCGCCACAGCCGGGGTAGTACGCGCCGGGGGAGCGGGCCGGTGTGGCGCGCCAGCAGGCGGCGGATGATCTCGGCCTCGCGCCCCGGCCGGAACGGAATCTTTTTTCCCTGTACGCCGAGGGCGGCGACGCGAGTGACCACGCTGGCGCGCTGCATCAACAGGTCGTGCAGGCCGTCGTCCAGCCGGTCCAGGTCCGCTCGCAGGTCGGCCAGCGATGGCGGTGCCTCGCTCGGGGCGGCGGGTTCGGCGGGAGGGGGCGGGCTGTCGGGGACGGTGCTTGACATGGCGCTTCTTGGCGGGGAGGGGTGGAATAGCCGAACCCTCCGCCGCTGCAAAGCCGCCGCCCGCGCGGCACGGAGCCAAGAACGTTGCGGCCAGCCGGAGGGCAGGGCATATGCAGCGGCCATGGACCAGGGGGAGTCGCCGGACATCGCGCAAGAGTACGTCGCATTCGACGACGGGCTTGCGCTCGATTACGGCTCGCGGCTGCGGCGGTTGGAGGTCGCGTATCAGACCTACGGCCAGCTCAACGGCGATCGCTCAAACGCGATCCTGATTTGCCATGCGCTGACCGGCGACCAGTATGTCGCCGAGCGTCACCCGCTGACCGGCAAGCCTGGCTGGTGGGAGATGGTGGTCGGCGCCGGCCGGCCAATCGACACCGACCGTTTCTTCGTCGTCTGCGCCAATGTGCTGGGCGGCTGCATGGGCTCGACCGGCCCGCTCAGCCCGCGCGACGACACCGACGCGCTGGACCCGCCGCCGTGGGGGATGGATTTTCCGGCCATCACGATCCGCGACATGGTGCGGGCGCAGAAGCGGCTGATCGACCATCTGGGCATCCGCCGGCTGTTCGCCGTCGTCGGCGGCTCGATGGGCGGGATGCAGGTGCTGGAATGGGTTGCGACCTATCCGGACATGGTGTTCGCCGCCGTGCCGATTGCCTGCGCCGCCTCCCATTCGGCGCAAAACATCGCCTTCAACGAAGTCGGCCGCGCGGCGATTTTTGCCGATCCCGACTGGATGGGCGGGCGCTACTGGGAGCATGGCCGCGTGCCGGCGCAGGGCCTCGCGGTCGCGCGCATGGTGGCCCACATCACCTATCTCAGCGAGCGGGCGCTGACGCGAAAGTTCGGCCGCCGCACCCGGGCCAGCCAGTCGTTGAGCCTGCTCGACGACATGTTCGAGGTGGAAAGCTATCTGCGCCACCAGGGCAGCACCTTCGTCCGCCGCTTCGATGCCGCGAGCTACCTTGCCATCACTCGCGCGACGGACCATTTCGATCTCGCCGAGGAACATGGCGGCAACCTCGCCGCCGCGTTCAAAGGGGCGCGCACGCGCTTCTGCATCGTGAGCTTCTCCAGCGACTGGTTGTATCCGACCGAGGACAACCGCGCCATCGCCCGCGCGCTGAACGGTGTGGCCGCCAACGTCAGTTTCGTCGAAATAACGTCCGACAAGGGCCACGACGCCTTTTTGCTGGACGAGCCGGACTTTCATCGCGCACTGGCCGGGTTCCTCGCCGGGTGCGCCGAACATGCGGGCCTGCCGGCATGAACGTCGCCGTCGATCCGGTGCGCTACGTCGCCAAGAACATGCGGCTCGATCTGCGGCTGATCGCCGAGATGGTCGAGCCGGGGACGCGCGTGCTGGACATCGGCTGCGGCGACGGCGCGCTGATCGAGCATCTGTTCCGCACGCGCGGCTGCGACGCGCGGGGCATCGAGATCGACATGGCGGAAGTGACCCGCGCGATCGCGCACGGGCTGCCGGTGATGCACGGCGACGCCGACAACGATCTGGCGCAATACCCGGACGGCGCTTTCGACTATGTGGTGCTGTCGCGCACGTTGCAGGCGGTGGAGCGGCCGCGCGAGGTGCTGCGGCAAATGCTGCGCATCGGCGAGCGGGCCATCGTCAGCTTCCCGAATTTCGGTCACTGGCTGGTGCGCTGGCAATTGTTGTGGACCGGGCGGATGCCGATGAACGCGGTCTGGGCGCGCCCGTGGCACGAAACGCCGAACATCCATCCCTGCACGATCCGCGACTTTTTTGCCCTGTGCGACGACGAGGGTTATCGCGTCGAAAAATGGCTGGCGGTGGACGAGGACGGCCAGCGGGCGCCGCGCCGGCGGTTTTCCGGGCTGGCCAATCTTTTTGGCGAGCAGGCGTTGTTTCAGTTGCGGAAAGTGTAGCTGTCGGCCGCGATCGACTGGAAGCGTTGGCGCGAGGATGTCATCCTGCATCGTCACCAACCATGCCCTTCGCCGACGGAGCCGTTATGTCCGCACCTCAATGGCTGTCATCCAAGCTGGTTATGGCTGGGATGCTCGCCCTGTTCGTGTGGCCATGCATCGGCGTCACGCGCACTGCGGCAGCAGCCGAGACGATCGAGGCGTTGAACGCCGAAATTGCCAGCGAAACCGCCCAACTGGTTCCCAAACCGCGCAGCATCGTCCTGATTTCGGAAACGGCGCTGAAGGCGAGGGAGGCCATCAAGTGGGGGGACTTTGCGGCGGCCGGCAAAACGATCTCGGATATCCTGGCAAACAGCCACATTGAAAACTGGCGCTTTTATCCTTTCAATCTGTTCATGTTTCACATCGCACGCGAGCAAGACGATGTCCTGCTGGCGAAACTGAACGAGTGGGTCGACTCCCAGCCCGATTCGGCCATTGCGTATCTGGTAAGAGCCAAATACTACGACGATGTCGGGTGGGTTGTGCGCGGCTCGCAGTTTTGGGCCAATATACAGCCCAAAAATCGTGAGAAATACCAGCAATATTTGCAACAAGCGGCGGAGGATGTCTCGTCCAGCATCCAGATCAAGAGCGACAACCCCTACGCATACTTTCTTTTGCTCGAAATCATCAAAAGCGGCGGGAACACGGCGGAGGTCGATGACGCTTTCAAGAAGGGGATCGAGAAGTTTCCGACGTACTATCCACTTTATGAACAGCGCCTGTTCACCCTCCAGCCGAAATGGGGCGGCTCAATCGGCGCGATGTACGATTTCGTGGATCGATACGCGGCGAATGCTCCGGCGGGTTCGCCGCTGAAAATGCTTTATGCGCGGCTGTATGCGCACCTGATGGATGCCGCCTACTATTCGTGCGGAGGGTTCGATGGCGACGCGAGGCAGAAGTGCAGCGCGACACAGATGGACCGCACCATCGACAAGGCACTTGAGGGCCATCTCACCGAAGCGATAGACCTCTACGACAAGACCGACCACTACCAGTTCACTGGCATGATGTGGTCGATTTTGCCCCAGATGCTGGCTGTGTCGGGCGGGGAGGCCCGTGCCGGCGCCGTTCTGGAACAGGTGGCGGCCAAGATGGGCAGCGGCAATCAGCTCGTCACCGAACCCGGCCAGCACAACAATTACATGCTGGATGCCGTAACGGCTTCGGTCTGGGTGCGAAGCGAGTTTTACGATAATGCCGAGAAAAAATTCCTTCAGGCGTTGGATGAGGCAGCCGTCGCGCCGTTTCCAGACGAGCAATCGAAAGATTTTACGCTCTATGCCCTCTATGAGGATCTTGCGGATCTGTACAGGAGAAAATCTCTTTTCGAAAAGATGATTGTCTATCGCAATGCTGCCGTCGCGATCGCCGGAGATGTCGATATCAACGCGCGGCACCTGAAGTGCCTCGGTTATTTCCAACTTGGCTACATGGAGGAGGCATTGAAGGAGTGTACGTTGGAGGTCGATCGTGGCGATGACCGTGACTCGCGATATTGGCGGGCTCGCGTCAATGCAGCCATGGGGCGGAAGGACGAGGCGCTTCTCGATTATCTGCCGGTCGCCGACTCCGAAAGCCGTTGGCGCACGTCGGCCGTCATCAATATGTCGGTGCTTTACGGCGACAAGGGTGATTTCAACAGCGGCCTGAATGTATTGGAGAGCCATCCTTTCGTCTTTAATGAGAACTCGGAGGAAAAAAGCAACTTGGCGGTTGCGTTCAACAACAGGTGCTATTTTAGAATGAAATTGGGCGACCTGCAAAAAGCACTGGATGACTGCAACACATCGCTGAAGTTTGGCAACATTCCCGATGCGTTTTCGAAAAAGAATGATCTTATGAAGTTGTTGGCGAAGTAAATTCGCGCGCGACGCCGAAGATTCCCCGACGCATGCGCGCCCGCTCGCGCAGCGTGAAACGCCGTCTGTCTGTCGTCGCGCCGCGTGGCGGCGGCAGATGCGTGGTCGTCAAGCCCGGGACGAACCGGATGGTGAGGACCAGTATTTCGGCGGGCTGTGCCGTGCCCGCCGCGATGGAGGCGAGGCAGCGGCGCAACCCTTCCGGCCGGTCGACGGTGCAGATCAGAATTGCCAGTGTCGGCGTGGTCGCGGGTTGGTTGGGCGGATCGCTGTGGGGCATGCGCCCTCTGCCTGGCGTCCCGCACAGCCTATAACTTATTTCGGCAAAGCATAAGCAATCATCTGGTCGCTCACCTTCGGCTCCAGGATCGAATTGCCGCCGACCGCGAAGGCGACGTATTCCCGACCCTTATAGTTGTACACTGCGGGAACCGACACCGCCGGCGCATCCACCAAACCGCTCCAAAGCACCTTTCCCGTCTTGAGATCGATCGCCCGCACCCGCGAATCCATCGACGCCCCAATCAGGATCAGGCCGGATTTGGTGATCACCGGCGCGCCGATCGTCACCGAGCCCCACGACAGCGGCATGTAAAAACCCCATTGCTGGACTTCGCCGAACGGCTCCTTCCACAGCAGCGCGCCGGTTTTGAGGTCGTAGGAGGACAGCGTGCCGTAGGGCGGGTTCCAGCACGGCATGCCCAGCCAGTTGACGAAATTGGTCTGATAGTAGCCGTACGGTACGCCGTTCATCGGGAAGTATCCGTCCGGCTTGCCGTCCTTCGTCTTGGCGTCGTAGTCCGCGCGCGTCAGCAGTTGATAAATCTGCACGACGTTGGAACTGTTGACGACGTAGGTGTCGCTCGTCGGGTCCACCGCGCCGCCGCCCCATTCCACGCCGCCGGCTGTCGCCGGATAGGTCAGGCTGCCGCGCAGGCTCGGCGGGGTGAACCGGCCGTCGTTGCGCAGCGCCTTGGCCTCGCGGCTGCAATAGCCGAAGCTCGCGATGTCCGCGAGGGTGGAAACTCCGGGCCAGTCCGACGCCGTTGTTGGCTCGGGAAGCATCGGCTCG
>CAJCJG010000316.1 GCA_903970625.1 Solirubrobacterales bacterium 70-9 | reverse complement strand
CGCGCCGCCCGGCAGGCCGGCCGGCGGCTCGGACATCAGCGCGGCTTTGGTGAAGCCACCCTGCACGATCGTCCCCATCACCTCGATGATGCGGCCGTATTGGTTGGACTTGTCGCCGCGCACGAAGATGCGGCGGTCTTTATCGTTCTCGGAGATGGCCAGCAGCTTGGCCACCAGATCGTTCAGTTCCACCTTCTGGTCCTGCAAATACACCTGCCCGGTGGCATCGACGGAAATCGTCAGCGGCTCGCTGTCCTGGGAGATCGGCGTGGTCGCGACCTTCGGCAGATCGACGTTGACGGCGGAACTCATCAGCGGCGCCGTGACCATGAACACGATCAGCAACACCAGCATCACGTCCACCAGCGGCGTGACGTTGATTTCCGCGAGCGGCCGATAGCGCGGCTGCCGCCGCCCGTACCGCCCGCCGCCGCCTCCACCCATCGACGCCGCCATCTACGCGCGCTCCTCGCTCTGCCGCGACAGAATCGCTCCGAACTCGGTCGCGAATCCTTCCAGCCGGCCGGCAAAGCGGCCCAGATCGGTGCTGATCTTATTGTATGCCAAAACCGCCGGAATTGCGGCAACCAGGCCGATGGCGGTGGCGAACAGCGCCTCCGCGATGCCCGGCGCCACGACGGCGAGGTTGGTATTGTGCATGGCCGCGATGGCGGAAAAGCTGTGCATGATGCCCCAGACGGTGCCGAACAGCCCGATGAACGGGGCAGTCGAACCCACCGAAGCCAGAAAGATCATCCAGCGTTCCATCCGCTCCATCTCGCGCTGGATGGAGACGTTCATCGCCCGCTCCACCCGGTCGCGCGCGCCGGTGTGGCCGATATCGGTCCCCGAGACACGGAGCGAGCGGCGCCATTCCGTCATCGCGGTGCCGAACACGGTGGCGATGGGGTTGGTGGGCTTGACCCCCTCGTCCTCGAACAACTCGTCGAGGCTGCCGCCGGACCAGAACCGCTCCTCGAACGCATCGGCGGCCTTTTCGGCGCGGCGCAGCGAGGTGACTTTCTCGAACACGATGGCCCAGACCCAGATGCTGGCAAGCAAAAGCAAGGCGATCACGCCCTTGACGATGATGTCGGCTTGCAGAAACAGTCCCAGGATCGACAGGTCGGCGCCCGCCGTCCCCAGATTCACAGCATCAACCGCGCGGTCCACTCGATCTTCCTTCTCGTCACGCCAAAGCCGCAAGCGCATCCCGCCACCGCGCCGGCATCCGCACCGCCCGCATGTCGGTCGGGCGCACGCAGGCCAGAAGCACGTCCGCCACCACCAGCGCACGCCCATCCCCGTCCGCGCGGAAAAACGACTGGCGGAGTTCGACGGAGGCCGCGCCCAAAATCAGCACGCGACTCGCCACGATCAGCGAATCGTCGAGCCGCGCCGGTCGGAGATAATCCAGTTTTGCGCGCCGCACCATGAAGATAAGGCCATGTTGCGCGGCGAGTTCCGCGTGCGGCACGCCCGCGTCCCGCAGTGCCTCCGTGCGGGCACGCTCGGCAAGTTTCAGGTAGTTGGCGTGATAAACCACCCCGCCCGCGTCGGTATCCTCGAAATAGATGCGGCAGCGGTACTCGTGGCCGCCGTGCGTCATTCGCCGTCCGCCGGCAAATCCAGTTGCGGTTGCACGCCGATGGGCGGGATCAGACCGATATGTTTCCAGCCGCGCTCCGCCAGTACCCGCCCGCGACTGGTGCGCAACACGAGTCCTTCCTGGATCAGATAGGGTTCCACGACTTCCTCCAGCGTGTCCCGCGCCTCGGCCAGGGCGGCGGCCAGCGTCTCGACACCGACCGGCCCGCCGCCGTGGTGCTCGGCGATGCGGCGCAGATAGCGGCGGTCCATCGCGTCCAGCCCCAGCGAATCCACCTCCAGTCGGCGCAGCGCGGCATCGGCAATCGGGCGATCCACCGGCGAGTCGCCCTGCACATGGGCGAAATCGCGCACCCGGCGCAGCAGCCGCCCGGCGATGCGCGGCGTCCCGCGCGAGCGCCGCGCGATCTCCTCCGCCCCGTCCGACGTCAGCGCCACGCCCATCAGCCGCGCCCCGCGCGTGACGATCTGGCGCAGTTCCTCGGCGGTGTAGAACACCAATCGAAGCGGAATCCCGAAGCGGTCCCGCAAGGGCGTGGCCAGCAGGCCGGCGCGCGTGGTGGCGCCGACCAGCGTGAACGGCGCCAGGTCGATCCGCACGCTGCGCGCCCCCGGCCCTTCGCCGATGATCAGGTCCAGTTGGAAATCTTCCATCGCCGGATAAAGGATTTCCTCGATGGCCGGTTGCAGGCGATGGATTTCGTCGATGAACAGCACGTCGCGCGGCTGCAAATTGGTCAGGATTGCCGCAAGGTCGCCGGCCTTCTGGATCACCGGGCCGGAGGTGGCGCGGAACCCGACGCCGAGTTCACGGGCAACGATCTGCGCGAGCGTCGTTTTGCCCAGACCGGGCGGCCCATGCAGCAGCACATGGTCCAACGCCTCGCCCCGCGCCCGCGCCGCCTCAATGAACACGGCCAGATTTTCCCGGCTGGCGCGCTGGCCGGTGAAATCGGCCAGCGTCTGCGGCCGAAGGCTGGCCTCGGCCGCGTCCTCGTCGGACCGAGCGGCGGAGATGGGGCGGTCGGGTTCGGGCGAACGGCGGCCGCTCATGGGCCGCCGACCTTCCTGAGAAGTTTCTCGGACTTCTCGATCGCCGTCTCGATCAGGATTTCCTGCCCCTCATCCGCCGCCTTGTAGTTTCGCAGGATACCGAGCGCCCGGCGGCAGGTTGCCGCGACCCAAAGCGGGTGAGTCGCCACGCGCGAAACCGCCGCATTGTAGAGTGAAAAGAGATCACCAATGATCAGAGAAAAGTTGTCATCGGACGTCACGGCAGCGGAAAATCTTCCGGCGGCAGACGAAGGGGGATTTCCAGCCGCACGAGTTCCTCGATTTTCTCGGTGAGTGCGGCTCCCTCGTGTCCACGGGCTGCCAACTTCTCCGCCAAACGCCGCCGAAATTCGGTTTGCGCATCGAGCAACTGGTCGGCCGCTATGCTATCAGCCATGGTCATCGACCCTAAGTTCCCAAAGAACTTTATCACGTTGCCGACCTTACCTCAAACACGGCTCTATCACCGCGCCAACTCCTTCAACGACTCCCGGATCACCGTTCCCAGCGCCGCCTCGTCCCCCAGCCGCTCCGTGACCCGCCCCAGCGCCGCCACCGCCTCCGGCCGGCGGTAGCCGAGGTTCAGCAGGGCGGACAGCGCGTCCGCCGTCACGCCGCCGGTGGGCGCGGGGATCGCGGGGGAAAAACCCGTGCCCACCGGCATCGCGCCGGCCTTCTCGCGCAATTCCGTCACCAGCCGGATCGCCAGTTTCGCGCCCACGCCCGGCGCGCGCGTCAGGCTCGCCCGGTCCCCGGCCTGGATTGCCGCGACCAGATCGCGCGGCGACAGCGCCGACAGCACGCCGAGCGCGACCCGGCCGCCCACGCCCTGCACCGTCGTCAGCAGCCGGAACCAGTCGCGTTCCGCCGATTCGGCGAACCCGTACAGAACGATGGCGTCCTCGCGCACCTGCGTCTCGATCAGCAACGCCGCCGCCCCGGCCGCCGGGAGCGCCGCCAGCGTCCGGGTGGACGCCTGCACCAGATAGCCGACGCCGTTCACGTCCACGACGCAGCGCCCGTCCTCGACCGCTTCGATCTTGCCGGTGAGCTTCGCGATCACGCGACCCACCGCAGCTTTGTCGCCCGGTGGTGCGCGTGGCAGATCGCGACGGCGAGCGCATCGGCCGCATCCGCCCGCCGCAGCAACGCCCCCGGCAGCAGCCGCCGCACCATCTCCTTGACCTGATACTTGTCCGCGCCGCCGGTGCCAACGACCGACAATTTCACTTTCTTGGCGCCGTACTCCGTCACCGGAATGCCCGCCAACGCCGGCGCCAGCAGCGCCACGCCCCGCGCGTAGCCCAGCTTCAGCGTCGCCGCACCGTTGCGATTGACATAGGTTTCCTCGACCGCCGCCTCGTCCGGCCGGTATTCCGCGATCAGCGACATCAACGCATCGTGCAGCACCCGCAGCCGCTCGGGCACCCCGGCTTCGCTGTCGGTCGCGATCACCCCGTCGGCCACATGCCGCAGCCGGTTGCCATCGGCCTCCACCAGCCCCCAGCCAGTGAAGCGCAGGCCCGGGTCGATGCCGAGCAAGCGCGCCATCCGCGTCACGCCGACAGCTTTTGCATCACCGCGTCGGGAATATCGAAGTTGGCATAGACGTTCTGCACGTCGTCGTTGTCGTCCAGCACGTCGATCAGTTTCAGCAGGCCGGCGGCCTTCTCCTCGTCCAGCGTCACGAACATCGTCGGCCGCCAGTCGAGTTTGGCCGATTCCGCTTCGCCGAACCGCTGCTCCAGCGCGTCGCGCACGGCGAAAAAACTTTCCACCGTCGTCGTCACCTCGTGCCCCTCCGGCCCGCTCTCCACGTTGTCCGCCCCCGCTTCGATCGCCGCTTCCAGCATGGCATCCTCGCTCGCTGCCTTCGCGGGATAGCGCACCACGCCGAGCCGTGAGAACAGAAAAGAAACGGAGTTCGTCTCCCCCAACGCCCCGCCATGCTTGCTGAAGGCGGAGCGCAGGTCGGAGGCCGTGCGGTTGCGATTGTCCGTCAGCGCCTCGACGATCACCGCCACGCCGGCCGGGCCGTAGCCCTCGTAACGGACTTCGACGTAATCCTCGCCGGCCGCAGCCCCCGCCGCCTTCTTGATCGCGCGGTCGATGGTGTCCTTCGGCATATTCTCCTTGCGCGCGGCGATCACCGCCGAGCGCAGGCGGGGGTTGGAGGCCGGATCGGGCAGCCCGAGCCGCGCGGAGACGGTGATCTCGCGGATCAGCTTGGCAAACTGCCGGGCGCGCCGCACATCCTGCGCGCCCTTGCGGTGCATGATATTCTTGAATTGCGAATGGCCGGCCATCGAACGCTCTCAACCAAACCCGATCAGTCCGCCGCGCGCGCCGTCCGCCCGAGGGCCAGGACCAGCGCCGTCGCCAGCGTCGCCTTCACCGCGTCGCCGAGCAGGAACGGCAGCACGCCCGCGCCCAACACATTGTCCGCGCCGATGAACTGCGCCAGCCACCCGGCCCCCGCCGCATAAACGATGGCGATGCCCAGCACCATCGCGCCGCCGATTTTCAGCGCATTCCCGCCCGCGCGGCGGACCAGATAGCCCACCACGACGGAGGCCACGACCATGCCCGCCAGATACCCGGCCGTCGGCCCGGCGAGATAGGCGAGGCCCACCCCATGCGTCGGCGTGCCCGCGAACACCGGCATGCCGGCTGCCCCCTCGGCCAGATACGCCACCATCGCCGCGCCCGCGATCTGCGGCCCGAACAGGCCGGCGATGCCGAGCACCGCCAGTGTCTGCAACGTCATCGGCACCGGCCAGAACGGCACTTGCGCCCGCGCCGACAGGGCCAGCACCAGCGTCAGGGCCAGCACGATGGCCGCGCGCGCCAGCAGCGGGCGGGCGGCGGACGATGCGGGGGCGGCAGCTTGGGTCATTCTCGCGTTCCTCTCGGGGGGCCTGATGTCCGAACCCCGTGGTTACACCACCGGCAGCGTTTGCGACAATCGCCCGCCTTGCCGCACCGGCTCGATCCGCTTCGCAAGCCCCGTCGCATCGTCGGTTTCCACGAACACGCCGCAGATCGTCGCAGGCCCTTCTGCCGGTTGCAGCCGCTCGCCGGGCAGCTTCTTCCAGAAGCGCGTCGCCGCGCCCTCCTTCGCCATGCCGATCACGCTGTCGTAGTCGCCGCACATGCCGGCATCGGACTGATAGGCCGTACCGCCCGGCAGCACCTGATGATCGCCGGTTGGGCTGTGCGTGTGGGTGCCGACGATCAGGCTCGCCTGCCCGTCGAACGAATGGCCGAACGCCATCTTCTCGCTCGTCGCCTCGGCATGGAAGTCGATCAGCACGGCCGCGACGGTGCCGCCGAGCCGATGTTTGGACAGTTCAACGGCCGTGGTGCGGAACGGGCAGTCCAACGGGTCCATGAACAGCCGGCCCATGACGTTCAGCACCAGCGCCTTGCGCCCGTCGTGCAGTTCGACAACCGTGCTGCCCGCGCCCGGCGTGCCCGGCGGGAAATTCAGCGGCCGCAGCAGGCGCGGCGTCTCGGCGATGTAGGGGATCACTTCCTTGCGGTCCCACGCATGGTTGCCGAGCGTGATCGCGTCCGCCCCGGCGGCGAACATATCCTTCGCCATCTCCGGTGCCAGCCCGAAGCCGTGGGACGCATTCTCCGCGTTCACCACCACCAGATCGGCGCGCAAATCGGCACGGAGTTTCGGCAGCGCCGCAACGACCGCATCGCGGCCGGTGCGCCCGACCACGTCGCCGAGAAACAGGATGTGCATTCAAAAATCCCTGAACCGAATCACGCCGCGCTCGGTCGCAACGGCATGCAGCGCGGCGTCGTACTCCCCCGCCGGCACTTCGTCGAGTTCTTGCGCGGCGAACGCGCAGCCGACGGTGACGGCGCCCGGCAGCAGCGGCAGCGTCCGGTCGTAGAACCCGCCGCCATAGCCCAGCCGCCGCCCCGCCGCGTCGAACGCGACCAGCGGCACGAACAGCCAATCCGGCACGCCGATCTCGCCGATTGGCCTGTACGTCCCGAACCGTTCCCGCACCATCTCCACGCCCGGCTGCCAATGCCGAAAGATCAACGGGTTGCCGATTTTTGGCGTGTGCGGGAGCAAGACGCGATGGCCCCGCGTGTGCAGCGCCGTCAGCAGCGGCAGACTATCGATTTCGCCCGGCATCGGCCAAAAGCCGGAGACCACCGCGCCCTCCGGCAGCGTCATCTCGGCCAGCACATGGCGGGACAAGTCGGCGCCGAGCGCCGGGTCGCACCCCACCCGCGCCGCGAGCGCGCGCTCGCGGGCCGCGCGTTTCAGCGTATCGATATCGGGGGAGGAAAAGTGCGGAGCCGCCATGGCCGTTGGCGTTTCATCCTCCCAGAGCCTGCGTTTGCAGGTGGAAGCCAGGTACCATGACCAAGATCACGACAGAGCCAGCCGCCGGGAGGTTTGCTATCGGCCCTGGGGATGTGGTTGCCTGACGCGCCGGGCAGCCCCGCGCCGTTTATATGCGACCCAGTGCTGGCGTTTGCAAGCCACCCGCGTTTTTGGGCGGCTTGCCGAATTATCGCGGTTCAGATATCGAATTCCGTCCTCTTGGCAAACGGGAATCGGGGTATGGGCCTGCTGCCGGGAGATCCGCGAATCCTTGTCAAAGTCAACAACGAGATCCTCGACTGGATCATCGCCGGCGACGAGGTGCAGCGGCAATGGTTCGTTCGGTTCGCGCGTTTTCAGGGATATGTTCGCCAGCTTGCGACGGCGCTGGCCGGTGTCGGCATTGGCCCCGAGTTCTTCAAGCGTTTCGCCGGCGGGTCATCCGGGGAACGGAGTGCTGCCGAATCGTTGCAGCAATCGCTGCCCGGAAGCCTGTTCTACATCGGTGTCGGGGCCCTGGTCGTCTGGGCAATCCTGACCGCTGTGGAATCGAGCGAGGGTGTCACCGCCCGCGCGCTATTCGCCAGCGACTTCGCCACCGCGATGCGCACCGAAGGCGACAAATTGCGGCGCGCTTTGGCAAAGCCGTTGCCGATGGCCGACCTGATGGATATTCAGCAACGTATCGACCAGCGCGTGTTCGAGGCGCGCACCAAGAAAATCCTGCAATGGGCAAAAGCACCGCCAGCGAACGATCCAGAGCGCGCACGCAGAAAAAGCGAGCTTATCGACGACTTCCGTAGAGACTATATGCGAGTCTGGCAGCCGGAGCAGGATGAGGAGGGCGGGTCGTGAGCGAACCTGAATTGGTTGCCAGTCTGGCGACGGACGAGGCAGGCCACCCAACGGTTGTCGACAGGAAGGCACGAAAGCACTTCCAGATCGTGTTCGAGGTAAAGAACGCCCCCAAAGATACCTACGCGGCAATCTTCGAACTGGATCGGAGCTATTACGACTCGCGACGTACGCTGCCGCCCGACCCGGACGGGAATTTCAGACTCGTGACGTCGGCCTATGGCGACTTCCCCTTGGTGGTACGCCTTCACACCAAGCACGGCGAGGAAATCGTCCTGCGAGAAAACGTCGCCGAGGCGCTTCGCCGCAGCCGCCCGAGCGGGCCGAGCGATCCTTCGTACGCGGAGGCGCTGGACTACATCGCCACTCATTGAGGTCGGGAGGCTTCGCTTATGACGTGGGATCAGATCTTAACCTGGATCGCCTTGCCCGGCCTTGTTGCGCTGGTGTGCGGCATCGGCGGGATCGTGTGGGCGCGACACATCGCCCCCGGACGTTGAAGTCGGAATCACACATGACCTTTCGCTGCGACATCCCCGCCCGCCAGACGATCCAGCAGGAGGACGCCGCCGTCCGCATCAGCCGCTGGGATTTCGAACCCGGCGCCGCAACCGGATGGCACGAGCATGGCTATCCCTATGTCGTCGTCATGCTGATCGCCGGCACGCTGCGGATCCATGACGGCAGCAATATCGTCGAGGTGCCTTTGGCACAGGGCCAGGCCTACTCCCGCCCGGCCGGCGTCAAACACGACGTGATGAACGGCTCGCCCCACCCGATCGCCTTCATCGAGACGGAATTGAAGCGTCCTTACGACATCGCGGCTGCCTGACGCGGCGGCATCGGCCGTCCGTTCGCGGCCAGCAACGTGCGCAGGTCGCGGATGGGCGGGAACACTTCCTGGTTCCAGTCGGCGCCCTGGCTGTCGTGGGCGCGCTGCTCCATCTCCACGATGGCGCGATCCTCGGCGAAAATGCGCTCGGTGAACCAGACCAAGGCCGGCCACGCGATATCCAGCAGCAGGGGAACCCCCGGCCGGCGGACGGACAGCAGGCCGAACGTGCGATTGATCCGTTGCTCGGCATCGACCGGGGTGTAGGCGATCCACAGATGCATTACCGGGTCGTCGCCGGTCGTCCAGATACGCAGGGTCTGGTACGGATACTCCGTCCGAATGGTCATCAGGTCGCGATGCACTTTCGACACGCCGCGCCGCCGTCCCATGATCGCGGCCTCGCCCAGCGGCTGCTTGCCGGCCGTGCGGGCAAAGCTGTAGTCGATCTCCAGCCAGTCCTCGCCGACGCGGCGGCCCAGGTAGCGCGGTGCGATTTGCCCCATCTGTTTGCGGTGCAGAAACTGATGGTTCATGTCCATCAGGTTCTCGTGCATGAACGTGTAGTGGCAGCGCACCTGCTTGCCGAAGCGGCGCGTCTTGAACGCCTTGTCGGAAGCCGCCCCCAGCGGCGCCAGGTCCGTCACCGCCGCCGGGTCGCCCGGCCAGATCAGGATCAGCCCGTCCTGCTCCCGGCACGGGTAGGACCGCACGCCGTTCGGCAGCTTGTCCTTGCCCAGATACGGCACGTCGATGCATTTGCCTGAGGCATCGTAGGTCCAGCCGTGATAGCCGCAGCGCAGCGCGCAGCCGGCCACGACGCCCTTGGACAGCGGAATCTGCCGGTGCGCACAGCGATCCTCCAGCGCGAACACCGACCCGTCCTTCGGCCGCACCAGCACGACCGGCTCGCCCGCGAACCGCGCCGCGTAGGTCTTGCCGATTTTCACCTCACGCGACCACGCCAGCGGATACCAATGGTCGGGATGCGTGCCGACGCGCCGCAAATCGGGGGCGGGGTGGTCACGTACGACGAAGTCCTGAACGTCGGGCATGTGGCCTCCTGAGAGCGCGTGTTTCTCGTTAAGCCAACCGCCGCCAATGACCAAACCACCTCGGCGCATTGCTCCGGCCCGATCACGGTTCGATAGTAGTGCCACGCTTGCTTGAGCCGCGACCCTCACCAGTGCGCGATTATCCGAAGGAGCCTGCATGATCGTTCTCGTCACCGGCGCCACCGCCGGCTTCGGTGCCGCCATCGCGCGCCGCTTCGTGCAGGAGGGCCACCGTGTCATCGCCGCCGGCCGCCGCGCCGAGCGGCTCGCCGCCCTGCGCGAAGACCTCGGCGACTCGGTCCTTGCTCTGCCGCTCGACGTGCGCGACCGCGCGGCCGTGGCCGGCGCCATCGCGGGCCTGCCGGCCGACTGGGCGGATGTGGACGTGCTGGTCAACAACGCCGGCCTCGCGCTGGGGCTGGAGCCGGCGCACAAGGCCGACCTCGACGCGTGGGAGACGATGATCGACACCAACAACAAGGGATTGGTCTATGTCACCCGCGCCGTCCTGCCTGGCATGGTCGCGCGCGACCGGGGGCATGTGGTCAATATGGGGTCCGTCGCCGCGCTGTATCCCTACCCCGGCGGCAACGTCTATGGCGCGACCAAGGCGTTCGTGAAGCAGTTCTCGCTGAATCTGCGCGCCGACCTGTTCGGCACCAAACTGCGCGTGACGGACATCGAACCGGGCCTGGTCGGCGGCAGCGAATTCTCCGTCGTCCGCTTCGGCGGCGACGCGGCCAAGGCGGCGACCATCTACGACGGCACCGACCCGCTGCTGCCGGAGGACATCGCCGAAGCGGTGTTCTGGGTCACGACGCAACCGGCGCGCGTCAACATCAACACACTGGAACTGATGCCGGTCTGCCAGAGCTTTGGGCGGCTGGCGGTGGACAAGAAGGGCTAGCCTTACCCAACCCTCTCCCCTTGTGGGAGAGGGCTTTCAGCCGCGTTACGGCCGCTCCATCCCGTCGGCAATCTCCTCCGCCCGCACCGCGAGGCGGCCGATCTTGCGCAGCAGGTCGGCGTCGGGCTTCTCGGCCCCCGCCTTGCCGTCCTTCTTCACCGCACGGTTGGACCGCAGATTGTCGATCTCCACCTTCAAGTCGTGGATCTCGTCGGCCATCAGCAGCGCCGCCAACACCAACAACCGGGACTCGCCGGAGTTGCCGCCGAGCGCCTTGATGCTCTCGACGCGGCTGTCCACCTGCGCCGTCATCGCCTGCAAATGCGGCTCCTGACCGTCCTCGCAGCCCACCGCATAAACATAGCCGTTGATCTTGACGGTGACTTGGGCCATCGCGGCGTCCTCTGCGTCAGGGGCCCGCCGCGGCACCGAGGGCCGCGCGAAGCTGCGCGATCAAGGCGTCGAGGCGGGCGGTGATCCGGGCGTTTTCGGCTGCGGCCGGGTTCGGCTGCGGACCACTTGTGGTGGATTTATGCGCGTGTTGCGCGATTCGCTCCAGGGCTGCTTCCAGCCGCAGGGCCGCTTCGGCCGGATCGTCGTGCTCAGCCAAATATCCCTCCGGCCGCTCCGGTCAGTCTTGCGTTTCAACCAGCCAACGGGTTGAAGGTCAAGCATGAACCCGTGGCCGTCGGTGGTGGTGCATGGCGCGGCGGACGCACGCGCGGCGCTGCGGCCGGGCTTTCCGGTCGTGCTGCTCTCCGCG
>CAJCJG010000315.1 GCA_903970625.1 Solirubrobacterales bacterium 70-9 | reverse complement strand
GCGAACGCGAGCGCGACGCCCCCGCCCAGCACGACGGCCACGACGGCGCCGGCACAGTAGCGGGGGCTCAGGCCGCCGCGCGGTCGATCCGGTCGCGCAGGCGGTAGTACTCGCCGACGAGCGGCAGGAACCAGGGCCGACCGTCGTACAGCGGCAGTGCCGGAAAGTTTTTCACATCCAGCGCGAACGGGGCGTTCGCGGCCCGCGCGATTTTCAGCGCCGACTGATGCCCCAGCCAGCTTGCCATCGCCACGCCGGACCCCTGGCAGCCGGCCGCGAAATGGATGCCGTCCTGCTCGCCGATATGCGGTAGCCCATCCAGCGTGAAGGCGACGTAGCCGGTCCAGGCATGGGTGATTTTGACGCCCCGGATTTGTGGGAACACGTCGGTCATCGCCTTATAAAGGGCCGGCGCGGCCTCGGCCGGTGCCGCGCCGCCCGATCTGAAACTGGCGCGACCGCCCCACAGCACCCGTTCCCCGTCCGGGCTTGGCCGAAAATAGTTCAGCACCCGTTTGGTGTCGGCGATCATCCGGTGGTTGGGAAAAAGCTCGCGAATCAGCGCCTTGTCGAGTTTTTCGGTGGCGATGATGTAGCTGGCGACCGGTACGAGCCGCCGCGCCAGCCATGGCATCGCCGCTGCTCCGCCGGGCGCCCGCGAATAGCCGTTGGTGGCGACGAGAACGGCGCCCGCGCGAACGTTCCCCTTGTCGGTGGCGATCACGGCGCCCGAGCCGTGTCGCGCGATCGTTTGCACCCGCACGCCGCCCACCAACGTCGCACCTGCCCGTGCGGCGGCGTCGGCCAGCCCGCGCGCGTATTTGCCGGGATGCAGCGACCCGGTCGCCTCTGCCGTCATGCCGCCATAGTAGTAGTCGGACCCAAGTTCCTCGCGCTGCCGGGCGCGCGGCAGCATGGCCGTCGGCATGCCGGTGGCCTCGGCCAGCTTCGGGGCCTTCGCTTCCAGCGCGCGGTAATGGCCCGGCGTCCAGGCCGGCAGGAACCGGCCGCAGCGCACATAGTCGCAGTCGATATTTTCGCGTGCGATCAGGTCCTCGATGAACGGGAACGAGGCCGCAGCGGCGCCGACGATCGCGCGGGCTTGTTCCGCGCCGAATTTGCGATCCAGGTCGCCGCCGGCGACCTTCAACCCGCCGGACACCATGCCGCCATTGCGCGAGCTGGCACCCCAGCCGATCCGCTCGGCATCCAGCACGACGGCATTGTGGCCGAGCCGCCGCAGCGTCAGCGCCGCCGACAGCCCCGCATAGCCGCCGCCGACGATGGCCACGTCCGCCTCGGCCGGCAGCGCGGTCTCCCGCTCGGCCGGCTCGGCGGCGTCCCACCAGTAAGGGGCGGGACGGAAATCGGGCGCAAAAATGTCAGCCATGCGCATCCTCCCCCGCGTGGCGGGCGGTGCGGTCCACCAGGGCCACGGCCAGCGTCGAAAGCACGAACACCACATGGACGCCCGCCAATACGATCAGCCGGTCGCCGGTGTCGTCGCGCAGGAAAGCGCGCAGCAGGTGGATGGCCGAGATCATCGCGACCGAGACCGCGACCTTCACCTTGACGTTGCCGCTGTCCAGCTTGCCGAGCCATTCCGGCTTCTCCTCGCCCGGAATGTCGATGCGCGAGATGTAGCTCTCGTACGACGAGACCGCGACCATCACCAGCAGATTGGCCAGCAACACGAGGTCGAGCACTGAACACAGCGCCACCACCAATTCGATGTCGTCGATGGACATGATCTGCTCGCCGACATGCCACAGTTCGCGGCCGACCATCACGTAGATCGTCAGCAGTGCCAGCAGCAGTGCGAAATACAGCGGCAGCAGTAGCCAGCGCAGCCCCAGCATCGCCCGTTCGATGGTCCGTTCCATGCCTGCTCCGTCACTTTGCCAGTGCGATTGGTAACGGATGACGCGGTCATGGCAAGCCGGCGATGACTCGGCGTGGGCGTGTTAGGGTGTCGCACGCCCAGAAAGGGCAGGGGGCTGGGGACGGCACATGGCACGCATCGCGGTCATCGGGGCTGGGATCGTGGGCCTCGCATGCGCGTTCCATCTGCGGGCGGACGGGCACGAGATCACCGTCATCGACCCGGCGCCGGAGGGCGACAAATGCTCCTGGGGCAACGCCGGCGGCATCGGCGTGGCTGAGGTGGTGCCGGCCGCCATGCCGGGGCTTTTTTGGCGGGTGCCGGGCTGGCTCCTGGACCCGCTGGGTCCGCTGGCGCTGCGCCCGGCGCACGCGCCGCGGATGCTGCCGTGGCTCGCGGCCCTGGCGTCCGCCACCCGGCCCAAGCGGATGGAGCAGGCGGCTGCGGCGCTCGCCTCGCTGTTGGGGCGTGTGTACGCCGATCTGTGCCCGATGCTGGCGGCGGTGGGCCTGGAGGGGCAATTGCACCGGGCCGGGGCGCTGACCGTTTATCGCAAGCGGCTGGCGCTCTACGCCGACCGCGCCGAATGGGACCTGAAACGGCGGCACGGCATCGTCTGCGAGCAGATATCCGGCGCCGAGGCGCGCAGGCTGGAGCCGGCGCTCGGCCCGGACATCACGTTTGGCGTGGTCACGCCCGCCTGGTCGCACGTCTCGGACCCGAAGGCGATCTGGGCGGCGCTGCTGGCCGACGCGCGGACGCACGGCGTGACGGTGCGACAGGGCAAGGCCTCGGACGTCCGGACGGAGGGGCGGGTGCAACTAGCCTCCGGCGAGGCCGTCGATTGCGACGCGGTGGTGCTGGCGGCGGGCGCATGGTCGGCGCCGCTGGCACGGCAGGCCGGCGACCGCGTGCTGCTGGAAAGCGAGCGCGGCTACAATCTGACGGTGCCCGCGCCCGGCGTCAGCCTGTCGCGCGAGGTGATCTTTGCCGAGCAAAAATTCGTCGCCACCCCGCTGTCCGTCGGCTTGCGCATCGGCGGCGCCGCCGAATTCGCCGGCCTGAACGCGGCGCCGAACTTTGCCCGCGCGCGGGCGCTGGGCAAGCTCGGCGCCTCCTATCTGCCCGGCCTGTCGCTGAAGGGCGGGCTGCAATGGATGGGTCAGCGGCCGGCCACGCCCGACAGCCTGCCCGTGCTCGGCCCGTCGCCGCGCCGGCCGGACATCTTCTACGCGTTCGGCCACGGTCATCTGGGCTTGACGTTGGCGGCGACGACCGGGCGGATGGCGGCGGACTATTTCGCCGTCCGCACGCCGCCGGTCGATCCGCTGCCGTTCTCGGTGGCCCGGTTCAACTGAGCAGGAAGCCGTGCGCCAGAGGGTCGCGGCTGTCCACGAAGATGGTGTTGTGGCCGGTGATGCGCGCCCAGCCGGCGACGCTCGGCCGGATCGCCGCGCGGTCGCCAACGCGGGCAGCGCCTTCCACCCGGCAGTCGAACATCGTGCCGATGATGCTTTCGTGGATGAACTCGTCGCCTAGACTGAGCCGTCCCTTGGCGACCAGTTGCGCCATCCGGGCGGAGGAACCGGTGCCGCAAGGGGACCGGTCCACGCCCTTGTCGCCGTAGAAGACCGCGTTACGGGCGTGGGCGCGGTTCGATTTCGGGCGGTCGCACCACATCACATGGCTGACACCGGCGATGCGGGGATCCTCCGGGTGCATCGGCGCGAGCGCGGCCTGGGCCGCGTGCCGCACCAGCGGGCTGAGCCGCTGAATGTCGCCGGCACTCATCCCGTCCAGTCCCGGCCAGTTCGGCTGCGGCTCGACGATCGCGTAGAAATTGCCGCCGTAGGCGAGGTCGAAGACGATTTCACCCAACATCGGCACCTCGATGCGCACTTCGGCCGCGTGCAGGTAGGCGGGGACGTTGAACAGGCGCACCTGCTCGACGAAATTACCGTCCTGCACATACTCGACGCCGACGCGGCCGGCCGGGGTCTCGAGCGCCAGTTTTCCAGCGACCTGCGGGACGACGAGACCTTCTTCGATGGCCACCGTGACGGTGCCGATGCTGCCGTGGCCGCACATCGGCAGGCAGCCGCTCACCTCGATGAACAGCACGCCGATGTCGCAATCCTGTCGCGTTGGCGGATACAGGATGGAGCCGGACATGCAGTCGTGGCCGCGCGGTTCGAACATCAGCGCGCGGCGAACCCAATCATGATCGCGAAGGAACATTTCCCGCCGCTCGGCCATTGGGACATGGGCTAAGACCGGCCCGCCACCGGCGACCACGCGCACTGGGTTGCCGCAGGTGTGGGCGTCAATACAGAAGAAAGTATGTCGTGCCATCGCTTTGCTCCGCTGGCGACGATGATGCCGGTGACCAGACCGGGGCGCCATCCCTGTCGTCCCATCGCGGGTCGTCCCATCACTGGCACGCAGGGCGGGGCCGCATGGCCCGATGGTCTGATTCTCTGGCCCGTGACCGGGCGATGTTGCATCATTTCGGCCTTCGGCTTGGCCGTCGCATCGGTGTTTTTCATGCCAGTGCCGCGCTCCGCCCACCCGGCTGTTGGACTTGCCATGCAGGATTGGCGAGCCGTGGCGTTCGGCATGGCGCCGACCCTCGCGGGCGTCGCCGTGCCCTGGCTCATCTGGGGCTCGCTCGGCTGGCTCAATTCCGGCGAGCTGGCGTCGGCGTGCATCATCTCCACCGGAGCATACCTCCGTCTGGTGTGGATGATCGGCGAGCATGAGAGCGAGGCGCGGCGCCGTCTCGGCCGCCGCTACCTCGCGCCGGGGCCGGCCATCGCCCTCATTTTGTCGCTCGGGCTGGTCGTGACGCTGATCGCCCCGGGCCTGTCCGCCGTCGCATTGGTCGAGGCGGTTGGCCTGCCTCGTGCAGCCGGTGCGGTCCGATCCTACGAATCGGCGGCGCTGGCAGAACTCGGTGGAACGCTCAATCTGGTGGGGCTGGGTTTGGTGGGCGTCGATACCGGCAGCGGGCCGCTGCAATTGACGCCCGACGGCAATGCCCGCGTTCTCGATCGCGGCGGCGCGCCGACGCCGATCCAATTGTCGTGGGCGCCGCGCGTCGGCGGCCTCTGCATCGTGATCGACGACGTCGTGGGCGATGCCTGTCTCGCGCTCGACCCGCAATCGGGTCGCCTGCGCGCCGGGGATCGCGACGTGGGACGGGTGACGTGGGTTGGCCTGCCCCAGATGGACAGGCCGCAGCGCTAGGCGTGACCGTGGCCGGTGCCTGTCCAGGCGTGAGAATCGGCGGTCGGGACGGTTTTTTCGACGCGGTGCCGGGAGGTGCGCGAGTCGTGGGGCGCACGGGCGTCCAACGGTTGTGCGGCGCCGTGATACGGTTGCATTGGACGCGGCATTGCCGCGCGTGCAATGCATGTGACATACGATCACGCCGTCAGGTTCTGGGCCGAACAAGTGGTTTTGACCGATGGGCGGCACTCGCGTCGGGTTTCGAGATCCGGGCTGCTTCACGCACCGCATTTGGGTGTTGCGCCGATGACTCAGTGGCGAGACATTAAGTGAATCAACGGCTTTTTCCTCTCGCACGGGACAGGGCCCGTTCGTCATTGTTTCGTACGGATCGCGATGGGCCGGGATCCGGCCCGGCCCGGCGCGCGGGGCAATGGAGGTGACGGTAAATGTAATCTGGTGTAATGAATTGTCGAATTGTAAAAATTTTAGGAAACAATTCGGAAGGTTTGTGTATTTAGTTCGCGACTGTGGCGACCGGCCAATGCTGAGGGTACCAAAATGGGTGCCGGTTCAGGCGGTATCCTTGATGAAAGTTGCTTGCTGGGGTACCTGCTTGCGATCCAGGACTTTGGCGCGTGCTTCGATTAACGCCCACTTAAGGACCCAGTCATACCTTGAGTCGTAACGGGCGCGATGTGATCACGCACCGCATGCGCGGTGACGGGCGGCGCCATCTGTGGTGGGGTCGGCGGCTGATGTGGCCCATTCCACGATACAGTCCGGGGCCTGAGACAAAAAAAAATACGTTGGACTGAATTTTTGGCGTTTACGGGCTCATTCACTTCGAGTAAAAGGTCGTCACCGGCATCGTTATCGACTTCGTCGGCCCCGGCGGATGTGGCAGTAGAAACGCTACCCCTCCGGTAGGGAGACTACCGCCCCGGCTTGGGTCGGTTTCGACGCACGTAGCCAACGCCTATCCAACCAACCAATCGGAGACATCTGACAATGTTCACCACTCTTCTCGTCCTGATCCAGAACCTGCGTTCCGACAAGAAGGCCGTGACAGCGCTCGAGTATGGTCTGATCGCTTCGCTGGTCGCCGTCGTGATCATCGTGGCCGTGACCGCGCTCGGCACCGCCCTGTCCTCGACCTTCAACAAGGTCGCCACGACCCTCTAGGACCGTTGCACCAGGCGTCCCGCGACGGACGCCTGGTGCGCTGCGGTTCGAGACGAAAGCCGAACGATGCTTTCCCCCCTCGCAGAACTGGCGTTGGTGGTTGGATTGGCGTTGGTGGTGGGCGCAGCACTTCACGACGTGGCTGTGCGAACCGTGCCGAACTGGGTGTCGGGGGCGTTGCTTGTCGTTGGCGTCGCCGCGCGCCTGCTTGACGGAAATTTGCTTCTTGGTATCGGCGTTGCCGCTGCCGTATTCGCTTTCGCAGCATTTCTGTGGATGCGGGGATGGATGGGTGGTGGCGACACCAAGTTGCTGGGGGCTGTCGCCTTGGTTGCGCCGCCTGCCCGACTGCCTGACCTTTTGCTGATGACGGCGCTATGCGGCGGTGTGCTGGCACTGTTCTATCTCGGTGTGTCTTGCGTGATAAAGCGGCCCCCCAGCGGGCGGCGACAAACATTGTTGGCCAGATTGGCGAAAGCCGAACGTTGGCGCTTGAGCCGGCGCGGCCCTTTGCCCTATGCGGTTGCCATAGCGGGAGGTAGCATCCTTTCGCTTTCACCACTGGTGGCGGTATAGCGGGCAATGCTCGTCAGAGTAGTTCTGGTGTTACTCGTCGGACTCGGGCTGCTTGGGTTGGTGGGGGCGTTCCTGCTGTCCCAGCAACAGGCGCCCGTCCCGGTGGCCGTGGTGAATGCACCACCGCCGCCAGTCCATGTGCTTGTGACGGCTCGGCCGGTGCGTGCAGGCGCACTGATCGTTCCCGAAGACCTCGATTCGGCGGCAATCGAGGAAGATAAGATCGTGCCGGGAAGCCTGCGCGATTCGCAGGCGAGCCGGTTGCAACTGCGGGGCGCGATGGCCCGTCGTTCGTTGGCCGCCGGTGAGGCGTTCATGCCGGGGGATGTCCTGTCGCCCGGCGATCGCGGCTTCCTCGCGGCGGTGCTGGAACCGGGGATGCGCGCGGTCACGATCGGCGTCGATGCCGTGACTGGCACTGCGGGTTTGATCTGGCCGGGAGATCGCGTGGATCTTCTGTTGACGCAAACCCTCGAAGACCAGACGTTGCCCTCGGATCATCGGGTGGCGGGCGAGACGGTTATGGAAGATGTGCGTGTCATAGCGGTGGATCAACAATTGGTTCAGGGTGCGCAAGGGCCGAACGGGCAGCCGAAGACGACCAACAGCACGATCACGCTGGAGGTTTCGCCCGTGGACGCCGAGCGGGTGGAGGTTGCCGCCCGGATCGGGCGTCTTTCGCTAACGGTGCATCCGGCTGCCCAGGCCGTCGCGGTCGCCGGCGAACCTGCGGTGACGCCCGAGCCGCCGCAGCCGGTGTTTGCCGGCGATGTGTCGGCGGCGTTGCGGTCAAAGAGCAGCGGCAAGGGCAGCGCGTCTGTGCGAGTGTTCCGGGGCGCCGGCGATGCTGTCGAATACAAGTTTTAAGGGGAACGCGGCATAATGAAGCGTCTTGCGGCCGTTGTCCTTCTGGCGCTTGCTCCGTTCGGGGTCGTGATGTCCTGGCCCGCCGTCGCGGCAACCGACTATTCGCTCGTGCTTGAGACGGGGTCCGGCAAGGTCATTCATACCGGCCGGCCCATCGCCAACCTATTCGCTGCCGACCCGAAAGTCGCCGAAGTGCGCCCTGCCAGCCCGACGAGCGTGTTCGTCTTTGGGGTTGCCGCCGGTCGCACAACGGTCGCGGCGTTCGACGAGGCGGGCGATATGATCGTCCAGTACGATGTGGTCGTCCAACCCTCCGCCTACGCGTCCGGCGAAGCGAAACGCCAAGCAACGGCCGTGCTGCCGCAGGATACCAGCGTGAATTACGAGGCCACGCCGACCGGCCTCAGCTTGACCGGCAAGGTCGCCACGCCGGAACAGGCGGAGCGGGCGGCGGCGATTGCCAAAGCGTTGCTGCCGAAGGACCAGACGGTCGATGACCGTCTTTCCGTGGCGTTGCCCGTGCAGGTCAATTTGCGCGTCCGGATCGCCGAGATCGATCGGACGGTCACGCGCCAGCTCGGCATCAACTGGTCTGCTCTTGGCACCATCGGCCGCGTCGGCATTGCCGGGGTGCTGAACGCCAACCTGCCATCGACCAATTCGACGCCGAATCAGATTGGCCTGACGTCGGTCAGTGGCCGCCCGGCCAACGCCATCCTGGATCTGCTGGCCCAGGACAACCTTGCGACCATTCTTGCCGAGCCGAACCTGACCGCGCGATCGGGCGAGACGGCCAGTTTCCTGGCAGGTGGCGAGTTTCCAGTGCCGATTGCGGCGTCGAACTCCGGCGTCGCCACGATCACTGTCGAATTCAAGCCCTACGGCGTGTCCTTGGCGTTCGTGCCGACGGTCCTGTCGTCGGACCGCATTAGTATGCGGGTGCGACCCGAGGTCAGCGAGTTGACCTCAACCGGCGCGGTATCGGTGCCGTTGACCAACAGCAGCACCGTGACCATTCCTGGGCTGACGGTGCGGCGGGCCGAGACGACCATCGAACTTGGCAGCGGCCAGACATTCGCGATCGCCGGGTTGTTGTCCAAGAGCTTCACCACCGCGCTATCCGGCCTGCCGTATTTGGGCGAGGTTCCGGTACTCGGGCAGTTGTTCAAATCCGACGCTTTCGAACGGGACGAGAGCGAGTTGGTCATTTTGGTGACGCCTTATCTCGTGAAGCCGGTCAGTGTGGCGGGCGCGTTGCGGGTGCCGACCGACGGGTTCGAACCGCCCAACGACGTTGACCGGGTGCTTCTGTTGCGCCAGCGTGCGCGCGGGGGACCGAGCGACAGCGAAACCGACGGCCGGCAACTGGGAGATGCCGGGTTCCTGCTGAATTGAGGTGATGCCATGCGACGTTACCTGACATCGTTGGCTGTACTTGCCCTGCTCGGCGGTTGCGCCGGTCTTGAGGATCCGTATCGCCGTGCGGGCACCTACGCACCGACCGGGATCAACGAAGACAACCTCCGCCTGATGGCGGTGAACCCTGTCGATTTGCAGCAGGGCAAGGGGCCGCCCGACACCACGGGGACGACGGCGGCCCTGGCAGTGACACGTTATCGTACCGATACGGTGAAGGAGCTCCCGAACAGCAACTTGTCGTCGATCGGCGGCTCGGCCGGCAGTGGCGGCCAAAGCAGCAACGGCGTTTCGACCGGAGCGGCGCAGTGATGCCACCCGACGCGCTTGTCCCGTTGTCCGATACCGAGCCGCGCTCCTCTCGCGTTCCGGTGGTCGCTTATATTCGCGACAAGGAAACCGAGGGGGTGATGCGCGAGGTCCTCGCCGACCTGTTGCGGGATGGAGGCCAGGTCCGGCGCGGCGACGTGGCCGACGCGCGAACCGGCCTGCAACAGATGGAAACGCCGGGCGCTCTGATCGTCGACGTGTCCGGCGAGTCGGACCCGTTCGCGGCGCTGGAGGATCTGGCACAGTTCGTCGAACCGGGTGTGCGCGTGCTGGTGGTGGGCGAGCGCGCCGACATGGAGTTCTACCGCCAGGTCACGCGCGGCCTTGGCGTGCTGGAATATCTCTGCAAGCCGCTCAACCGCGATCAGGTGTCCCGCGAGTTCCTGCCGTGGATCATGGGTCGCGGCCCGTCGGACGTGACGGCGCGGGGCGGCCGGATCATCGCGGTGACGGGGGTGCGGGGAGGCGTGGGTGCCACGTCGGTCGCGGTGAACCTCGCCGTCGAACTGTCGGAGCGGCGACGGCATCATACTCTGTTGCTGGACGCCGATCTGCAAGGCGGCACATGCGGCCTGATGCTGGCCAGCGAGGCGGAGGGCGGACTGCGCGCAGCCCTAGAACATCCCGAACGAGTGGACAAATTGCTGGTCGAGCGCGCCGCGCCGCGCCTGGGCGATCGGCTCGCGTTGCTGGCCGCCGAGGACAAGCCGGACAGTGCGCCCACGGTCACAGGTGGTGCCGTACGCCACCTGCTGGACCTCTTGCGTACACGATACAACTGCATCGTCATCGACCTGCCGCGCCAGACGCTGCCCATGCATCGTGAAATGCAGGAACTGGCGCATCAGCGCGTTCTGGTCATGGATCCGACGCTGCCGTCGCTGCGCGATGCGCTTCGGTTCCTTGGCACCTACGTCGGTGTCAAGAACGGAAGTCCGCCGCTGCTCGTGCTGAATCGGCTCGGTGCGCCGGGCACTCTGGACAAGAAGCAAGTGGTCGCGGCCCTTCAACGCGCACCGGACATCGTGATTCCTTTTCTACCGAAGCTGCTGCACACGGCAACGACGCTCGGCGATCCGGCGGTGCGCAAGCGCGGGGCGTTCCAGACTTCCATCGCTACGCTGGCGCATGAAATCCTTCCGGCCCCGGCGCTGGAAGCTGAGGTCAAACGCAAAGCTGGATTTCCGATGCTGAAATGGTCCCGCAAATGAGCTCACAAATTCGCGGCTTCGGCCGCCGCTCGGCGGAAAACGCAGCGCCGCCGCCGCCTACGCCGGTCGCCGCCCCGCCCAAGGGTCAGGCCGCTTCGACCGCCGAACCGACCATGATGATCCCGCGTTCCGAAGTGTCGCAGGGCAGCGCGCTGGAGGAATTGCGGGCGATTTGCCTTTCGCGCCTCGACCCGACGATTGCGGCGGCGACCACGCCCGAGCGGTTGCAGATCGAGGTGGAACGCCTGCTCGCCGAAATTGCCGACGGGCGGCACATCCAGCTCAATGGCCGCGAACAGCGCCAGCTTGCCGGCGAGCTTGTCGACGATATGCTGGGCCTCGGGCCGCTGGAGCCGTTGCTGGACGACGACACGATCACCGACATCATGGTGAACGGGCCGGACCGCGTGTTCGTCGAGCAGCGCGGCAAGATATTGCTGTCGAGCGTGCGGTTCCGCGACGCTTCGCACTGCGCCAACATCGCGCAGCGCATCGCCGCCGCCGTGGGAAGGCGCGTGGACGAGAGCAGCCCGATGGTGGACTCCCGCCTCGCCGACGGCTCGCGAGTCAATATCGTGTTCCCGCCGCTGGCCCTGAACGGCGCCTGCATCTCGATCCGCAAATTCGCCCGCCGGCGCATCACGCTCGACATGTTGGTTTCGTCGGCCTCGATATCCCGGCAGGTCGCCAACGTGCTGGAGATCGGGTCGCGTGCCCGGCTCAACGTGATCATCTCGGGCGGCACCGGCGCCGGCAAGACGACGCTGATGAATGCGATGTCTCAAATGATCGACAGCGGCGAGCGCATCATCACGGTTGAGGACGCGGCCGAACTGCAATTGCAGCAGCCCCATGTGGTCCGCCTCGAAACCCGCGTCGCCAACCTGGAAGGGCGCGGCGAGATCACCCAGCGCGATCTGGTCAAGAACGCCCTGCGTATGCGGCCGGATCGGTTGATCATCGGCGAGGTGCGCGGCGGCGAGGCGTTCGACATGTTGCAGGCCATGAACACTGGCCATGATGGCAGCATGAGCACCATCCACGCCAACACCAGCCGCGATGCCATCACCCGCATCGAGAACATGGTCGAAATGGGCCAGCCCGGTCTGCCGTTGCGCGCAATTCGCACCCAGATCGTCAGTGCCGTCGATTTGATCGTGCAAATCCAGCGCATGCGTGACGGCGGCCGCCGCGTCACCCAGATCACTGAGGTGATCGGCTTGGAGGGCGACATCGTTACGCTGAACGACATCGCGATGTACGAGTACGAGGGCGAGAATGCGGACGGCTCGCTGCGTGGCCGCTACCGGCTATCGCGCGTGCGGCCGCATTTCGCCAAGCGTCTGGCGTATTTCGGGCTGGAGCGTGCCTGGCTCGAAGCTCTCGAAGAAGCTGTGACGTGACCATGTCCGCTCCCGTTATTGTGGTGGCGGTTGGGGCACTCCTCCTGGTCGGAGTGGCGGTAGGGCTGTTGCTGTGGGAAAGCGGCCGAAAGGCCAAGCAGACCCGTATTACCACTCTTTTGAAGGCCTACGCGCCTTCGGCCGGTCGCGGCGATCTGCGCGATATTCGGGCCGCCACGCCGGTCACGTCGATCACGCCTGCGGAGGCCGCCGACAAGGCCCTGGGGGTATTCGGTATCCGGGCCGAACAACTCGACCTGTATCCGGCGCCATGGTGGGTCATCCTGCTCGCTGTCGGTACCCTGGCGACGGTCGGCGCCGGCTTGATCGCGGGCGTGTTCGGGTCGTACGGGTGGTTCGCCCAGCCGCCGCTATGGCTGGTGATGTCGCGCTTCGTGTTTGGCACGTTCGCCGCCCGCCGGGCGCGGGTGCTCTACACCCAAATGCCGGACGCGCTGGCCATGATCGTGCGCTCCGTCCGCACCGGCCTGCCGGTGGCCGAGGCACTTCGAATCGTCGGCAAAGAAGCGCAGCAGCCAACCGCGATCGAATTCGAAAGACTTTATAATCAGTTACTCATCGGCACGTCGCTGACCGACGCGCTTATCTCGATGGCCAAGCGAACCGAGGTGCCGGAATACCGGTTCTTTGCGGTGGCCTTGGCCTTGCAGGGGCAGACGGGCGGCAGCTTGACCGACACGCTGGAAAATCTGGCCGACGTGATACGCAAGCGCACCGCGATGCGCGCGCGCGCGTACGCTCTTTCGTCGGAGGCGCGTACCACCGTTATGGTGCTGGCCTCGTTGCCGTTTGTTGCCTTCGCGGCGTTGCTGCTCATGGCGCCGCAATATGCTACGCTGTTGCTGGAGACGACGCGTGGCCGTCAGATCATGGCATCTGCCATCGTGTCGCTGCTGCTGGGTATCGCAATGATGCAGTTCATGATCCGCAAGGCGCTGTCATGACAACCAATCGCCGGCAGCATCGATATCGGGGGGGTGTGCGATGATGGGCGCCAGCATGCTTCAAATCGTGCTGGCGCTCGCGCTGGTCATGTTGCTGGTCGCGGCGGTGCTGCTGCCGATGTTGCAACGAAATGAGCGTATCGAGGCGCGCATTCGGCTGATCGCCGTCGATGCCAACGCGAAGGGCGCTGCTGCGGGCGCATTGCCGCCGCCGCCCGCCGGCAACGTGTTCGGGCGGCTGCTGCGCCATCTCGGCCAGTCGGTGGTGGCGAGCGGCCTGCTGTCGCGCAAAAGCATGGACGATCTCGAAAACACGATGTCCGCCTCCGGACAAAGGACGGCGACGACCTTGCCGATGTTCGTCGGCGCCAAGGTGGTGTTGCTGTTCGCAATGCCGTTCGGCGTTTGGCTGGTGATGACGGTGCTGCATCTGGACTTCCACCCGAAGATCCTGCCGATCATGTTCGGCGCCGTCATCGGGCTGCTGGCACCGGACTATTTCATCCGGCGGATGCGCAAGAAATACCTCAAGAGGCTTGAGGCGGGCCTGCCGGACGCGCTCGATCTGCTGATCATCTGTTCGGAGGCCGGGTTGGCGCTGGAGGCGGGCTTCGACAGGGTGGCCGCCGAGTTCGGCGACGGCAATGCGGCCGCGGCGCAGGAACTGAAGCTGACTGCCAGCGAGATGAAAATCCTGTCCGACAGGCGGCGTGCCCTGTTGAACATGGGCACCCGCACCGGCCTGGACGTGATGACTCGTCTTGGCGGCACCCTGGCGCAGACCATTCAATACGGCACGCCGATCTCGCAGGCGCTGCGCGTGCTGGCGGCCGAGATGCGGCAGACCACGCTGACACGCTTCGAGGAAAAGGCATCCCGGTTGCCGGTCATGCTGACTATCCCGATGATCCTGTTCATATTGCCCTGCATTTTCCTGATCGTTGGCGGCCCGGCGGTGGTGCAGGTGATGGACACAATGACTCACAAATGAACCTGCCGTTCGGTCCCCGGCGGTCGCGTTAGCGCGGCGCAGAGCGTGAATCGCCGTCATCGGTCTTGCGTGGCTGGGCTACTGGCCGCTGTCTGTTGGCTGCCAGCGGCGGCGGTGGCGCAGGGACCGTCCGCTCCGCCACAGGACGCCTCCGGCCTTTGCCGCGTGCAGGCGGATGGTGTGGAACATAGGATGGCTCTGCCGCCCGGCCTGTTGCTCGCCGTCGGGCGGGTGGAGAGCGGCCGGAGCGATGCGGCCACACGTGATGTTCTGCCGTGGCCCTGGACCGTCAACGACGAGGGCACCGATCATGTGTTCGGCTCCGCCTTCGATGCGATCGCCTACGTCGTTGCGGCACGCGCGCGCGGCAGCCGCTCGCTCGATGTCGGCTGTTTCCAGGTCAACCTGCAATTTCACCCCGACGCGTTCGCCACAGTGGCCGAGGCGTTCGATCCGTCGGCCAACGCCCGCTACGCCGGCCAGTTGTTGAGCGACCTTCACGCGCATTCGGGCAGTTGGGAAACGGCCGTGCAACTCTACCACTCGGCGACGCCCTGGCGCGGCGAGACCTACCGCGATCTGGTCCTGTCGCGCTGGGCGGAAACCAGCCTTGCACCGAGCCCGGCGCCGACCCTGCCGCAGCCGCTGCCGGTACCGGCGGCGCTGGCCAGCAATCTGCGACCGACGGCGGCGGAAGGGGAGGCGATCCGAGTCGGCGGCCGTGTCGTGCGGGTGCAATATCCGTCTTCGTCCGGCATGGGCGGGGCGGCATCTGGGCGCGGCCGGCTCCCCCGCGTGATCGTCCCCTCGGCCGGCGCGGCGGCGAATGGCGGGCGTTGAGCTGCGGCCGGAAGGCCGGTTGTTCGCCTATTCCCTCATTTTTCTGATCACCGAGATCCTGGTGACGCTGTTTTTTGTCGCCGGCACGCACGGCTGGATTGTCCCGCTCGAATCCCCCCGAACCACCGATTTCGCCAGCTTCTATGCCGCCGGCAAGCTGGCCGCCGCCGGCACCGCACAGCTAGCCTACGATCAGGCGGCGCATCAGGCGGCGGAATGGGCGGCGACGGAACCCGGCATCAAATACCAGTTTTTCTTCTATCCGCCCGTGTTCCTGCTGCTGGCCGCGCCGCTCTCCTACCTGCCGTATCTGGTCGCGTTCTATGTGTTCGAGGTCGCGACGCTGCTGCTGTTCCTCGCGGCCCTGTGGCCGATCCTGCGGCCGGCCGGCTGGCGCTGGCTGATCCCGACGCTGGCGTTCACAGCGGTGTTCTGGACGCTGGTGCTTGGCCAGAACGCCTTCCTCACCGCCGCCCTGTTCGCCATCGGCACGCGATTGCTGGACCGGCGGCCGGGGATAGCCGGACTCGCGCTCGGCGGCCTGATCTTCAAGCCGCATTTGGGGCTATTGATCCCGGTGGCGCTTGTGGCGGGCCGCAACTGGCGGGCGATCGGGGGGGCGGCCGTGGCTGCGGGGGGCCTGATCCTGCTGTCCGGCGTCCTGTTCGGATGGAACACATGGGCCGCCTTCATCGCCGCATTCACCGGCGCGCACGGCACCTACGAGAATGGTCGGATCGAATTGGCCGGCATGATCACCGTGTTCGGCGCGGCCCGCATGCTGGGCGTGCCGACCGCGCTCGCGTACGCTGCCCAGGCATTCGCTGCCTTGGCCGCCGCTGCCGCTGTCGCTTGGCTGTTTTGGCGGCGGGCACCGCTGCCGCTGCGCGCAGCGGCGCTGATCGCGGGCACGCTGCTGGCGGTGCCGGTGCTGCTGCTCTACGACCTGATGCTGTTGGCGGTCGCCGGGACATGGCTGCTGGCGCATGCCAGGGATCACGGCACGCGAAGGGGCGATCTTGTAACGTTGATAGCGGGTTACGTGGTGCCGTTAATGTGTTATCCCATCGGTCTGATGCTCAGTGTGGGGATCGCCCCGGTGGCGACGGCCGCGGTGTTAATTGCTACCGTCAGGCGCAGCCGCGACAGTTGAGCCACCGGCGCGGATCATCCTCACGGCGCGGTGTTCATTCGATTGACGCGGCCATGCGGCTTGGCTAGCGTCCGGCGTCTCGGGGTGAAAATCCTGCAATGAGTGGGGCGTACCAGGATGAACTCAGGCCCTGACGGAACTGATTTTCAGTTCGGTAAGGTTTCGTTTGGCGGCGGTCTCGCCCTTTGCGCGGTTCTCGGACTTGGCCTCGCCGGCTGCACCCAGCCGGCCAGCCAGAACCAGAACGCCAACATCAACAGCGCGACCCGTATGTCGATCGCCGACATCGCGGCCTCCGGCGGCGATACGGAAAGTGCGCGCTCGATCCTCGCGGCGGCAGCGGCGGCCGACCCGAAAAATGGCGATGTGGGCATTCATTACGCCCAGGCGCTACTCGATTCCGGCCGGCCGCAGGACGCGATTGCCGCCGCGCGCCAGGTGGTGGAGCGGTCGCCGCACGATGCGGGGCTGGTGGTGCGCGCCGGGCAGTTGGAACTGCGCGCAGGCGATCCGCTGACGGCATCGACGACGTTTCAATCGCTCGTCGCCCATGGCGGCGGCGGCACGCCGGCATTGAACGGTCTTGGCGTGTCGCGGGTGCAACTCGGCGATTTGCCGGGGGCAGAGGACGCGTTCCGGCGCGCCGTGGTGTCGGCGCCGGGCGACTATGCATCGCGCAACAATCTGGCGCTGGCATTGGTGCTGCAAGGCCGCGCGGCCGAGGCCGTGCCCATGCTGCAATCGCTGGCCGACGAGCCGGGCGTGCCGGGGCGGATCAAGCATAATCTGGCGCTGGCCTATGCGCGCCAGGGCGAGACCGATCAAGCTGCCTCGGTGCTCGCGGGCGTTGTCGGCAACACCGCCGCGTCGCGGGAAGTGGCTGCGTTCAGCAATTTGCGCACCGAATCGGGTACGGTGGTGGCCAGCCG